>NZ_JAOS01000018.1:0-34097 GCF_000523975.1 Mycobacterium sp. MAC_080597_8934 | reverse complement strand
CATGAGCAAAAGGATCGCAGGTAAGATTTTCTCGACTCCGGAAGAAGTCGGCGTTACCGAACCAACGGCAGAAGAATTAGAACGTGCAAGGAAGGACTTCGACGAATTTCAGGCTAAAGTCGATGCAGTGGCTCCCGAAAACCGCAAAACAAAGATTTCGCCCAAATTTTGGGATGACATTTCCGGCACCGAGTACGATCCCGAGAAGAAAGCTTAGCTCTCCACCCGTCACGGAAGCCTTGTACTTTTACTTATTGCCAGAATGCTGCTTCTAGGTATTCACCGTTAGATAGAGACCATTTTCGGCACCAGAATCTCACGTGCCAGGCGCCACACAACCGCAAACGACAGCTTGCCAACCTTCCTTGTATCCGTCGGGTGCAATCGGGCTGGATCGTCCCATACGAACTGGGCAATCCAACGCCACCCCACCAGCGGCGAGTGTGAAGCTGGATTCACGGTGGGCGCCGAGTGTGAACCTGACTTACACGCGCGACGCGCCGGCCGCGGCGGCGAATACCATCGCCGCGCCGTGGTGTGGCCACCCGACCTCGACTCCTGCTACTGGCACTCCTTTAATGAATACAGGAAGAAGGATGATTGATCTCCCTATTAATCTGAAAGAGTTTCCTCCAGAATTACACCGGATCGTGAAGTCGTGGTACTCATGGCAAGCAATCTACCTGCGCAAAATGCGCAAGCCTTTGCCGCAAAGCGGGGCCAAGGTAGACAACTCGAGTCAGACTCCAGACTGGGCGACGCGGCCACCGACGATGACCGACAAAGAAACCCTTCGCTTCCTTGACGATTACGAAGTTACCTACTTTCTGGTTCTTGGCAAGGACGGATACTACATCGACAAGAAATCTCGCGGTTCGCGAAAGAACTTATGGATGTTCAGGCGATTCGACGATGCCGAGAAGTACATGCTATTTCTAATCAGCCAAGAAGCGCGGCCGGCGAGATATAGCGATTCACCAAGCTATCGCTGGTATCAAGAGGGCCTACATCCGAGAATAACTCTTACGAAGCCTGATCCGGTGAATTATCCCGGGCGGGTCAGCATTACCGTCGACGGTGAACCAATTGACAGAGGTTGGATGCCCGAGCACGACGCCGTCGCAGCATCACATCTACTGCTGCTCAGTTTCGAAGAGCTCGACGGTGCGGTGCGCCAGGAAATTCCGCCCGATTGGTTTAGCTTCAACATCATCACCGCTACCTGAAGGCGCCGGCCCTCCTCAGAAGCCGAGGCCTATCGCGGTGTGAGCCAAGCGCCGAGCGTGGCGACGGGCGACGGGCGACGGGCAGCCCGCCGCGGGGCGACCGGCGGCGAGCGCCCAGCCCCAGCCCGCGCCCAGCCCCAGCCAGCCCGCCCGGCCGCCGAACCGTCAACGCCCCCACGCCGTCTGCCCGATAGGGTTGGATATCGGGCACCCGCTGGGTCGCCAGGCAGCACAGCGATCTAGGAGGTTCGGCGATGACTTCCTCTGACCCGGTCAACGCAGACCCCACCGGTCACGTTGACTTGGAGTCGCTGGCCGCTGACGCCAGCGCCGCCCGCGCGATCGAGGGCATGCAGGAAGCGGCTGCCACCCAGGACGACCGCCCGCAACCCCCGATCGACCTGACCGCCGCCGCCTTCTTCGACGTCGACAACACGCTGGTGCAGGGCTCCTCGGCGGTGCACTTCGGCCGCGGGCTGGCCACCCGCAACTACTTCACCTATCGCGACGTCCTCGGATTCATCTACGCGCAAGCCAAATTCCAGGTGCTCGGCAAGGAGAACAGCAACGACGTCGCAGCGGGCCGGCGCAAGGCGCTCGCCTTCATCGAGGGTCGGTCGGTCGAGCAGCTGGTGGCCCTCGGCGAGGAGATCTACGACGAGATCATCGCCGACAAGATCTGGCCGGGCACCCGCGAGCTCACCCAGATGCACCTCGACGCCGGACAGCAGGTGTGGCTGATCACCGCCACGCCCTACGAACTCGCGGCCACCATCGCGCGACGGCTCGGCCTGACCGGCGCGCTGGGCACGGTGGCCGAATCGGTCGACGGCGTGTTCACGGGGCGGCTGGTCGGCGACATCCTGCACGGCACCGGCAAGGCACACGCGGTGCGCTCGCTGGCGATTCGCGAGGGGCTCAACCTGAAACGCTGCACCGCCTACTCCGACAGCTACAACGATGTGCCGATGCTGTCGCTGGTGGGCACCGCGGTGGCCATCAACCCCGACGCCCGGCTGCGCGCCCTGGCCCGCGAACGCGGATGGGAGATTCGCGATTTCCGCACCGCCCGCAAGGCGGCCCGGATCGGGGTGCCGTCGGCGCTGGCGCTGGGCGCCGCCGGTGGTGCGCTGGCCGCTCTGGCCTCCAGACGGCAATCGCGCTGATAAGCTGCGCCGCGCAGACATTTTTGAGCGGAGAGCACAGCGGCATGACAGTCCCCAAAGAAGCCGAAGGACTTATCGGCAGCCATTACCGCGCACCCGACTACTTCGAGGTCGGTCGCGAGAAGATCCGCGAGTTCGCGCTCGCGGTCAAAGACGACCACCCCGCGCACTTCGACGAGAGTGAATCCGCCGCAGCTGGGTACCCCGACATGGTGGCGCCCCTCACGTTCCTCGCGATCGCAGGTCGCCGCGTGCAGCTGGAGATCTTCACCAAGTTCAGCATCCCCATCAACATCGCCAGGGTCATTCACCGCGACCAGAAGTTCAAGTTCCATCGCCCGATCCTGGCCCACGACAGGCTGTATTTCGACACCTATCTAGACTCGGTGATCGAGTCCCACGGCACCGTGCTCGCGGAGATCCGCAGCGAAGTGACCGATGCCGATGGAAAGCCGATTGTCACCAGCGTCGTCACGATGCTGGGGGAGGCCGCACACCAAGAGGCCGACGCGGCAGCGACCGCCGCGGCAGTTGCATCCATATCAGCAGGAAAGTCAGGAAAGTTAGGGGCGATATAGATGACGTCACAGGGGGAAACACAGCTCAAACCGCCCGTCGAGGCGGTCCGATCCCACTACGACAAGTCGAACGAGTTCTTCAAGCTCTGGCTTGACCCGTCGATGACCTACAGCTGCGGCTACTGGGAAGAGGGCGCCAAGACGCTGGAAGAGGCCCAGTACGCCAAGCGCAAGCTCGCGCTGGACAAGCTGAACCTCGAGCCGGGAATGACGCTGCTCGACATCGGCTGCGGCTGGGGTTCCACCATGCGCCACGCCGTGGAGGAGTACGACGTCGACGTCATCGGCCTGACGCTCAGCGAGAATCAGTACGCCCATTGCGTGGCGGAATTCGACAAGATGGACAGCCCCCGCCGCAAAGAGGTGCGCATCCAGGGGTGGGAGGAATTCCCCGACGAGCCGATCGACCGCATCGTGTCGCTGGGCGCGTTCGAGCACTTCGCCGACGGCGCCGGTGACGCCGGGTACGAGCGCTACGCCACCTTCTTCAAGAAGTACTACGACCTGCTGCCCGACGACGGCCGCATGCTGCTGCACTCGATCGTGGTGCCGACCCGCGAAGAGGGCAACGCGATGGGCTTGAAGGTGAACATGACCCTGCTGCGGTTCATCAGCTTCATCCTCAAGGAGATCTACCCGGGCGGGAAGCTGCCGCAGGTTAACCTGGTGGACAAGTACGCGACCGACGCGGGTTTCAAGATCGAGCGGCACCACTTCATCGGAAAGAACTACGTCCCGACGCTGACCGCCTGGGGCGACGCGCTCGAGGCGCACAAGGAAGAGGCGATCGCCCTCAAGGGTCAGGAGACCTACGACATCTACCTCAAGTACTTGCGGGGCTGCGCCGAGCTGTTCCGCGACGGCTACACCAACGTCTGCCAGTTCACCATGGTCAAGTAGGCCGGCCAACGTCGAGTTGTTGGGCCGAAAAACGGGTTAATCGCCCAACAACTCGACGTTCGGCGGGCAAGCCGAAGAACTCAGCCGAAGAAGATGTTGCGGCGGCCGGCCAGCAGCCGGTACAGCGTCTGCTGGATGGTCTCGCGCACCTGGTCGGTCAGCTCGAAGGTGACCATCGGGTCGTCGGCGTCGGAGGCCGCGTAGTCGCCGGTGTAGATCGGCTCACCGAACGCGATGTGCCACTTCGACGGCAGCGGCACCAACCCCATCGGCCCGGCCAACGGGAAGAGCGGCGTGACCGGGAAGTAGGGCAGCCCGAACAGCCGCGCCAGCAGCTTGACGTCGGTCAGCATCGGGTAGATCTCCTCGGACCCGATGATCGAGCACGGGATGATAGGCGCCTTGGTCCGCAACGCGGCGGTGACGAACCCGCCGCGGCCGAACCGCTGCAACCGGTAGCGGTCCTCGAACCGCTTGCCCAGCCCCTTGTAGCCTTCCGGGAACACGGCGGTCAGCTCGCCGGCGGCCAGCAGCCGGTGCGCGTCGGTGGTGCAGGCCATGGTGTGCCCGGCCTTACGGGCCGCCTCGCCCACCACCGGCAGGTCGAACACCATGTCGGCGGCCAGCAGCCGCAGGTCCCGGTGCGCGGGGTGCTCGTCGTGCACGGCCACCGACAGCATCAGCCCGTCGAACGGCAACACCCCGGCATGGTTGGCCACCACCAGCGCGGCGCCCTCGGCGGGCAGGTTCTCGATGCCGCTCACCTCGACCCGGAACCAGGACCGGAAGAAGACCCGCAGCAGGGGCCGCACGATCGCGCTGTTGAAATGCGGGTCAAAGCCGAACTCGTCGACGCTGTAGTCACCGGTGAGGCGCTGACGCAGGAACCCGGCGACCGCGGCGACCCGCTGCGCCAGCTCGTTGAGCGGCGCCTCCGGCGACGACGCGCCGGCCGCGCGGCGGTGATCATCGATCTCGCGGACCACCGCGGCGATCTGCTCGGCGGATGCGCGGCCGCTGGGATCGGACAGCAACGAAGGATGCTGGCGAGCTGACTCGGCCCGTTGATCGGCTCTCCGACGCGCCGCTACCCGACCCCGATTCGTGTGCAGTGGAATGACATTCGCTCTGATTTCACCCGCCACGATACCTACCTGACCCCACCCCACGGAATTGGATTTCGGCTACCCCAGCGCTGGGCCAGGGCTATGGCGCGACTCTCCAGGGAGCGTACCCGATCTGGATCGATTATGGGAGTCAGGCCGCGGCCGCGAACGTAGTCGTCGAAGGCCTCCGCGGTCGTCCATTTCGGCTGGTAGCCAAGCTCTGAACGCATCCGGCTGGTGTCCATCACGCGCCCGTAGCTCAAATAATCGAACTGATCGCGACTGATCTCGTTGTAGCGGTTGGCGCGCCGCAACGAGTCCAGCGCCCAGACGCCGAAACCCGGTACCGGCAAAGGAATCCGGCCGGCCCGCCGGATCGCCTGCGAAAGCATGATGATGCCGTCGGCGCCGATGTTGAAGGTGCCCGCCTTGCCGGCCATCGCCGCGCGCTCCAGCGCGCCCAGCGCGTCCTGCTCGTGCAGCAGCTGCAGCCGCGCGTCCCGACCGAGAATGGTCGGCACCAACGGGCCGGCCAGATAGCGCGACAGGGTGGTGTCCATCGCCGGGCCGATCATGTTGGCCAGCCGCAGGATCGTGACCGCGATGTCGGGCCGGCGCCGCCCCAGACCGCGCGCATAGGCCTCGATGTCCAGGCTGTCCTTGGCGAAGCCGGCCCGGAACGGCCGGCGGCTGGTGCTGTCCTCGGTGAACATCACCGGGTCGTGCGCACTGGAGCCGTACACCTCCGACGTCGACTTGAGCACCACCCGGCGCACCGACGGCGCCTTCTGGCAGGCGGCGAACAGCTGCATCGCGCCCATCACGTTGATCTCTTTGAGCGCCGCGGTGCCGCCGGACCGGGGCGCGTACGACGCGGCCGCCGCGTGCACCACGGTGTCGACGTCGCCGTTACGAATCACCTTGGCTATGAAAGGATTACGGATGTCAGCGCGGACGAATTCGGCGCGACCCATTCGGCGCAGCATGTCCTTGCTCGGGGCGATCGCGTCCACCGCGATGACCCCTTTGATCATCGGGTTCTGCGCCAGGCGAGCAGTCAGGTAGCCGCCGAGAAACCGGCAGGCGCCGGTGACCAACACGATTTTGGGGTAATGCACCGTGTTGCCGGCGGTGTCGTCCGGTCCGGAATTGTGCCCATTCGACGGATCCACCCGAACAGCCTAACGGCCGGGCGGGGCGGCGGCACCGGGCCGCCGACGGAGTTACTTGCCGAGTTTTCTGCGCTGCACCCGGGTGCGACGCAGCAGCTTGCGGTGCTTCTTCTTCGACATACGCTTGCGCCGCTTCTTAATTACTGAACCCATAACTCCGCTATCTGACCGTGGCCTGCTTCAAAGATTAGACCCGGACACTTTACCCGGCCGGATGCATCGAACACCAAACCGGAGTCGGGTGACCGCGCCCACGCAGGTCCGGTGCCGCCGCGCCGTCGCCGGGCTCAGCCGGCGTCGAAGTAGGACGTCTCCAGCATGTCGTGGACGGCCTTGGCGTGCACCCGGAACGACCGCCCCACCCGCACCGCGGGCAGTTCGCCGTTGTGCACCAACCGGTAGACCGTCATCTTGGAGACCCGCATCAACGCGGCCACCTCGGCGACGGTGAGAAATTGCGTCCTGCCCTGCTGGCCGTCGCCGGAACCGGCGTCCCGTGCCTTACCTGCAGAATCTCGCGCTGATGGCCCGTTCGTAGACGTCATCGCAACCCAATCGTGTCAGGCACGCGCATGCCAGCGGCTTCCCCTCCGCTGGCACCGACACGCGCTTACACAAGGAGAATAGCGGGACTAATGGGGTTACTGGTACTGGTGGGGGACAATCAGTTCAAAATTCTTGGATTACTCCGATGTAATTCTTAGCTGCTCAGAGCGCATTTTGGCGGCCTGGACGGCGGCGTCGACGGCCGCCCGCAGGCCCCCCCGCTCCAGCTCGCGCAGGCCGGCCGCGGTGGTGCCGCCCGGGGAGGTCACCGTGGCCCGCAGCTGGGTGGCGGTGGCGTCCACCCGCAGCCCGGGCGTCTCCGCCTCGCCCAGTCGCCGATCGGCGTCCATCCGCTCCAGCAGCATCGCCGCCGAGCCGGCCATGGTCTGGGCGGTCAGGTCGGCGGCCACCTCGCGGCTCAGGCCCGCGGCCACCCCGGCGTCCACCAGGGCCTCCACCAGCAGGAAGAAATACGCCGGCCCGGAGCCGGACAGGGCGGTGACGGCGTCCATCTGGCTCTCCGGCACGCTCAGCACGCCCCCGACCGAGTCGAACAGCGCCGAGACGCCCTCGAGTTGCGGGGCGGTGACGAAGCGGCCCTTGGCCAGCGCGGTGATCCCGGCGCCGACCAGCGCGGCCGCGTTCGGCATGGCCCGCACCACCGGTGTCCCGGCCGGCAGCCGGGATTCGAAGTAGCCGATGGTGACCCCGGCGACGACCGTGACGAACACCTGCTCGGCGGTGTCGCTCTCGGCCTGGCCGGCGGCGCGGGCGATCTCGGACATCACCGACTCGACGTCGGCCGGTTTCACCGCGACCACGACGAACGACGCGTTTTCCACCGCGTCGGCCACCGAGGTGACCAGCACCGAGTAGGTGTCGGCCAGATATTTGGCGCGCTCGGGAACCCGCTCGACCACCATCAGGTCCTTGACCTGCCGGCCCGCCCGCAGCAGACCCGACAGCAGGGCCTCCCCGATGCTGCCGCCACCGATGATCGCGATTCTTGCCATGCCGGACAGCATCGCAGACACCGCCGGCTAAGGAGCGGCAGGGACCAGGGCCAGCTGGCGGGCCTGCACCACCAGGCGGCCCAGGCTGTCGACGACGGTGTGGTCCTCGTCGAACCAGTCGTGCCCGATCTCGGTGCAGGTCGCGATGATGCGCAGCCAGCCGTCGGCCGGCAGGCCCCGCAGAAACGCGGTGAGCTGGATCGTCGGCGCCCAGCCAGTGCGGTCCACGGCGAAGGTGACCGGCGCCGACAGGTCGCCGCACATCAGCGCGAACAGCGCGTCCGGCGCCACCCCGCGGGGACGTGCCCACATCTGGATCACCGGCGGTCGCCCGTCGGCGCGGGGCTGCATCGTCGACAACACCGGCCGCACGTCGCACCCCTCGCCCAGGTGCACCAGGCCGGCCAGCGGATGCCCGGGCCCGATCGGTTCGATGTCGTCGGGCGGTTCGGGCGGCATCAGAGCCGTTACCGGGTTGGCCGACAGCAGCGGCTTGGCGCTTGCCGCCGACCCGTCGGCCGGAAAGTGCTCCGGCTCACCGAGATTGACGACGGCGTGCACGGCGGTCCGCTCACCCTGGGTGAGCTCGACGTCGACCACGCTGATCCGCCGGCCGCGCTTGCGGATCGACGTCACCAACCGCATCGGCCCCGGATCGGGCGCCCACAGGAAGCTGGCCGACACCGCCACGGGCTGCTGCCCCGATTCCGGCTCGCCGGCGCAGGCGGTGCGGGCGGCGTTCGCGCACAGCGCCAGCATCGCGCCGCCGTGCACCTTGGGACCGATGGTCCAGCGCTTGTCGAGCTCGCCGTCGTAGACGCCGGATCCGGCCTCCCGCAACGTCATTGCGGTGGTGAATAGCGCGTTCATGAACTCGGGGGATCTCCTGGGTAATCAGCGCAGCAGATGGGTGCGGGCGAACTGTAGCGATTCGGCGAGCATGGCCTCCCGCTCGGTGGCGCTGCGCGCGCTGGACGTCGACACCTCGAGGATGACGTGACCGGCGAAATGGCCGGCGGCCAACATCTGGCACACCTCCGCGGTGGGCTGGGTGCCGCGGCCGGGCACCAGATGTTCGTCGGCGGGCAGGCCGTTGCCGTCGCACAGGTGCAGGTGCACCAGCCCGTTGCCCATCCGCCGCGCCATGTCCAGCGAATCGGTGCCGGCCGTCGCGGTGTGGGACAGGTCCAGCGTGTAGTGGGCGTGGTGGCCGTCCAGCGGGTCGTAGGACGGCGCGAACGCCGAGATCGCCGGGCCGGGGCCGCCGCCGCGGCGGCGCATGCGTTCCAGCGACTGGCCGGCCCCGAAAAACCGGTCCGCCCGGAACGGGAACATGTTCTCCACCGCGATCATCACGTCGCTGGCCGCCTCCAGCGTCGCGACCTGCTCGGTGAACCCCTCGGCGTACCGCCGCTGCCAGCGGAACGGCGGATGCACGACGACGGTCTGCGCGCCCAGTTGTTCGGCGGCGCGCACGCTGCGGTCCAGCTTGGGGATCGGGTTGGCGCCCCACACCCGCTGCGAGATCAGCAGGCACGGCGCATGCACGGACAGCACCGGCACCCGATAGCGCCGGGACAGCTTCTTGACGGCCGCGACGTCCTGGCTGACCGACTCGGCCCACACCATCAGCTCCACCCCGTCGTAACCGAGCCGGGCCGCGTATTCGAACGCGGCCTCGGCCCGCAACGGATACACCGAAGCCGTGGACAGGCCGACTTTGATGGCAGGGCGCACTGTCTGTCGGTGCCGCTAGCCCGACTGCAACGACAGCGCCAATGGCCCCAGGGTGATCAACGCACCCACCGCGACCGCGATCAACGTGCTGGCGATGTCCTCGGTCTTGCGCACCACCCGCACCCCGACCACCAGGCCGAGGATGACCAGCACCGAGAGCACCAGGGCCACGATGCTGTTCCAGCGCCACAGCTGGTCGAAGGCCACGAACAGCCCGGCGCCGAACGCGACGGCCAGAATCGATTGCAGCACAACCACACTGCCGCGCCAGATCGCCTCGAGCCTGCCGGGCGCCGGGTGTGCCGCCTCGGCGTCCTCGTCCTCGAGGTGCGCCGCGTCGAGGTCCTCGTCGGTCAGCGTCGCGGCATCCGCGTGGTCGTCGTCGAGATCCTCGTCGAGGTCGTCGTCGAGCGCCGAATCCGATTGCAGATACGAGCGCACGTACGCGGAGTCCTCCAACGCCGGTTCGGCCTCGCGCACCTCGGAGTCCATCACGTCCACCGGAATGTCGGCGTAGTGGTCCATCGGGTCGGGGCTCATGTCCTCGGCGCCCGAGGATCGCCGGCCGGTGCCGTTGGCGGAGGGGCCCGGCTCGGGCAGCGGCCGCGGGTAGGCGCTGCGCTCGGGGCCGGGGGCGCGCTTGGGCTGCGGCGGCGACGTGGGCCAGCGCGGCTCGGGCTCGGACCAGTAGGGGGTCTTGGGCTCGTCTTCGGCTACCGGCTCGGCGGGTTCGGCCACGGGTTGGGCGGGTGCGGCCGTGTCGACGGTGTCGGTGGCGCCGGGGTGGTCGTCGGGCTCGTCGTCACGGATGACCGGGATCTCGCCGGTGAGCTCGGCCACGGTCACCGCGTCGCTGTCGCCGCGCCGCCGGCGACGCCGCCGGGTGACCGCCGGGGCGCCGATGGTTCCGTTTCTGGCCAGCAATTCGGCAACCGAGATCGGCCGAGTGCCCGGGCTCTCGGTCTCGGAATGCGGTCCGGTCATGGTTTGTCGCCTCTCGATCGGTTCTGATTCCGATCAACTACCTGACCTCCAGCATTACGCACGGACGGCTCCATGAGGGCCGTTCCGTCGGCTTCGCTGTCGAGTTTGCGCAAGATGAGACCTTCCCGTAACGCCCACGGGCAGATATCCACCGATTCGATCGACAGCGCTCGCATGCTCGCCTCCGCCACCAAAGCGCCCGCCACGATCTGCGGTGCCCGCTCGGCGCTCACTCCTTCCAGTTCGGCCCGGTCAGCGGTCGTCATCCTAGAGATGAAAGATATGAGTTGCCTGAGGCCGTTTGCTGTCAGCGTCCTTTTGACCCGCGGTCCGGCGCCCGAGGGCGCCGCCCCGGTGAGCCGCGCCAGCGAGCGAAACGTCTTCGACGTCGCCACCGTGAGGTCCGGGGTTCCGGCCTCCAGGATGTTTTCGCTGGCCTCGGCGAGCTCGGCGTCCAGCCAGTCCCGCAGCATCGCCACCCGGCGCCGGCCGGGCGGATCGTCGGGCAGCCATTCGCGGGTCAGCCGGCCCGCGCCCAGCGGCAGCGACAACGCCACCTCGGGCTCCTCGTCCAGGCCGCTGGACATCTCCAGCGAGCCGCCGCCGATGTCGAGGTTGATGATCCGGCCCGCACTCCACCCGTACCAGCGGCGCACCGCCAGAAACGTCAGCCGGGACTCGTCGACCCCGGTCAGCACCCGCAGCTCGACGCCGGTCTCCTTGCGGACCCGGTTCAACACTTCCTCGGAGTTGCCCGCCTCCCGCACCGCCGAGGTGGCGAACGCCATCAGCTCCTCGCAGCCCGAACTGTCGGCGATCTTGGCGAATTCGTCGATGGTCGAGATCAGCTTCTCGGCGCCGCGCTTGGTGATCTTGCCGGCGCTGTCGGTGGCCTCGGCCAGCCGCAGGGTGGCTTTCGTCGAACTCATCGGGGTCGGATGGCCACCCCGGTGGGCATCGACCACCAGCAGATGCACCGTGTTGCTACCCACGTCGAGCACGCCCAATCGCACGCCAACAACCTAACGGTGCCCCGATCGCCCCGCGTCGCGCGACCCGGTCAATCGCCGTGATCAGAGCCATACCGGGCCCGAGTGTCAGCGGCTCGGCGAGACCGCATCTTCGTCTAACGTGGAGGACGTGGCGAATTCGCACCCGCAACCGGGACAACCCGGACAAGAGGTCGAGCTGGATTTCGCCCGCGAATGGGTGGAGTTCTACGACCCCGACAACCCCGAGCACCTGATCGCCGCCGACCTGACCTGGTTGCTGTCGCGGTGGACGTGCGTGTTCGGCACGCTGGCCTGCCAGGGCACCGTGGCGGGCCGCCCCGACGACGGGTGCTGCTCACACGGGGCGTTCCTGTCCGACGACGACGACCGCGCCCGGCTGGACGACGCGGTCAAACAGCTGACCGACGACGACTGGCAATTCCGGGAAAAAGGCTTGGGCCGCAAGGGTTATCTGGAGCTCGACGAGCACGACGGCCAGCCACAGTACCGCACCCGCAAGCACAAGGACGCCTGCATCTTCCTGAACCGGCCGGGTTTCGCCGGAGGTGTCGGGTGCGCGCTGCACAGCAAGGCGCTCAAGCTGGGCGTGCCGCCGCTGACCATGAAGCCCGACGTCTGCTGGCAGTTGCCGATCCGGCGCAGCCAGGAGTGGGTGACCCGGCCCGACGGCACGGAGATCCTCAAGACCTGGGTCACCGAATACGACCGCCGCGGTTGGGGTTCCGGCGGCGCGGACCTGCATTGGTACTGCACCGGCGACCCGGCCGCTCACGTCGGCGCCACCCAGGTGTGGGAAAGCCTGGCCGACGAGCTCACCGAGCTGCTGGGCGCCAAGGCGTACGCGGAGCTGGCCGCAATGTGCAAGCGCCGCAGCAAGTTAGGGCTCATCGCGGTGCACCCGGCGACCCGGATCGCCGAGTAGCCACGACGTCGGGCCTGCGGTGGACGACGAGAAGCGATCGGCCGCCGCCCCGCGCTGGCGCGGCCGGCCGGGGCGCCTCGAGGTCTGGTACGCCACCCTGTCCGATCCGCGCACCGGCGCGGGATTGTGGGTCCATTGCGAGACCGTGGCCCCGCTGCGCGGCGCCGCCTACGGGCACGGCTGGGCCACCTGGTTTCCGCCCGACGGGCCGCCGCGCACCGGCCGGTTCGGGCCGGTGCCCGCGCACCCCGCCACCGGCCCGGACTGGTTCGCCTGCGCGGGCGTTCGGGTGGCCGACGAGCGGCTGAGCGGGCGGGCCGGAGCGCTGGCCTGGGAGCTGTCCTGGACGGACCCCACGCGCCCGCTGTGGACGTTCCCGCGACTCGCGTGGGAGCGTGAGCTGCTGCCCGGCGCGCAGGTGGTGCTCGCCCCCACCGCCGAGTTCACCGGCCGGTTGCACCTCGACGGTGCCCCCGCGCGCGTCGAGGGGTGGCGTGGCGGTGTCGCCCACATCTACGGGCACGGCAACGCCCGCCGCTGGGGGTGGATGCATGCCGACCTCGGCGGCGGCGACGTTCTCGAGGTGGTTTCCGCGGTGTCGCACAGGCCCGGGCTGCGCCGCCTCGCGCCGCTGGCTTTCGTGCGCTTACGGCTCGACGGAAACGATTGGCCCGCAAGCGTTTTGCCGTCGCTGCGGATGCGTACGCGATTGCAGCTGCCGCACTGGCAGCTGGCGGGCCGGATCGGCGGGCGCCGGGTGTGCATCCGGGCCGACCTGCCGCCGGAGCGCTGCGTGAGCCTGGGCTACACCGATCCCGACGGCGGCACCGCGGTGTGCACCAACACCGAACGGGCCGACATCCGCGTCGAGATCGACGACCGGCGGTGGTCGGTGCTCGGGCACGCCGAAGTGGGGCTGCGCGGCGCCGAGGCACCCGCCGTCAACGAGCGGATCCCGGCGTGACGCCGGTCCCGGATTTCATCGTCGAGCTTCGCCGGCGGATCGGTCATGCGCTGCTGTGGTTGCCCGGCATCACGGCAGTCACCATCCGCGGCCGAAAGGTGTTGCTGGTCAAGCGATCCGACAATGGCACCTGGACGGCCGTGACGGGCATCGTGGAGCCGGGCGAGAATCCGGCCGACTGCGCCGCCCGCGAAGTGCGCGAGGAAACGGGGGTCAGCGCGCGGGCCACCCGGCTGGCGTGGGTGCACGTGACCCGGCCGGCCATCCACGCCAACGGCGACCACGCCCAGTACCTGGATCACGTGTTCCGGATGGCGTGGCTGTCCGGGGAGCCCTTCCCCGCCGACGACGAGAGCACCGCCGCCGCGTGGTTCGACCTCGACGAGCTTCCGCCGATGACGGCGGACATGCGTCGGCGTATCACGTTGAGCGCCAACGACGATGAGCGGACCGTCTTCGACACCGACGGTCCGCCCCCGGCACGCCCGTCGGGCTAGTTAGCCTTCCAGCTTGTAGCCCAGCCCGCGCACCGTCACCAGGTGCACCGGGTTGGCCGGGTCGGCTTCGATCTTGGAGCGCAGCCGCTTGACGTGCACGTCGAGCGTCTTGGTGTCGCCGACGTAGTCGGCGCCCCACACCCGGTCGATCAGCTGGCCGCGGGTCAGCACCCGGCCGCTGTTGCGCATCAGGTACTCGAGCAGGTCGAATTCCTTGAGCGGCAACGTGATCGTGTCACCGTTGACCGAAACCACGTGGCGTTCGACGTCCATCCGCACCGGGCCGGATTCGAGCACGCCGTCGCTGATCTCGGAGTCGTCGTCACCGCCGCGGCGCAGCACCGCCCGGATCCGCGCGATCAGCTCCCGCGCCGAATACGGCTTGGTCACGTAGTCATCGGCGCCGAGCTCGAGGCCGACGACCTTGTCGATCTCGCTGTCCCGGGCGGTCACCATGATCACCGGCACGCTGGAACGCGCGCGCAGCTGCTTGCAGACGTCGGTGCCCGACATCCCGGGGAGCATCAGGTCGAGCAGCACGATGTCGGCGCCGGCCCGATCGAACTCGGCGAGCGCGGCGGACCCGTCGGTCACCACGGTGGCCTCGAAGCCCTCCTTACGGAGCAGGAAGGCCAGCGGGTCGGCCAGCGACTCCTCGTCCTCGACAATCAGCACACTGGTCATCGGCGCGATTCCTCCTCATCGCTGCGCTCTGCATCGTCATACGCGCGAGTCATCGGCGCGATTCCTCCTCATCGCTGCGCTCTGCATCGTCATACGCGCGGGTCATCGGCGCGATTCCTCCTCATCGCTACGCTCTGCATCGTCATACGCGCGGGTCATCGGCTTAGTTCTTCCTCTCGTTGGGAACGGTTGGGCCGCACGTCACGACCCTGCGGCTGCTCGGATTCGCCGTCGCCCCGATCCGGCGCCACGGCCGCCGGAATGGACAGGGTGAATGTCGATCCGGTGCCCGGCTTGCTCCACACCCCGATGGTGCCGTTGTGATTGGCCGCGACGTGCTTGACGATGGCCAGGCCCAGGCCGCTGCCGCCGGTGGCGCGTGAGCGCGCCTTGTCCCCCCGGAAGAACCGCTCGAAAACCCGCTCCTGATCCTCCAGCGCGATGCCGATGCCGCGGTCGGTGACGGCGATCTCGATGTTGTCGCCGCGGCGGCGACGGCTGATCGACACCGGCGAGCCCGGCGGCGAATAGGCGATGGCATTGGACACCAGGTTCGCCAACGCGGTGACCAACAGCGTCTCGTCGCCCAGCACCCGCAAACCGCTGGGGGCGTCGGTCCGGACCTCGATGTTGGCGTTGTCGGCCGCCACCTTGTGGCGCGAAATCGCTTCGTTCACAACACTGTCCACGTTGACCTCGGTGACGTTGGTCAACCGCTCGGCGCCCTGCAGCCGGGATAGCTCGATCAGCTCGGCAACCATGTCGCCCAGCCGGTTGGCCTCGACCAGCACCTTCTCGGCGAACCGGCGCACGGTCTCGGAGTCGTCGGCCGACGCCAGCAGCGCCTCGGCGAGCAGCGCCATGGCCCCCACCGGCGTCTTGAGCTCGTGGCTGACGTTGGCCACGAAGTCGCGCCGGGTCGCCTCCATCCGGGCATAGTCGGACTGGTCGTGGGCGAACACCACGGCGAACCGGCGGTCTTGCTCGCTGAGCAACCGCGCCTGCCCGTGCACCGACAGTCCGGCCCGGCCCCCGGACCGTTTCGCCGGCCGCAGGTCGAATTCCACGTCGACACCGGTCAGCGCCTGCTGCGCGGCCTCCCATGCCTGGTCATCGAGCTGGCGGTCGCGCACCAGGCCCAGCTCCTTGGCCCGGTCGTTGAGGTAGACGACGTCGCGGTGGGCGTCCACCACCGCCGCGCCCAGCGGCATCAGCGCCACGATGCGTTCCAGCATTTGCGCGACGGTGATCCCGGTCCATTCGGTGCTGATCCGCTGGCGGCGCTGCGCCGCCCGCGGGGACAACCGGGTCCCGACCGCCACACCTGCGGCCAGTGCCAGCACGGACAAGACCCCGGCCAGCAACAGTGCCGAGAACACAGTCACATAGCAAATCCTACAAATCTTCCTGAACGCTGCCCTAGCGGAACGAGGCCAAAATCGGACAAGTCACACCTTGCGTAACAGGTGTTCTGCTTCCGTTCACGTGCTGTTTGGCAAATGGGGCTTTCGGCGCACCCCTGGGCAGCCTCCCGGCGGGGTTCGACGCCTCAGCCGCGCCCCTGGCTGGCAACCGCGGCGGCGCCGGCGGCGGCCGCCTCGGGGTCGAGGTAGGTGCCGCCGGGAACCAGCGGCCGCAGCCGGGCGTCCAAGTCGTAGCGCAGCGGGATGCCGGTCGGGATGTTCAGCCCCACGACGTCGTCGTCGGACATCTGATCGAGGTGCTTGACCAGGGCGCGCAGCGAGTTGCCGTGCGCGACGATCAGCACCGTCTTGCCGCTGCGCAGGTCCGGGACGATGACATCGGTGAAGTACGGCAGGAACCGGACGACCACGTCGGCCAGGCACTCGGTCAGCGGCCCGCCGCCGATGTCGGCGTAGCGCGGATCGGCGTCCTGGCTGTAGGTGCTGCCCCGCTCGATCGGCGGCGGCGGCGTGTCATAGCTGCGTCGCCAGGCCATGAACTGCTCCTCGCCGTAGCGCGCCTTCGTCTCGGCCTTGTCCAGGCCCTGCAGCGCCCCGTAGTGGCGTTCGTTGAGCCGCCAGCTGCGCCGCACCGGGATCCACAGCCGGTCCGCGGCGTCCAGGGCCAGATGCGCGGTGGTGATCGCGCGGCGCAGCAGCGACGTGTAGAGCACGTCGGGCAGCAGGCCCTGCTCGGCCAGCAGCTCGCCGCTGCGCACCGCTTCGGCGCGGCCCTTGTCGGTCAGCCCGACGTCCACCCAACCGGTGAACAGGTTCAGCGAGTTCCATTCGCTTTCGCCGTGGCGCAGCAGTACCAGCGTGGCAGTCTCACCCATGCCGGTTAGTCTCTCACGCACCCGAAAAGCGCTGCCGGGCGTGGCCCCGGGCTAACCCTCGTCGTCGATCAGATGAGCAAAGGCCTGCAGGTTCTTCAGCGACTCGCCGCGCGACACCCGCCACTCCCACTCTTTCTGGATCGACGAGCGAAAACCCAACTCCAGCAACGTGTTGAAGTCCGAGTCCACCGCTTCGAGCACCTGCCCGAGCACCCGGTCGATCTCGTCGCCGCTGACCGACGCCAGCGACATGCGGCCCACCAGGTAGATGTCGCCGACGTTGTCCAGGGTGTAGGCCACGCCGTAGAGGCGGCGGTTGCGTTTGAGCAGGAACCGGTACACGCCCTCGTGGTTCTCGTCCGGTTTGCGGCACACGAACGCCTCGACGCGCACCGAGTGCTCGCCGACGCTCAGGATGGTGTTGGTCTTGAGCTTGCGCTCGCCGGGCAGTTCCACCACCAGGCCCGACGGACCGCCATGCGCCCCAGCGTGTTTCGAGTAGGTCAGGCCGCTGGCCTGCAGCGTGTCCTCGATCACCCGCTCGACGGTGGCGCTCATGCGCCCACCCCCCGGCGCTCGGTCGTGTACTCGCGGATCGCGCGCCGGTAGCTGGCCAGCAGCGCGTCGGTGGTGTGGTCCCAGGAGAAGGTGGCGGCGTGCGCGGCGGCCGCGCGGCTCATCGCCGCGGCCGCCGGGGCGGGCGCGCGCAGCAGCCCGGCCAGCGCGTCGGCCCAGTGGTCGACGTCGTGCCCGGCCACCAGGGTGCCTGTGACGCCGTCGCGCACGGCCACCGGCAGCCCGCCGACCGCGGCCGCGGCCACCGGGGTGCCGCATGCCTGCGCCTCCAGCGCCACCAGGCCGAAGGACTCCGAATAGCTCGGCACTGCAACAAGATTGGCCGCCTGGAACAGGGTGGCCAGGTTCGGGCGGGACTGCGGGGGCAGGAACGTGACCCGCGCGGAGATGCCGAGTTCGTCGGCCAGCCGGGCCAATCCGTCCGGCGAGGCCAGGCCGGTGCCCGACGGCCCGCCGGCCACCACGATGCGCACCCCGGGCAGTTTCGCGGCGGCACGCAACACGATGTCGGGGGCCTTCAGCGGCTGGATGCGGCCGACGAACGCCACGATGTCCTCGTCGAGCGGCAGCCCCAGCGCGGCCCGGGCGGCGCGGCGGTCGCCGGGCCGGAACACGTCGAGGTCGACCCCGGGATGCACGACGTCGATCCTGGCCGGGTCGGCGTGGTGGATCGAAATCAGTTGCCGCGCTTCGTCGTCGGTGTTGACGATGAGCCGGTCGGCCTCGTCGACCACCTGCTGCTCGCCCACCGTGCGCAGCGGCGGCTCGGGCGAATCCCCTTGCGCCAGCGCGGCATTCTTCACCGCGGCCAGGGTGTGCGCGGTGTGCACCAGCGGCACCGCCCAGCGGTCGCGCGCCAGCCAGCCGACCTGCCCGGACAGCCAGTAGTGCGAGTGCACGATGTCGTAGTAACCCGGCTCGTGCGACGCTTCGGCGCGCAGCACCCCGGCCGCGAACGCGCACAGCTGGGTGGGCAGGTCGTATTTGTCCAGGCCCTCGAACGGCCCGGCCACCACGTTGCGCACCAGCACGCCGGGCGCCACCCGCTGCACCGGCGGGTCGGCCGAGGCGGTCGCCCGGGTGAAGATCTCCACCTCGATGCCGCGGCGTGCCAGGTGCAGGGCGGTCTGCAGCACGTAGACGTTCATGCCGCCCGCGTCGCCGGTGCCGGGCTGGGCCAGTGGGGAGGTGTGGACCGCCAGCACGGCCACCCGGCGCGGCTCATTCAGCCGGAAGACGTCATCGTGCCGCACTCTGTCATCTTTACAGGATGGTTCGCCGCCGGGCCCAAGTGCGCAGCACACGGCGGCGTCGGGTCAGGCCGACGACTCGTCCCGCGCGACCTCGCGCAGCCGGGCGTCCAGCGCCCCGGCCCGCCGCATCGCGCTGAGCGGATCGGCGTACAGCCCGCTCAGCGACACCGTTCCGGCGCCGGCCTCCTGCACCCGGTTGCCGAAGGCGGTGAGCCGGATGTCGCGCGGCCCCAGCACCGAGCGCGCCGCGAACGCCGCCTCCACCTGCTCCATCGCCTCGGGGTACTCGGTGAAGGCCTGCCCGCCGACCACCAGCTCGTCGGGGTTGAGCATGTCGCGCAGCAGCGCCACCGCCTCGCCCAGCACGCGGCCCCGCTCCGCGAGCAGCTCCCTGGCCTGCTTATTGCCGGCCCGGGCCACCCGCAGCAGGTCGGCGATCCCGGCGGCGGATCCGCTGGCCCGGTTCGCCGGGGCGAACGGCAGGATGCGCAGCTGGCGGGCGACGGCCACCACGGCCTCGTCGCTGACGGTCGATTCCAGCTGCCCGGTGCCGCCGAGCAGCTCGGAGTGCGCCGGCAGGGTCGCGATGGTGCCCGGGCCGCTGGTCGGCACGTGCACCCGCCCGCCGATCACCAGCGCATAGCCGACGGTCTCGCGGGCGTACACGTACAGGCTGGTCGGCGAGCTGGGCAGGAACCGGCGCATGCCCAGCAGCAGCTCGGCCCCGGCCATGGCGTCCACGTGGGAGGCCACCGACACGGGCAGGCCCAGCGCGTCGGCCAGCACCTGGCCGACCGGCGCCTGCCGCCAGCCCAGCCGCGGGTGGTCCACCTGGCCGGTGGCGCTGTCGACGGTGCCGCCGATCGCGACGCCGATCCACAGCGGCCGCCGGCGGTGCCAGCGTCGCAGGTAGCGGCGGGCGCTGTCGGCCAGGGACGCCAGCGCGGGCCCGGCCGGGTTGCGCGGCGTGGGCGTCTCGACCGTGTCCAGGGTGCGGCCGAACAGGTCGGTGGCCACGATGCTGGTGGTCCGCGCGCCGATGTGGATGCCCAGCGTCACGAACGGCTCGTGGTTGACCTCCACCGGCACCCGCGGGCGCCCGATGGCGCCGGAGACCGCCAGGTCGGCGCGCTCGCGCAGCAGGCCGGCCTCCAGCAGCGCGATGACCTGACGGTTGACCGTGGCGATGCTCAGCGAGGTGACGTTGGCGATGACGTCACGGCCGACGGGCCCGCGCAGCCGGACGGCCCGGAAGACGGAGGCCGCCGCGGATTCGGGGATGTGCAGTGCCGGCGGCACGATCTGCCGGCGCACCGCGCGGTGGGGCTTGGGGCCGGGCGCGTGGCCCACGGCGCGACCGGGCGAATGATGGGGATGGGTGAGGGTATTCGTGCGCACGAGCGTCCTTTGTCCGAATTTTGCTGGCCGTCTTGGCCACACCTGGCATGGGGTCAGGAGCGGCAAAGTGCGCAGCAACAACACGCACCCGCCGCGCACAGACACGCGGCGGTGGTGATGTTGGACAGAGCGCTGAGGTGCACACGCAAAATTTAGCACGTTCACTAAGGTTGTTTCGATGGTTGGAACTGGCAGGAATGAACGCGTCGCGGTGGTCACCGGGGCCAGCTCGGGAATCGGCGAGGCAACCGCCCGAACCCTGGCTGCACAGGGCTTTCACGTCGTCGCGGTGGCGCGGCGGGCCGAGCGGATCCACGCCCTGGCCAACGAGATCGGCGGTACCGCCATTGTGGCCGATGTCACAGACGACGCCGCGGTGGCGGCGCTGGCGAGCAAATTGAGCCGGGTCGACGTGCTGGTCAACAACGCCGGCGGGGCCCGCGGCCTGGAACCGGTCGCCGAGGCCGACCTCGAGCACTGGCGGTGGATGTGGGAGACCAACGTGATCGGCACGCTGCGGGTCACCCGCGCGCTGCTGCCCAAGCTGGTCGATTCCGGCGACGGACTGATCGTCACCGTGACTTCCGTTGCGGCACTTGAGGTTTACGACGGCGGCGCCGGCTACACGGCTGCCAAGCACGGGCAGGGGGCGTTGCACCGCACGCTGCGCGGCGAGCTGCTGGGCAAGCCGGTGCGGCTGACCGAGATCGCCCCGGGCGCAGTGGAAACCGAGTTCTCGCTGGTGCGCTTCGACGGCGACCAACAACGCGCCGACGCCGTCTACACCGGCATCACCCCGCTGGTGGCGGCCGACGTGGCCGAGGTGATCGGGTTCGTCGCGTCACGACCGGCGCACGTCAACCTGGATCTGATCGTGATGAAGCCGCGCGATCAGGCGTCGGCCAGCCGGTTCAACCGCCGGGGGTAGCCGGGCCGGTGCTGGCCGGCGTGGTCGTCGACGTGGTCGGCGTGCCCGACAGGGTGGGCGCGTTGGACGGCGTGACCGGCGCGGTCACCGGGATCTGGGTCGACGGCGGGTGCGCGGTGGGCGGCGGCAACGCCGACATGGCCACCCAGGTGTCCCAGTCCACCGCCCAGTCCCAGATGTCGCCGTCGGCGTAGGACAGCTGGATGGAACTGCCGGTCACCTCCACCGGGTCGCCGTAGATCGCCGACTGGTAGTACTGCTCGGCGTCGCTGGTGGACAGGTTGATGCAGCCGTTGGTGACGTTGGTGTTGCCCTGCGCGCCGGCGCTGGCCGGGTTGGCGTGGATGAACTCGCCGTTGTTGGAGATCCGCACCGCCCAGCGTTCGTGCACGTGGCTGTAGCCGGCCGCCGGGTTGGACATGTAGAAGTCGGCGTACTTCTCGCTGACCACGTGGATGCCGTTGCGGGTGACGTTGCGGGCCTTGTCGGCCTCGCCGTAGCTGCACGGGAAGTCCATGATGACGCCCTCGTCGCGGATCACCTGGATGCGGTGCGAGGACACCTCGGCCTTGACGATCTGGCGCCGGCCGATGTTGATGTTCAGCGAGATGTCCTCGGCGCCGTAGGCGCCGTCGCCGAACGGCAGGCCGTACAGCTTGGCCTGCACGTTGACGGTGGTGCCGGCGGGGTAGTACTCGCGGGTGCGCCAGTGCGCCCGGGCGCCCTGAGCCTCGTCCGGCAGCCAGGCCCAGCTGCCCTCCACGGGCGGGTTGGTGGTGACGGTGAGCGCCTTTTCGACCGCGGCCTTGTCGCTGATCGGCGCGTCGAACTGCAGGATGATCGGCGCCGCGATCCCGACGGTCTGGCCGTCGGCCAGCTGGAACGCCCCGCTGATCTTCTTGCTGGGCGACACGGTGCTGAACTTGCCCGCCACGGCGACGGTCTTGCCGTCGTGCCCGACGGCCGAGCCGCTCCACGTGTAGGTCTGGTCGTAGCCGAGCGGCTCGGTGGTGGTGTAGACGGTGCGGTCGGAGTTGAAGGTGCCCGCGACGGCCTTGCCGGACGAGTTCGACAGCGTGACGTGCTGGAACCACCCGTCGCTCACCTCGACGCTGACCGGCGCGGTGGGCACCACGTTCTGGGCCGCGTCGGCGGGCTGGTACTTCAGCCGCAGCGCCGGCTGCTCCTTCTTCTCGGCCTCCTTGGCGGTGCCACCACCGCAGGCGGCCAGCACGCCGGGGGCCAGCGCACCGATCCCGAGGGTCGCCAAAGCCACGCGCCGGTTGAACGGCCGCGGGGCGCTGGACGGGGTCACGAAAATCAAAGATACCGGGGAAAATCGGGCAACCCTGCCGCGACAAATCGGGCGCCGGGCGCGCGTCGGCAAATTTTGCCGCTACAGCCTGCAACCGAGCAGGACGGGCTCGGGCACCAGTGTGATGCCAAACACAGACCGCACCCCGTCCCGGATGGTCCGGGCCAGGGCGATCACGTCGTCGCTGCGGGCCGTGCCGCGGTTGGTCAGCGCCAACGCGTGCTTGGTGGACAGCCGGCAGGGCGCTTCCGGGCCGCCCGGGTCCGGGACCGGATAGCCCTTGCCGAAACCCGCCCGCTCCACCAGCCAGCCGGCGGCCAGCTTGACCCCGCCCGGGGCCGGATAGTGCGGCACCGGCCCGTCGACGGACCCGGCCAGCCGCTCGTAGACGTCGGGGGCCACCACCGGGTTGGTGAAGAACGACCCCACGCTCCAGGTGTCGTGGTCGGCGGCGTCGAGCACCATGCCCTTGCGCGCCCGCAGCGCCAGCACCGCCTCGCGGACCGCGCGCGGGTCGGCGCGCTCGCCGACGGGCACCTCCAACTCGGCGGCCAGCTCGCCGTAGCGCACCGGCGCGCTGCGCCCCGACGCATCGAGCGCGAACTCGACTTCCAGTACCACGGAAGGGATTTCGAGCCCGTCGTCGGCGCGCCGTTTGAACACGCTGGTGCGGTAACCGAATTCCAGCTCGGTGCCGGGCACCCAGCGCACCTGCCCGCTGCCGCGGTCCAGCACCCTGACCCGGGTGAGGGTGTCGGAGACCTCGGCGCCGTACGCCCCGACGTTTTGGATCGGGGTGGCCCCGGCCGAGCCGGGGATGCCGGACAGGCATTCCAGCCCGCCCAGGCCGTGCTCGATGGCGGTGAGCACGACGTCGTCCCACACCGCCCCCGCCTGGGCGCGCACCAGATTGCCCTCGACGGTGATTCCGTCGTTGGCCAGCCGCACCGCGGTCAGGTCACTCAGCGCGTCGGAGATCACCAGGTTCGAGCCGCCGGCGAACACCAGCACCGGATCACGTTGTCCGGCAAGCCTTTCGGTGTCCAGCCGGCGCAGCGTGGCGATCACCTGTTCGCTGCTGGTACAGGTGATCAGCCGGCGCGCGGTGGGTCCGACCCGCAGCGTGGTCAGCGGCGCCAGCGGCGCCGCGTCGGCCACTGACGCGCCGGCGAACGCCGCACCGGCACCGCTGGATTTCATGGCCCGTAACGGTAGCCTGACCTGCTATGCCGCGCTCATTCGACTTGTCGGCCCACTACGACGGCAGCGTTGACGAGGTGCACCGGGCCTTCACCGATGCCGATTACTGGCGGGCCAGGCTGGCCAGCTCCGGCGTCGACGTGGCGACACTGGAGTCGATGCGCGTCGGCGGGGCGTCCGGTGACGAGGACGTCGTGGAGGTCGTCACGCTGCAGGTGATCCGCAGCGACAAACTGCCGGGCATGGTCACCCAGTTGCACAGCGGCGATCTGTGTATCCGCCGCGAGGAGACGTGGGGGCCGGTGACGGGCGGCACCGCCACCGGGTCGGTCGTCGGCTCGATCGTGGACGCCCCGGTGAATCTGGCCGGCGACGCCGTGCTGGAGCCCGCCGAGGACACCGGCGGCGCCCGGTTGACCTTCCGGGCCACGGTCCAGGTGCGGGTGCCGATCATCGGCGGCAAGCTGGAGAACTTCATCGGCGCGCGCCTGGCCGAGCTGATTGCCGCCGAGCAGCGCTTCACCACCGAGTGGATCGCCCAAACCGCCTGAGCTCGCGCCTAAGCGGGATCGCCCGACTCCTCCTCGCGCCGCCGCGGCGGCGCGCATCGTCGCCGGGCCTAAGCTGGATCGCCCGACTCCTCCTCGCGCCGCCGCGGCGGCGCGCATCGTCGCCGGGCCTAAGCTGGCGCTCATGCGAATCGCGCTGGCGCAGATCCTCAGCGGCACCGACCCCGCGGCGAACCTGGCGCTGGTCGGCGAATACACCCACCGGGCCGCCGGGGCGGGCGCGCGGCTGGTGGTATTCCCCGAGGCCACCATGTGCCGGTTCGGTGTGCCGCTGGCGCCGATCGCCGAGCCGGTCGACGGCCCCTGGGCCGACGGGGTGCGCCGCATCGCGACCGAGGCGAACGTCACTGTCATCGCCGGCATGTTCACCCCGTCCGGCGACGGCCGCGTGAAAAACACACTGCTCGTGGCCAATTCGGACGACCAGGCGGTCACCCATTACGACAAGATCCACCTCTACGACGCATTCGGCTTCACCGAATCGCGCACCGTCGCGCCGGGCCGCGAGCCGGTGGTGGTCGGCGTCGACGGGGTGCGGGTCGGGTTGAGCGTCTGCTACGACATCCGGTTCCCCGAGCTCTACACCGAGCTGGCCCGCCGCGGCGCCCAGCTGATCGCGGTCTGCGCGTCCTGGGGCGCGGGGCCCGGCAAACTCGACCAGTGGACCCTGCTGGCCCGCGCCCGCGCGCTGGACTCGATGAGCTACATCGCCGCGGCCGGTCAGGCCGACCCCGGCGGCAGCCTGTCCGCGTCGGGGGCGCCGACCGGGGTGGGCGGCAGTCTGGTCGCCTCACCGCTGGGTGAGGTGGTCGCGTCGGCCGGCGCGCAGCCGCAGCTGGTGCTGGCCGACATCGACGTCGACCGGGTCGCGCAGGCCCGCAAGACTATCGCGGCGCTCAGCAACCGCTCGGACTTTGCTCAGGTTGGTAGGGCAGAATCGGTCGGGTGACGAACCCACAAGGACCCCCGAAGCAGGACCCGTCGACGTGGGGCCGTCCCGCCAACCAGGGACCCTACGGCCAGCCTCCGACGGAACGGCCGACCGAGCGGATCAACACCGGCGGCCCAGGTCAGGCGCCCGGTCAGGTGCCGCCACCGCCGCCGGCGCCCGCTCCCCCGCCCCCCGGCCAGACCGAGCGATTCGGCACGCCGCGGCCCCAGATGCAGCAGCCCGGCTACCCGCCGCCGCCCACCCCGCCCGCCGGGCCCACCGAGCGGCTGGCCACCGCGCCGAACCCCGACAACGGGCCGGCGAAAAAGAAGCGCCGGTTCCTGCGTGACCCGGTCTCGGTGCTGTTGATCTTCATCATCGTGTTCGCCCTGATCATCGCCGGGTTCATCGGGGCGGAGCTGTACGTGCGGCACGTCGCCGACACCAAGGTCGCCCAGGCGGTGGCCTGCGAGGTCAAGGACCAGGCCACCGCGTCCTTCGGCGTGACACCGCTGATGCTGTGGCAGCAGGCGACCAAGCACTACACCAACATCTCGGTGCAGACCGCCGGCAACAACATCCGCGACGCCAAGGGCATGAAGCTCTCGATCAATATCAATGACGTCCGGCTCAAGGACAACGGCAACTCGAAGGGCACCATCGGCGCATTGGACGCCACTATCGACTGGACCACCGACGGCATCAAGCAGTCGGTGCAGAACGCCATCCCGGTGCTGGGCCCGTTCGTCACCAACACGGTGACCACCCATCCCGCCGACGGCACCATCGAGCTGAAGGGCATGTTGGACAACATCACCGCCAAGCCGGTGATCTCGGGCACCGGGTTGCAACTGCAGATCGTCAGCTTCAACGCGCTGGGCTTCACCATGCCCAAGGAGTCGGTGCAGTCGACGCTGGACGACTTCACCTCGAACCTGACGAAGAACTACCCGCTGGGCATTCACGCGGACAGCGTGCAGGTCACCGACAAGGGTGTGACCAGCCACTTCTCCACCCGCAACGCCGCCATCCCGACCGGCAACAACAACGACCCCTGCTTCGCCAACCTCTGACGCCGTCGGTCCTCAGCCCAGCCCGTCGAGCACGGCCCGGGTGCCCGACAATCCCAGCCGGGTGGCGCCGGCATCCAGCATCGCCAGCGCGTCGGCGGCGGTGCGGATGCCGCCGCTGGCCTTCACCCCCAGCCGGCCCCCGACGGCCTCGGCCATCAGGGCGACCGCCCGCACGGATGCGCCGCCGGTCGGGTGGAATCCGGTCGACGTCTTGACGAAGTCGGCGCCGGCGTCCTCGGCGGCGCGGCACACCCGGACCAGGGTGTGCTCGTCGGCCAGCGCCAGCAGCGCTGACGACTCCACGATCACCTTGAGCACGGCGCCGCCGACGGCGCCGCGCACCGCCGCGATGTCGGCGCGCACCCCGTCGAGGTCACCGGCCAGCGCCGCGCCGACGTCGATGACCATGTCGATCTCGGCGGCACCGGAGGCCACCGCCAGCGCGGCCTCGTGGGCCTTGACGGCCGGCACATGCTTGCCCGACGGGAATCCCGCCACGCTGGCCACCCGCACGCCGGCACCGGCCTGCACGGCGACGGGAACCATCGGCGGCGAGACGCACACCGCGTAGACGCCCAGCTCGGCCGCCTCGGTGACCAGGGCGGCGACGTCGGCGGCGGTGGCTTCGGGCTTGAGCAGGGTGTGGTCGACGAATGCCGCCAGCTGGGCGCGGGTGGGGGTCATCCGAAGGATTCTTCCGGACCGCCGGGATTGCAGCCGGAGGCGACCATCTCCGCGTCGTCGACGACGGGGCGCCACGGCTCCAGGTTCCAGCTGACCTTGCCGGGCCGGCCCAGCTCGGCGAACTGCCAGTGGCACAGGAACTGCGCGCGCATCCCGGCGGTGTCGGCGTCCGGGGCCAGGGCGAGCACCTCGGCCCAGGCCTCGTCGGCCATCGCCATCGACCCGGGCGTCTTGGCGGCGGTGGGCCCGGCGGGCGTCGGGAAGACCCGCAGGCTGCTTCGGCCCTGCCATTGCGCCCAGTCGGTGTGGTCGATGAACGGCGGGTCGGCCGTCCCGGCGGCGGGGTCCGGCGCGGCGGCGGGCGCTATCGGCCAGCACAGCGCCAGCAGCAGCGCGGCCGGCGCGGCCAGCGGGACCCGCATGCCGCTAGCGCGACTTGCCCTGTATTTCCAGGAGTTTGGGCCGCACATCGACCAGATACACCCCGGCCGCACAGGCGGCGATCGCCATGCCCAGCACGCCGAACACGTAGCCCAGCACCGACGTCAAAGCCACCGCCCCGCCCAGGATCAGCAACCACACCGGCTTGGTCAGCTTGTCGGCGGCGGTATAGGCGTCGGGGCGCTGCAGCGCGGCATGCACGAAGGCGTAGATCGCCGTGACCAGGACGGCGATCTGCAAGACCAGCATGACGGTACCCACGAGGTGGTTCACGCCTCAAGCGTAGGCGGGCGGCGTCCAAAACGTCGACTCCGAGTCACCCGAAGGCAACTCGGAGTCGAGCGTCGTGGGAACTGCGGTGCTACTTCTGGGTGACCTTCTTGGCCGCGGCCTTCTTGGCCGGCGCCTTCTTGGCGGGGGCCTTCTTGGCCGGCGCCTTCTTGGCGGGGCCTTGGCGATGGCCTTCTGGGTCTTCTTGCCGGCGGCCTCGGCCTTGCCCGGCAGCTCGATGCCCACCAGCTTGGCGGCGCGCTCACCGACCGCGCGGGTCTGCGACGCGACGGTGCCCAGCGCCTCCTGGGTCAGCTCGACGGCCTGGTCCACGTAGCCCTCGGCGCGCGCGGAGGCGTCCTCGAAGGCGGTCTGGCTGCGCAGCCGCTGCAGGGCCGCCTCGCCGCGCTCGACCAGCTCGTTGTACCGGTTGGTCGCCGCCTCCAGGTAGCCCTCGGCCGCCTTGCGCAGCTCCTCGGTGGTGAACTTGTCGCGCAGCTCGGTGAACTGCTCGGGCAGGTCCTCCTGGAACTTGGTCAGCCGGGCGCGGCGCTCCTCGACCCGGGTGCGGGTCTCGGCGCGGGTCTCCTCGGCCCGCTCGCGCAGGTTGGCGATCAGGTCGTTGACCGTGGCCAGGGCCAGGTCGGCCGCGCCCAGGGCCGCGAGCAGCGGGGCTCGCAAGTCGTCGATGTTCGGGTTTTCCGCCATGGTTGTTCCTTTCATGGTTTCTGCTCTGTGTGTTTGTCAGGTGTCTGGTCGGGAAATTAGGTGCAAACGTCTCCTTCGCAACTGGGGCCGCGCGGAGCGTCGGTCGTTCGTCATGCAGTTGGGCTGGAACCGCCAGATCCCTACTGTGGGGTAACCCCCGCGGCCGGTCGTCTATACATCACTGACCCGCCGGCGACGGACTGATCACTCGCTGTCGGGCTGGGTCGGACACTCCTCATGGGTGGCTTCGTTTTGCTGGGTGAACGATGCGTAGATGTCGAGCAGGATCTGCTTTTGGCGCTCGGTGATCGCGGTGTCGGTGACGATCGCGTCCCGCACCTGACTTTTGTCGCTGGGCTCGAGGATCCCGGCGCGCACATAGAGAACCTCGGCGGAAACCCGGAGGGCCTTCGCGATCTGGTTCAGGACGTCGGCCGATGGCTTGCGCAGTCCACGCTCCACCTGGCTGAGATAGGGATTGCTGACCCCGGACTTCTCGGCGAGTTGCCGCACCGACACCTGCGCGAGTTCACGCTGGCTGCGGATGAAGCTGCCGATGTCGGAGGCCATGTCGGAGGCAGCGTTGGACACCTTGGCGGAGAGCTTCTCCTCGGGTGCCACGGCGTGCTCCTGGTCGGACGGTCGGTCTGGACGGCCCTCAGACTACTACAAGTGCTTGCTATTGCAAGCACTTGTTAGCACTGCTAGAAAAGCAGCTGCGCGACGGCGTAGATGACCAGACCGGCCAGCGAGCCGACCACCGTTCCGTTGATCCGGATGAACTGCAGGTCACGGCCGACGTGCAGCTCGATGCGCCGGCTGGCCTCTTCGGCGTCCCAGCGCTCGATGGTGTCGGTGATGATCGCTGTGATTTCCACCCCATACTGCGAGACCAGGTGCTGGGCGGCCCGAACCAGCCAGTTGTCGACCTTGTCGCGCAGGTCGGCGTCGTCGCGCAACGACTCCCCGATGCGCACCACGGTGTCGGCGATGCGGCTGCGCAGCGCGCTGGACGGGTCGTCCACACCCTCGAGCACCAGCCGTTTCAGCGTCTTCCAGGCCGTCGCGGCGGCATTGGCGATCTCGTCGCGCGCCATCAGCTGCTCCTTGATGGCGTCGGCGCGGGCGATGGTGTCCGGGTCGTGCTGCAGGTCGTCGGCGAATTCGAACAGGAAGCGGGTCGCCGACCGGCGCAGTTCGTGGTCGGGGTTGCGGCGCACCTTGTCGGTGAAGTCCATCAGCTCGCGGTGGATGCGATCGCCTACAAGGTGGTCGATGAAGCGCGGCGACCAGGTCGGCGAGTCGCGCTCGACCACCCGCTGGATGACCTCGCCGGCGTTCAGCGACCACTGGAAGGCGCGGTCGGCCAGCAGCTGGATCAGCGCCTCCTGCCGATTCTCGGCCAGCAGCGTCGCCAGCACCCGGCCCACCGGCGGACCCCACTGCGGTTCGGCGATGCGGCGCACGATCATCCGGTCGATCACCTGCTGGACGTCCTCGTCGCGCAGCAGCTCCACCAGCACCCGCAGCACCGTGGCCGTCTCGCCGGCCACCCGTTCGGCGTGCGCAGCTTCCGAAAGCCACTTACCCAGCCGGCCGGAGACCTGCGCGTCGCGCAGCTTGGTCTCCACCACCTCCGGCGACAGGAAGTTCTCCCGCACGAAGGTGCCCAGGCCCTCCCCCAGCTGGTCCTTCTTGCGCTTGATGATGGCGGTGTGCGGGATCGGGATGCCCAGCGGATGGCGGAACAGCGCCGTCACCGCGAACCAGTCCGCCAGCGCGCCCACCATCCCGGCCTCCGCGGCCGCGCCGACATAGCCGACCCAGGCGCCCACGCCGGGCTGCGCCTGCGCCCATCGGCAGGCCAGAAACAGGCCGGTGGCACCGATCAGGAAACTCAGTGCCACCGCCTTCATCCGGCGCAGCGCCACCCGCCGCTGCGCGTCGGCCTGCGGATCGGCGCCGGCGAAGGATTCGGCGAACGAGGTGCGGCCCGAGGCTCTGTGTGCCACCACTCCATCATCTATCTTTCCCGCCGATTGGTGTGACGACACCGCGCGCGACGGTCGTCCACGCCCGGGCCAAGACCGCGAACCGGCCGGTCCACGCCGTAGTATCGAGGGCGTCTAGGGAATGGGATTTCGGCGATAGTGGCAGAGCAAATCACGGCTGCGAGCGTCAAAATGGACGGGCGCAAGCGGCGCTGGCATCAGCACAAAGTGGACCGTCGCAACGAACTGGTCGACGGCACGATCGACGCGATTCGCCGGCTCGGCGGCGCGCTGAGCATGGACGAGATCGCCGCCGAGATCGGGGTCTCCAAGACGGTGCTCTACCGCTACTTCGTGGACAAGAACGACCTCACGACCGCCGTGATGATGCGGTTCACCCAGACCACGCTGATTCCCAACATGGCCGCCGCGCTCACCTCCGGCCTGGACGGCTTCGACCTGACCCGCGAGGTCATCCGGGTCTACGTGGAGACCGTGGCCAACGAACCCGAGCCGTACCGGTTCGTGATGTCCAACAGCTCGGCCAGCAAGAGCAAGGTCATCGCCGACTCCGAGCGCATCATCGCGCGCATGCTCGCGGTCCTGATGCGCCGGCGCATGCAGCACGCCGGAATGGACACCGGCGGCGTGGAACCGTGGGCGTACCTGATCGTCGGCGGTGTGCAACTGGCCACCCACTCCTGGATGTCGTACCCGCGGATGAGCCGAGACGAGCTGATCGACTACCTGACGATGCTGAGCTGGAACGCGCTCAAGGGGATCGTGGAAGTCGGCGGGTCGCTGGAGAAGTTCCGCGAAGAGCCGCACCCGTCGCCCATCGTGCCGCCGCGGGAAGCGGCGCTCTGAGGCCCCGGCACCGGCCCGGGCAGGGCGACTTCACCCGCCCCAGCGACTACCATGCAGGACAGCGTTGGGGGACGAAGCGGGGTGGTTGCGTGGCTGCCCACCCCCGCCATCTCATATAGAAAGGCTCGTGTCGACATGTCCGTGCAGCTCACGCCGCATTTTGGAAACGTGCAGGCCCACTACGACTTGTCCGACGACTTCTTCCGCCTGTTCCTGGACCCCACTCAGACCTACAGCTGCGCGTACTTCGAGCGCGACGACATGACCCTGGAAGAGGCCCAGATCGCCAAGATCGACCTGGCGCTGGGCAAGTTGAAGCTCGAGCCGGGAATGACGTTGCTGGACATCGGGTGTGGCTGGGGCGCCACCATGCGGCGGGCCATCGAGAAGTATGACGTCAACGTGGTGGGCCTGACGCTGTCGGAGAACCAGGCCGAGCACGTGCAGAAGACCTTCGACGCGATGGACACCCCGCGCACCCGGCGGGTGCTGCTGGAGGGCTGGGAGAAGTTCCACGAGCCCGTGGACCGCATCGTCTCGATCGGCGCGTTCGAGCACTTCGGCCGGCAACGCTACGGCCGCTTCTTCAGGATGGCCTACGACGTGCTGCCGCCCGGCGGAATCATGTTGCTGCACACCATCGTTCGGCCCTCCTTCAAGGACGCCCGGGCCAAGGGCATGAAACTGACCCACGAGATCGTCGAGTTCTCCCGGTTCATCCTGGCCGAGATCTTCCCCGGCGGCTGGCTGCCCACACCGCAGACCGTCGGCGAATACGGCGTGACGGCGGGCTTCGACCTGACCCGGGTGCAGTCGCTGCAGCTGCACTACGCCCGGACGCTGGACCTGTGGGCGCAGGCGCTCGAGGCCAATCGCGAGCAGGCCATCGCCATCCAGTCCCAAGAGGTCTACGACCGGTACATGAAGTATTTGACCGGCTGCGCCAAGCTGTTCCGGGAGGGCTACACCGACGTCAACCAGTTCACCATGGAGAAGAAGTAGCGGTCCTGCCCGACCCGCCTACTTGACCAGCGTGAATTGCCCCACGTTGCTGATGCCCTTGCGGAAGAAGTTCTCGCACCCGGTCAGGTAGTGCATGTAGCCCGACTTTTATCAGGCTAGTGCGCACGTAGGCTGTGGATGTTTGCGAGGATTTCGGCGAGGTCGGGTGGTGGCGGTTCAGCAGCGGTCAGGGTGTGCTTGCCGGCTTGGATAGTGACGGTACGGTAGCGGCGTGCGGTGCGAACGAATTTCTTAATGCTCCAACCGGTTTGGTGCTCGATCCAGTGCGATACCGCCATCGCGGCGAAGACAACGCTGAGGTGGGCTTCGATGGAGTCGCGGGTGCGGTGATAGATCGGGCGGGCTTGCAGGTCGTGCTTGGACATCCGGAACGCCTTTTCAATGCGCCACAACTGGTGATACGCCTCGATGACGAAAGTGGCCGGTTGGCTCACCAGGTTGGTGGTGTATCCCTTCCACCCGGCCAACGCCCGGGCCTTGGCCTCCAGTGTGCGATTCACGCTCTTGGTAGCCCCGGTGAGCTGGATGTAGCGGTTACGTTTGACCGGGGCATGCCCGTCAACAGCACGTTCGGCCTTGGCCACCTGCTCATCGATCCCCCGCAGCGTGCGCCGGGCCCGGTCATGGCGGTACTGGTAGTGGATGATCCGGTCCGGGATGCCGCGGGTTTTCTCGCCGCTGGTTGATGGCCAGGGCTGGGTGAGCACCAGGCCGTCGGGGATCGCCTCATCGGAGTGCTTGTCGCGCCACTCGCGCACCACATCAGGTAAAAACGGAATCCTCGCGCCGAGAATGTAGGACAGCCCTGCCGCGTGCAGGGCGACCTGGTTGGCTTCCGAGATCATCCCGGCATCAGCGACGACCGTGACGTCGGTGAGTTGGTGAGCGGCCTTGAACGCGTTGATCACCGGCAGCATGGTCGCGGTCTCTGCCTTATTGCCCTCAAAGGCCGCCACCGTCAACGGGAACCCGCCAGCATCGGTCAACAACCCCAGGGTGATCTGCGGGTCCAACCGTCTTTCCTTGGAGAATCCGGGCTCCCGGAACCCATCACCAGCATCGGTCTCGAAGTGCAGCGTCGACACGTCATAGAGCACCAGACTGGCCGGACCCAATTGCGCGTGGGCAGCGCATGCGGTCGAAAGCGCTTGCCGGAAAGCGGGTTTGGCGAACACCGGCAGACGGCGGTTCAGCGTCGGATACGACACCGGGACGACCCCAGTCTCCTCGACGACCCGAAGTGAATCGGCCTTGCTGGTCGGTTCGATGATCCGGGCCAACACCAACTGACGAAACGCCTCATCCCCATCGGCGACGTTGGCGAACCCGACCTTGTCATAAGCAGCGCACAATGCTTCCCACAGCAGCGCCGACTTCGAGGACGTGATCGGCAACGGCTCGGCCGCCGAACGTTCGGCCAAGCCAAGGTCGAGTTGCGCTTGGCCGGCGGCCAGTCGCTGCGCCGCGGCAGCCTTCAAAGCGGCCACCCCGGCCTCGTCATGCGCCGAACCCAGATGCTCGATCCGGCGTGACCCGCGCCGCGAGGACCACACGACCTGCACAGCCATCGCCCCCGAGGATGTCTTCACCGTGCGCACATAGGCCACGCAGGCACCCTACGGCCCACCGGCTAGTGCACAAATCCGCACCAGGCCACAACCGAAGACACAGGTCACAGCCCTACACAACCGCCGGATCGCCGACAGTGATAAAAGTCAGGACCGGCTGCGCCAAGCTGTTCCGGGAGGGCTACACCGACGTCAACCAGTTCACCATGGAGAAGAAGTAGCGGTCCTGCCCGACCCGCCTACTTGACCAGCGTGAATTGCCCCACGTTGCTGATGCCCTTGCGGAAGAAGTTCTCGCACCCGGTCAGGTAGTGCATGTAGCGGTCGTAGACCGCTTGCGACTGGATGGCGATGGCCTTGTCCTTGTTGGCCTCCAGGTTCGCCGCCCAGATGTTGAGGGTCCGCGCGTAGTGCTCGCGCAGCAGCTGCACCCGCTCCACCGAAAAGCCCGCCGCCTCACCGAATTTGAAAATGTCCTCCTGCGCCGGCAACTGG
>NZ_JAOS01000017.1:0-32608 GCF_000523975.1 Mycobacterium sp. MAC_080597_8934 | reverse complement strand
GGATCAGCTGCGGCCCGCACGAAAAGTATCGTCGAGCGAGTCAAGCGCGGTTGCGATGTCGTCAAGCTCGTCGTCGAAGAGATCCGCGTAGGTGTGTGCGGTCACGGTGATTGATGCGTGGCCCATTGCCTTTTGCAGGAGTCGCAAGTCGGCGCCGGCCCGTCGTGACAGCGATGCGTAGGTATGCCGTAGGTCATGCACACGCAAGTTGTCCCGGCCGATCTCAGTCACAGACTTCCGCCAGTTGACCGCACGCTTCCAGTTCTCCAGGCTCAGCCGGGAACCCTTCGGCGACGCGATCGCCGGCGCGCCACAGGGTCGTGCGTCGAGCCGCGCCTTAAGTGCCGGCATCAAGCGCTCGGGGATTGGGACAGAACGTCGGCCGGCTTGCGATTTCGGGTTCCCTTCAACGAGTTTGCCGCCGACTTGGGTCATCGACCGGCGAACACGGATTCGACGAGCGCCCAGGTCGACATCCTCGACATTGAGGCCGGTGAGTTCACCGAATCGTAGGCCTGTGTAAGCCAGGAGCAAGACGACGTCACCTTGAGCGCCGCATGTTTGGGCAAGTGTTGCGACTTCGCCGACGGTTAGATAGACGTGTGTGGCTTGCCGCATCGGTGGGAATTTGGTGCGTGATGCGGGGTTCTTGCCGAGGAGCTGGTCTTCCTCGACGGCGCGGTCAAGGGTCATCTTGAGGACCGAGTGCGTCCACCTCACGGTCCGCGGTCCGAGACCCGACGCTGACATGGCATTCACCCATCGTTGGATCGACTCGTGGTCGATTCTTGCGATCGGCCACGAACCAAACTGTGGCTCGATACGCAGCCTCCAGTTGTCTTCGTATCCGCGGCGGACTTTCGCGCTCAGGTCGGGTCGGGAGGCTAGCCACGATCGATAGACGTTGCGGAGCAGGATTTTGCCGCCGCGTGGGTCCACCCTGACGCCCGCGGCGCTGTCGGTGACGAGCCTTGCTTCGAACTGGCGCGCCTCCCGCTCTGTTCGGAAGCTCTTCTTGCGCTTCGAACGATCCGGTAGGCGCCATTGGACGTCATAACGCACGCCGTCCTTCGTCTCGCGGCGCTTTATGGCCAAGATTCCTCCGGAATGACGTTGGGGGAATTGAGGATCAGTGCCTGCAGCCAGCAGTGAGCGTGTGCAAGCTTGATCGTTAGCTCAAAATTTGCGGTTGTGCTAAGTCGTGGGTGAGGGCGAATCGCTCTACACCCGAGTCGATTCCAGCCAATCTTTGACGTCATCCAGTAACCATCGACGGTGCCGATCGCTAAGCCTGAGGTGATGTGGACCAGGCGCATCAATCCCACGTTCCCGCCTGGCCGCCCAATCATGCAGCGTTGAGACCGGAACTCCGGTCATTGCTCGAACTTCATGAGCGGTGAGCATGACCGACGCATTTTCTATAGTCATCGTCTCCAACCCCGTCTCCCGCCGTTGGTACTGGCCGGCAGGTCATACCGAGATCATGAGGCATAGTTCTCGATTCCCGCTACCAGCAGTGCGACATTCGATCGGAAATGCACCGTCGAGTGCGGTCAGGGGGTCGAATCTGCGAGACCGGCTTTAGGAGAGCGGTCAAGCCCTTCTGGTTGAGGTCCAGAAGGGGTGTCTGAGCTGGTCATATAGCGCCATCGCACACCAAGCGAAACCACCGCGTGCCGACCAGTGCAGATAGCGGGTTTCAGGCTGCTGTGGTACGGGTCTCGTTGGCATAAGTGTGTCGTAGCGCGTGAACGAGCGCACCCGACCGTTTCCCGGATCGGACAGGTGGTTGTGGTGAGTGGTGCGGATCGGTGCGGATGTGTTGCATTGGTGGGCAGTTGATTTGGCGACAGTGGGTGCGGACAAATGGGGACACAGATGATGTTGGTCAGGTTGGTAGAGCGCGACGATGGGTGTGTCCTATGGTTCCCACGTGGTGAACATCAATTCGAAATCGGCGGCGCGCAAGCGTGTCCGGGAGGCGCAGCATAAGGCCAACGAGGCACGTCTGGAGCGTGAGCGTCAAAATGTCGATGACGCTGCGTCGTTTCTCGTCGAGATTGGGCGGCTGGTCGCCGTCGACGAGTGGGAGCGCAACCGTATCCTCGAGATACGCGCAGAGGGGGAGCGGCGCCGTCACGAACACCGCCAGGCTGGCGCGACAGCGGTGGCCCGGATGCAAGGCCGTGGTGAAAGCCTCACTGCGATCGCTGAACTGGCGGGAGTCAAAGTCGGTGAGGTGCGCGCGGTGTTGAAGTCTGCCGACGCGCAGGCAGCGCCACGCGCGGATGCACTAGGCGCGGAAGGCAGCGCGGCGCGGGGCGCAGGAGAGGGCGCGGTGCCGGAAGCCGGCGGTGGCGCAGCCACCGACGCCGCGGCGCAAGCACTAGGTTCGGTAGACGCCGCCGCGCGAGAGGTCGGCGGTGGCGTGCCCAACAACGTGGCGGCACAAGCACTAGGTGCTGGTGCGCCGTGAACCGTCGACCGACGGTGTCGGTGAGGTCGTCAAGCGTCGGTGCACGTGCGAACGACTATGGGGGCGCTTTGTGGGTGGACCCGGTTGTGCATGCCAGCGGATGCCGCCGGTTCGACTCCTACGTCGTGCGGGGCCCCGGCGCAATCAACGCCCCGATCCACGAGTGCCCGAGGAAGTGGTCACCCTCTCGGCGGCGGCTGCCGGCCAACGTCATGATGTGGCCGGATGCCATCGGGAGCGGCGAGTCGATGAGGCGCGCGCACAACTCACTGCCGCGGCGGAATCGCGTGACTTTTGGGGTGATGATCTGAGCCCGGCATGTCCAGTTTTCCGCGGAAAACTGGCCTGTCGCTCGTCAATCGACGCAAGTCATGGACTCGCTGATGTGATTGACGGACCGGGAAGGCGCGAAAGACGGCATGCGATCTCCGGTTGGATCTGGGCAGTTTTCCGCGGAAAACTGGCGAGATGTAATGCACAATTCAGCGTGTCTGAGGGGCGGTCGTTCGGTCAGCGACGTATTTCCTGGCGGCCGGTTCCCGGAGTGGGCCGCAGCCGCGGCCCAAGCGCACCAAGGTCTTCTCCCCATGACTAAAGTTGTCACTGTTTTGAACCAAAAAGGCGGTGTCGGCAAGAGCACCGCGACCGTCAATCTGGCCGCCGTACGAGCCCAAAAACTGACCGCATATCTCGAGCCCGACGCGTTCTCGCCGGTGGCTGCGGTCTCGATAGACCCGCAGGGGTCGGCAAAATGGTGGGCCAACCGGGTCGACGCACTCCCCTTCCATCTTGTCCAAGCGCACGACGATCCCCTCGAATGGCTGCAGCAGCTCAACAACCTGCCCGGTATTGTCGAGGTCTACGTCGATACCGCCGGCTGGTTCGACCTCGACGCGGACTCCTCTCGAGATGGTCTAGGTGACGGATACTCCGCCGATGCACTGCGGACCGTCCTCGACGTCACCGCCGAAGCGATCGTCCCGGTGCTGCCGGCGCCGATGTGCTTCGACCCAACCGCGCGCACGATCCGTAAGCTTCTCGAACCGCGCAACATCCCCTACCGGGTCTTCATCAATGATTGGGACCCGCGCGATGGCGAACACTGGTTAAAGCAAACGCAGAAGTTCATTCGCGGACAGGGATGGCCCTTAGCCGAGACGGTAGTGCGGCACTACAAGATTCACACGAATGCCTGCAGCGAGGGCGTCGTGGTCACCCAGTACAAGAAGAGTGGCTCGGCGGCCAACGCGGCGGCTGACTTCTACAAGCTCGCCGACGAACTGAACATGGTAGGAGTCCGGTAATGGGGCGCGGTGGTGTCAAGACATTCGATGATCTCGTCGATGCTGTTGGCGACAACTCATCTGTTGACGGAAACGCGAAGATTCCCGTCGTCGCCCCACGGTCGGGCCTGTCGCGGTCGGTGGCTCTACGAGACCTGGTCGGCAACCCACACAACCCGCGCGATTCGGTCGGTGACCTCGACGAGTTGGCCTCCATCGTTGACTTCCAACTACAGCCCGTAGTTGTTGTCACCCGAGGAGCATTTCAAAACATCTACCCCGAGACCACGATTTCGGCGCGGTGGGTAGTAATCATCGGCAACCGGCGGTTGGCCGCCGCGCACAAGTTCGGCCGACCCGAGCTCGACATCGTGATCAAAGACGAACTCGCCAATGATCGCGCAACGCTGCTCACGGCTGTAATCTCCGAGAACGTCGACCGCTCGGGATTCGACGTGATCGAGGAAGCCAAAGCTGTCGAGAGGCTAGTGGGGGAGTACGGCAGCGCTGACGCCGCGGCCGAACATCTTCGTAAGAGCAAGACGTGGGTGTCACATCGGCGCGCGCTACTCAAACTGGCACCCGATCTTCAGGAAGCCACCCGCAGGGGCGATCTGGCGATTCGCGAAGCGCGTTCACTTGCCCAGGTTCCGCTCGCACAGCAGGTGGCCCGGTGGAAGGCCGCTCGCGGCCGGCGCAGTGAAGGGGCCAACACCGCCAATGAAACCGAAGACGGCAATTCGGATTCGGCGGCACGAGACGAACCAACGGCGCCGCCGCTGCGCTCGGTGACGCGGGCGCTTCGAAAGTTCGACGCGGATCCACGCGCCCTGGCGATAGCGTTGCGCGATCAACTTGGCGATAAAGGAGCCAGGACACTGGTCGGCCAGCTCAGGAAGTTGCTCACATAGCATCGCGAGGGTCAGTTTTCCGTGGAAAGCTGACCCATCCATCGAGGTGGCGTGGCATACTGCACGCTCAGCCACACTCAATTATGTTGGGCGTCAAGCGGTTTCGGTGGCACCGTTCGATATCGCAGGTGGTGGTTGTCGGCGTCAACACCGGCGAGCCGAAAGCCAAACGCACCCCACGGCAACGCTCACAGCTGGGAGCGCTGGGAGGCGTGAGCGGCGAAGTTGGTGCTGGTGATAGCCGCGTGGGCGCGGTTTAGGTGATACTGCCGGGTATGTCGCTCGATGAGGTGGTGGCTGAGGCTGGCCGTGTATTGGGCGATGCGCGCAGGCTTTTCGGGGCGGCGCCGATGATTAACGGGGGTTGGTCATCAACGTCGGGACTGGTGACGGGTCGCCAGGTTGTGGCAGGCGCGGGACAGGCCGCCGCCGCAGGCTGGGGTGGTGCGGCGGCCACCGGGTACGGCGTTGCCAACACTGGGCAGCTATTTTCCCTGGATCACACCATCGCCGCCGACGCGGGGACCGGCCCGCCGCTGACCGGCGTGGGAGAGGCTGCTGCCGCGGGTGGCGGGGCATGGATGGGGTGATCACCGATACCCGTTCGGGGGTGGCCGCGATCGCTCCTGCCACCGGAACCCCGGCAGGCAAGCGGGAATTGGTGACGCATTTGCAAAGCCAGCTGGATCGGGCCAAGGCCCTGTTGCGCATCTGTGAGCGGCGCAATATGGAGCTGGCGGCGTTGATCGGGCGAGGTGCCGGCGGCTACGGCGCAGGGATGGGCGCGATGCCGATGGGCGCCGGCGCCATGACCGGTGGCATGCCGATGGGCGGCCTGGGCGCCGCCGGCGGGGGAGTGGGCAGCCCACTTTCTATCCCCGGCCTCGACACCGCCCTGTCCGGGCTTACCCGAAACCACCACCACACCAACCCCGAGCCGGATCAGGGATTGAACCTGGCCGCCGAGCCCGCAGGTCCAGGGGCCGACCGCGTCCGCGCGGCGATCCGCAAAGCCCTCGACATCGAAGGCGTTCATGATCCCGTAGCACGTGCCCGGTGGGAAGCCGGGATGATGCTGGTGGCTAAACGTGAATCCGGATACCGCAACGACGCCATAAACCACACCGATGCCAACGCGCAGAGGGGAGATCCCAGCGGAGGGTCGTTCCAATTCACCGGTGCAACGTTCCGGCAGTATCACCAGCCGGGCACAGCAAGTAGCCGATTCGACGACGTATCCGAAGCGTGCGCGTTCATCAACTACGCCCGCGGCCGCTATTGCGTCGCAGCTGACGCGTCGAATCTGGCAGCCAACATCCAGCAGGCCGATCCCACACGACCGCCGAAGGGTTACTGAGCGGCGAAGTTGGTGCTGGTGATAGCCGCGTGGGCGCGGTTTAGGTGATACTGCCGGGTATGTCGCTCGATGAGGTGGTGGCTGAGGCTGGCCGTGTATTGGGCGATGCGCGCAGGCTTTTCGGGGCGGCGCCGATGATTAACGGGGGTTGGTCATCAACGTCGGGACTGGTGACGGGTCGCCAGGTTGTGGCAGGCGCGGGACAGGCCGCCGCCGCAGGCTGGGTGGTGCGGCGGCCACCGGGTACGGCGTTGCCAACACTGGGCAGCTATTTTCCCTGGATCACACCATCGCCGCCGACGCGGGGACCGGCCCGCCGCTGACCGGCGTGGGAGAGGCTGCTGCCGCGGGTGGCGGGGGCATGGATGGGGTGATCACCGATACCCGTTCGGGGGTGGCCGCGATCGCTCCTGCCACCGGAACCCCGGCAGGCAAGCGGGAATTGGTGACGCATTTGCAAAGCCAGCTGGATCGGGCCAAGGCCCTGTTGCGCATCTGTGAGCGGCGCAATATGGAGCTGGCGGCGTTGATCGGGCGAGGTGCCGGCGGCTACGGCGCAGGGATGGGCGCGATGCCGATGGGCGCCGGCGCCATGACCGGTGGCATGCCGATGGGCGGCCTGGGCGCCGCCGGCGGGGGAGTGGGCAGCCCACTTTCTATCCCCGGCCTCGACACCGCCCTGTCCGGGCTTACCCGAAACCACCACCACACCAACCCCGAACTCGCCGGTGACCACGACGCCGCGATCGCTGGGGGAGGGCCATTAGCGCGCATCGCGGTCAAAGCCGCACTAACCCGCTTGGGGTGCCCCTATGTCTGGGGGGCCAAGGGGCCCAACCAATTTGACTGCTCCGGCCTGGTTCACTGGTCCTACGCTCAGGCCGGCATCACCTTGGGTCCCGACACATACACCCAGATTCACCAGGGCGCCAAGGTAGCTCATGGAAACGTCGAAGCCGGAGACCTGATCTTTCCCGAAGCAGGGCACGTCATGCTCGCCATCAGCCCAACGCAGTGCGTAGAAGCCCAGCAATCCGGTGTGCCGGTCAGGATTTCGCCGATGCCAGCCTCGTACGTGGCGCGCCGGCCGATGGCGTAGCAGTTTCGGTCGAGGCCTGCGCGTCCCCGGCGGCGTCGCGGATGACGTCGCGATACTCGTGCAGCTCGGTCAGCGCCGACATGGTCTCGCTAAACGACTTTCCGCGCACGTGCGGCAGACTCGCGACAATGAGCGACTCTAACTGCAACAGTTGATCGTCGAGGTCGCGCAGCGTTGCCTTCGCCTGTGCACTGTTGCTGTGGCGCACCAGAATCTGTGCGCATATCGCAGATATCGCCGCTATCGCCTTAGCGATTCCCAAGGCCTGCAACGTGGTGCGCGGATCGGTCGACACCGACTCGAACGAGGGCTGCGCCGTGAGCGCCGCTGCCGGGCGCGGTTGGGTCTGCGGGATGGGCTCACCGCGGCGTAGCGCATCGAGGGTGCCGCGCGGCCACTGCAGGGCATCTTCGAACTTCACGCGGTTGATCCGATGAGGAAATGACTTGCCGCGCTCAAGCAACGCGGCCGTGTTCAGCGACACATTCGCCGCGTCAGCTAGCTCTCGCTGCGTTTCCAGCCCAACTTCGACTCGGCGGTCGGCAACGGCCTTGCCGACCCGCTCTAGCGGGCTCTCGCCAGGTGGAGTCGCCTTGGTGCTCACCGTGTCCTTCGCCATCGTCGCCGCCGTCGTCGACCGACGACCTCTCGGATACTTGCAAGTTAACTATAGAAGTTGACCACGTTCAGCCACGGTCGGACACGGGATCCCAACAGATGTGCCACGCGAGAGATGCACAGAAATAGCCTGTTTAAGGCAGAAAAGCATGGTTTCGCGCAGCAGATGCGCAGGGGTGCCAATACGCTGTACGCCCTTGAACTGTGTCGACTTACTCTGCCGAAACCTTCATCTGCACTGATGTTGCCTATCAGCGCATGAGCAGCTATAAACGTAGTCAGTACACAACATACACAATATGATGCACAGGTATAATTAGGAATGGAGAGCGCCGTGACCACCATCCGACCCTTGCGAGCCGACACCGGCCTGTGCGAGTACGAAGACCCCGACACCTGGTTCAGGGGATATAGCGGGGAGCGAGAGTCGGCAGCGATCTGCACCAACTGCCCCATCATCGTCGCCTGCGCCCAGAACGCCCTCAGATTTGGCGCTACCGATGGGGTGTGGGCGAGCGTGGCCATGCCCGGCGCCCGTGACGTCGCCGCCCTCAAGGCCGCTCGAGCGCAATTACGCGAGGTCATCGCCCGCTACCGAAACCAACCCCCAGCGCTACGGCTGCGGTCCCTGCAAATCCGTCAGGCCGTGCACTTCGCGGCCACCCAGCGCGACCTGCGCCGCCGACAAGCGGCTAAACCCGCGTCCAGGGCAAGTGCGACGCTAAGGGAGAAGGCCAGTGCCTAGCAGCAGCGCAGCCACCCGCGTCCTGCGCGACGACCTGCTCGCCCAACTCCGCATCGCGCAACGGCCCCTCACGACGGCACAGTTGCGCCTGCACGCGCCTGACGTGCCGGTCGCGGGGGTCGCGATATCCTGCGCCCCGATCCACGAGCAGATCTACCGGGTGCTGTGCGGCCTTGAGCGTCAAGGCCTGCTGACCCGCGGTGGCCGTGAAGGCCGCGAGGTCACCTGGACGGCGGCCGCCAACCCCGCCGACCGCGAAATCGCCGCCCTGGAAGCCGCTTTCAGCGCCTCGGACGGCCAGCCGGCGCCACGTTGAAAGGGCGCCATCCGATGATCACATGTCCCGTTCGAGCGGCGCTGACAGCTCGGGTGCCCGAACTGGCCAACGGCTCCGTCGAAATCATTGCGGTCGCACGCGAGCCCGGACTGTTGGCTAAAGTCGCGGTCCGATCACGTGTTCGCGGGATCAACGCGGTCGCCGTCTGTATCGGGTGGGGCGGCCTGCGTATCGCCGACGTCGAAAAGCGCCTCTGCGGCGAACATGTCAGCATCATCGCCTACGACAGCGACACTGCCAGGTACGTGATCAACGCACTGGGAATCAAGTCTGCGATCGCCGAAGTCATCAACCCTGAACAGCGCCGCATCCGCGTTTACGTCAACCCCGATGACTATGCGCGCGCACTAGGCAAGGTTGGTCACAACTTGCGCCTTGTCCGGCAGCTGACCTCCTGCAGCATTCACATCCGCACCGCCACTGGCGCAAATCGTGCCCCCATGGTTGCACCACCAGGCAGTTGCCCCCGATCCCAGTAACCGAAAGGCAACCCAATGAGCGCAAACACCCTGTATGACATCGAGCTGCGCGACTGGGACCGAGTCGAAATCCTATCTGCCACATCGCAAAGCGGCGCCTACGCGGCGCGTACCGAGGTCTCGTGGTCCAACCGGAAGATCTTCACCCCGACATTATTCGACTGCGGCACAACGACATGACCTCCCCCGATGCACGCTCGGCTGCGGCACGAAGACGGGTCGCTGAGCGTCGGCTGCGCCAGTTTATGGCTAACCACGGTTACCCCGACCCCGACTCGAGCCGATCGGAGCGCACAATATGGCACGGAGGACGCGGCCAGATCCACACCAGCCGGGTCTGTTCGACATCTTCGGCGGGGACGGTGGTGGTGACGAGCCCAGAGATACGCCAGATCGTGGCGGAGGCCTACGCGGGCCCGCTCGAGCTGCCCCCGCAGTGGAGCCCAGCCCAACGCGAGACATTCCTGGACAGCCAGGCGGCCAGGATCAGCTACCAGGTCGCCGAGCTGGCGGCCGAGATGGGCGCCCAGGCGGTAGGGGCGTGGACCCGCAGCCGCGGCGAGCATCCGGATTACCTGACCAAGGCAGGGATGCTGAACACCGCACGCAGCCAGGCGATGGAGATCGTGCTCAACAACGAGCTCTACGAGCAGATCCCGACCGAGGACGGCCAGCCCAGCAACCTGTGGGGGGAGCACAACGACCCAGCGCCCGATCGCAGTCAGGTGCCCTGGGATCAACGCTGGACCCGGCCCCAGTATCGCAGCGACCCCAGCCAGAACATCGAGGCGCTGATCGCGGATCTGTGGCCGGACCCGAATTACTCGGCGGTGTTTCGGATCAAGGCCGGATACCTGCTAGCCGCCCGGGCCGAGGATGGCCTGCCCCTACCGAGCGGCCCGGACGATCCGCTCACGAGCACGCTGGCTCAGATGGTCTACACCGATCTGCGCGACGACGGCATACCCGAGCGGTAAACGCCCAGCCCTCACTGTTCGATGAGGCCGATCAGCCCACCGATCCGCGCTCGATTGACCCCGGCGGCGCCCCGCTGCCGCGGCCGAACCCGCGCACACCAGCCCACCAGCCAATCGACCCGCCGGCGGGCACCGTACAAAGCCCGGCTGTATCAGACGAACCGACTCCGGCCGCCGAGCAGCGGATAGAAGAATTCACCAGCCCCACCGATTTTCCGGCAAGCCTCGACACCCTGGTGCCATCGGGGTCCAAAGCACGCATCCGCGCCAACATTGCCGCCGTCCAGCTGCTGCGCGCCCTGCAAGACGCGCAGCGGCCGGCCACCCCAGCCGAACAACGTGTCCTGGCCACCTGGTCAGGCTGGGGTGCGGTACCCCAGGTGTTCGACCCCCGCGCCAGCGACCTCACCGCCGAACGGGACACCCTGGCCGAGTTGCTCGATCGCGACCAATACCGCCAGGCAGAGGCCTCCATCCTCAACGCCCACTACACCGATCCCGCCATCGCCGCCGTGGTGTGGGAAGCACTAGGTCGGGCCGGGTTTAGCGGTGGCAAGGTCCTCGAACCAGGTTGCGGAGCAGGAACATTCATCGCTCACGCCCCCGATGAGGCAGTCATGGTTGGTGTGGAAAGTGACGCCACCACCGCAGCCATCGCCGCCCTGCTCTACCCATCGGCCCAGATCCGCCACGAAGGTTTCGAATCCACTCACGTCCCCGAAAACAGCTTCGCCGCCGCCGTCGGCAACGTCCCCTTCGGCCGCTACGCGGTCACCGACCCCGCCCACAACCCCGCCCGTCACTCCATCCATAACCACTTCATCGTCAAATCCCTCGCGCTGATTGCCCCCGGTGGATACGTGGCTGTGCTGACCAGCCGCTACACCCTGGATGCGGCGAAATCGGTCGCCCGGCGTGACATTTCGGCCAAAGCCGACCTCATCGGCGCGATCCGGCTCCCGTCGAAGGCGTTTACGCGGGTGGCCGGCACCGAGGTCGTCACCGACCTGCTCATCCTGCGCCGCCGCGATCCCCGAACCCCCTCCCCAGACGAACTGCCCGCCTGGATCAACACCGAAGCCATCGAACTCACCGACCCCGACACCGGCGCCGGCGAAACCCTGCACATCAACTCCCATTTCGTCGCCAACCCCCACAACGTGCTCGGCCAGATGCACCTGGGCCGCGGACTCAACGGCTCCCACCAACTCGTCGTGCGCGGCACCAGCGGCACCAGCGGCACCAGCGGCACCGAGCTCGCCGAGCAGCTGCACGACCGGCTACACCTGCTCATCGACTCGGCCATGAAGCACGGGCTCGGATTAACCGCCACGCCGGCTGAACTCACCGAGGTCTCCGCAGACGTCTTCGACCCCGGCCTGATCACCGCGGCCGACCGCGGTGAGGACACCCCGCTCTACACATTGCGCTACAGCGAGGCCAACCGCGGCATCGAATACTGGGCCGGACACCAATGGGAACCCCACAAAACCCCGAAAACGCTGCTAGCAGAAACCCGCGAACTCATCGGCCTGCGCGACGTCGCCGTCAGCCTCATCGCCTCCCAACGCGACGGCCAGCCCGCCGCCGAGCGCGACCAGCTCCGCGGACACCTCAACACCCTCTACGACAACTACGTGCGCCAGCATGGCCCCCTCAACCGGTTCACCTGGGTCTATCCCACCGTCACCCAAGAACGCCACGATCAGCGCTTGGCCGCCGCCGAAACCGCCTGGCGCACCGCCGAAGGCACCCCCGAGCGCCCCTACACCGGGCCCGTGCCCGACGACGTCGCCGCGCAATGGGACACCGAGGCCTCCGAAGCGCCCGCGCCCTACAAGAAGCGGCGTCACCTCGACGGCGGAATGCGCCACGACCCCGGATGGGCACTGGTCGCCTCATTGGAAATCTTCGACGAAGACACCGGCTCCGCCCAGAAATCGCCCATCTTTTCCACCGACCTGCTCACCCCGCCGCTGGAGCGCGCCACCGCCGACACCCCCGAAGAAGCGTTGGCGGTGTGCCTGGACCGCACCCAGCGCGTCGACGTCGACCTAATCGCCAACCTGCTAGAAGTCGAAGTCGACGACGCCCGTGACCTGATCGCTGGACTGGTCTATCCCAGCCTCGACGACCCCGACGAACTCGTCCCCGCCGTGAGTGCCCTGTCCGGCAACGTGCGCACCAAACTCGCCCGCGCGCTCGATGCGGCCGAAACCAACCCGATCTACAACGACTACGCCGCCGCCCTGCAACAGGTGCTGCCGCCCCAGCGTGAAGCCCAAGACATCAAAATGCGCCCCGGGGCACCGTGGATCCCGGCCCAAGTCGTCGCCGCCTTCGCCGAGAAAACATTCGACGCCACCGGTGTGGTCGCCGAACACATCGGCGGGCGCTGGGTCGTCGACGTTGCCTCCTACAAACGCCACGGCCGGCTGATGACCGACGAATGGGGAACCGACCGACGCGGCTGCGACGCGGTCAGCCTGCTCGAGGCCGCCTGCAACTCCAAAGCCGTCCTCGTCAACAACGACGACGGTGTCCTCGACCTGCAGGCCACCTTCGCCGCCCAAGCCAAAATGGCCAAAATCAGCGAGGAATTCACCCGCTGGCTGTGGTCTGACGAGACCCGCCGCGACACCCTGGTCGCCGAATACAACCGGCGCTTCAACTCGCGGCGCGCGCCTGCCTACGACGGCTCACACATGCGTTTTCCTGGCATGTCGGATCACTTCACGCCGCACTTCTACCAGCGCAACGCCGCCGCGCGCATCATCTCCGAGCCCGCCGTTCTCTTGGATCATGTTGTCGGAGCGGGCAAGACGGGAAGCATGGTCGCTGGAGCGCTGGAACTGCGGCGCCTGGGGTTGGTACGCCAACCCTGGCTCGTGGTACCCAATGCGATCACCGAACAAGTTGGCCGCGAAGCCCAACAGTGGTATCCGGCCGCCAAGATTCTGCTCGGCTCAGCGGCCACCACCGCTGATGGACGGCGCCGCTTCATCGCCCAAACCGCCTCAAGTGATTGGGATCTCGTTGTCATCCCGCAGTCGGCGTTCACCGCGATCAACGTCTCCACGGATATGCGCGTCGACTACATCGAAAACCAGCTCGATACATTGCGCGAACAACTCCAATCCGCCGAAGCCGACCGCAGCAAAAAGCGCATCGAACTCGCCATCAAAAGCGCCAAGGCGCGGCTAGAAAAACTTGTAGCCGCCAACACCAAAGACACTGGGTTGCGGTTTGAGGAATCCGGTTGTGACTATCTGATGATCGACGAGGCCGACACGTACAAGAACTTGGGCCGCACCTGCAACATTGAAGAATTATCGTGCCCCAACGCATCGCAACGTGCCGAGGACCTCGCCCTCAAACTCACCGTGTTGCGCCAGCGGCGCCGCGACGAGGCGCTGGCCAAAGGCATTCCCGCGCACCGGGTTGTCGAACGGGTCGCGACCTTCGCCACCGGCACACCGATCAGCAACTCATTAGGCGAGCTATGGGTCATGCAAACCTACTTGCGGCCAGACCTTTTAGAGCACGCCGGGGTCGCTGACCTGGGGGACTGGGGTGCGGCGTTTACCGCGACCACCACCACCATCGAGGTCAACACCACGGGCACTAAGCTGCGGCCCGTCACGCGAGTAGGGAAGTTCACCAACCTGCCCGCCCTGCTGGCGCTGTCCTCGGTCTACACCGACGTCGTCACCCGCGACCAAGTCCCCGTCGAGCTGCCGCCGCTTCGCACCGGGCAACGCCAAATCATCAGCTTGCACCCCGACATCGAAGTCGTCGACTTCATTACCGACTTGGGCTACCGCCTCGATCATCTCGACTCACGCAATCCCCGACGCGACAACCCACTCAAAATCAGCAACGACGGGCGCAATGAAACGCCCTGGAAATCCCGGAGGCTCCTGACCTTGGAAACGAGGATGCAGGTATGCCGAAGGAACAGTCGCCCGGGAAGCCGACGACACGTCGATACAGTGCCGAGGAGAAGGCCGCCGCGGTGCGGATGGTCCGCACCTTGCGCGCGGAGCTGGGCACCGAGCAGGGCACAGTGCAGCGGGTCGCTCGCCAGCTCGGCTACGGAGTGGAATCGGTGCGCACCTGGGTCCGTCAGGTCGACATCGACGAAGGCCTGGCTCCTGGGGTGACGACCTCGGAGTCGAAGAAGGTGAAGGAACTCGAACAGGAGATCCGAGAACTCAAGCGTGCCAACGAGATTCTGAAGCGAGCGGCAAGTTTCTTCGGGGCGGAGCTCGACCGCCAACACAAGAAATAGTCGATTTCATCGACGACAATCGCGGGGAGTTCGGGGTCGAGCCCATCTGCACGGTCCTGCGCAGCGCAGGCTTGCAGGTGGCCCTGAGCACCTACTACGACGCCAAAGCCCGGGTCCCATCGGCGCGGGCCCTGCGCGACGCCGTCCTCGGGCCGGCGTTGTGCCAGCTCTGGAAAGACAACTACTGCGTCTATGGGGCCCGCAAACTCTGGAAAACGGCTCGTCGCGATGGTCATGACGTCGGTCGCGATCAGGTGGCCCGGCTGATGCGGGCCGCAGGCATTGAGGGGGTCCGGCGCGGCAAACGGGTGCGGACCACCAAAGCTGACCCAGCCGCGGCGCGGCACCCGGACTTGGTGCACCGCAACTTCGCCGCGGCTGCCCCGAACCAGCTCTGGGTGACCGACCTGACATTCGTGCCGACCTGGGCCGGGGTGGCCTACGTGTGCTTCATCATTGACGCACACTCGCGGATGATCGTGGGGTGGCGGGTGGCTTCGCACATGCGGACCTCGATGGTTCTCGACGCGTTGGAGATGGCGCGTTGGTCACGCGGAACTACATTGCAGGACTTGATATGTCACTCAGATGCCGGGTCGCAATTCACGTCCATTCGCTACGGCGAGCGGCTCGCTGAGATCGGCGCAGTCCCGTCAATTGGGACCGTTGGAGATAGTTTCGATAACGCTCTCGCGGAGACAGTCAACGGTTACTACAAGGCCGAGCTGATCTACGGGCCGGCTCGAAGCAGACCGTGGAAGACCGTCGAGGACGTAGAACTCGCCACCCTCAGTTGGGTCCACTGGCACAACACCAGCCGCCTGCACAGCTACCTCGGCGACATCCCACCCACGGAGTTCGAAGCCGCGTTCTACGATGCATACCGGACCGACCAACCCTTGATCGGAATCCAATAGCCCGAGCCTCCGGGAAACCCAGGGCGCTTCACAACGTGTCGTTGGATCCACGGTTGGCCCACCTGCCCAAACCCCGACACAGCCGCGCCTGCGCAGTCGCCGACGCAGCCATGCGTGTCCATTACCGCCACGCGCATCGCGCCTATACCCATCCCGACACCGGCGCGCCGGCCGGCACCGGGGCACTGCAGATCATGTTCTGCGACCGCGGCACCCCATCCAAAGACCCCGCCCAGTTCACCATCTATCAGGCGATCAAAGACGAACTCGTGGCGCGCGGCATGCCCGCAGCCGCGATCCGCTTCGTCCACGAGGCAAAAAATCTTCAAGAGATCAAAACGCTGTTCGCCCAGTGCATTAGGGGAGACGTCTCAGTGCTGATCGGTAGCACCGAGAAAATCGGCGCCGGGGTCAACGTGCAAGCCCGAGCCGCCGCCCTGCATCACGTCGACGTGCCATGGCGCCCGCGCGACCTTGAACAACGCGAAGGCCGCATTCAGCGCCAAGGCAACCAAAACCTCGACGGCATCGACATCTTCATCTACGTCACCGAAGGCTCCTACGACACCGTCATGTGGCAAAAAGTCCAAGCCAAAACGCTGTTCATCGAACAGATGCGCCGCAACGAGGTCCTCGATATCGAGATCGACGACCTTTCCGGCGGTGACATCGGGACCGCCGCCGCAGAAACCAAGGCCATCGCCACCGGCGACCCGCGCTACATACACCAAGTTGAACTCGACGACACCGTCAAACGCCTCACCGCCCTGCAGCGCGCACACAGTCAATCGGTGCGCAACCGCGACTGGCAAGTCAGTGTGCTCGAGCGCGCGATTCCCAACAAACAACGCGCCATCGACGAGCTCACTCCATTCGCCAGGGCAGCCGCCGCGCATGCCTCCGCCGGCGGGCCACCACGGCTGACCGTCGCAGACACCACCTACACCGAGCGCGTCCCCGCCTCCCACGCACTGGCTGCGGCCTGCCGGCGCGCCTACACCGCCGGCAAAGACCGCGGCGCCAGCCGCTTCGAACCCATCGGCGCCACCATCTACGGCATCGACATCCTGGCCGCCCGCGACCTCACCCACGACCAACTGCTACTACGACTAGCCGTGCCGTCGCGCACCGCAGAAATCTCCGGCCTTGAACTGTTATCCACCGGCGCAGGTCCAGGCTCCGACGTCAACGGCCCCAAACAACTCGGACTGCTGCGCCGCGTGGAAAACCTCTACACCGGCCTACCCGAACACCACGCACGACTGCAGCACGAACGCGACCGCGACCAGGCCGCCCTCGACGACTTTGTAACCAACCCCCCAGCACCGTTCGAACACGCCGACGAACTGGCCACAAAAGACGCAGAACTTAAAGCCCTCACCCTCGAGCTGCGCATGGCCGCCCAAAGCCCCGAAGCCAAAGCCAAAGCCGCCGCGGCCGAACAACGCATGGCCGCCCGCGGCCGCAAACCCGGATGGAGCCTGCTCCTGAACCCCACACCGGCCCTGGTCGAAGAACTCGGCTACCCCAGCGCCGATGCCCTACGCAAAATTGTCCGCGCCCGAGAACGCCTCGCCCTCGAACAACACGACCACCAGCAAGGCCTCGCCGGTCCCGAGCACGACTTCTGAATATCCAAACCGGAAGTTAGACACTACATTCGAACGGTCCCTTGTGTGGCGCTGAAGTTCCCCGTGCCCTTTCATCGCGGCATATTCGAGCCGTCGCCACCGCATGCCGACACATGGCGAAACCTCGCAGCCTTTGTCGCGCGGCACAGCCCCGCGGTTTACTGTGCGGCATGCCCGAATCCGGACCTTCGGCTCAAGCCCAACAAGACATCCGCGCCGCGCAAGCCTTGCCCGACAATCTCGCCCGCCGCGAGCACGTCCATGCCGTCCAGCAACGCGCGCGGGCCCTCCTTCTGGATGCCACGAGCACGCCCGAACAAAAGTCCGCCGTCCGGCTCGATATCAGACAAGCGCGCGCACTCACTAGCGACCTGTGCACGCCGCGCACCCCAGCACCCCTGACCTGGATCGCAGCCCCAGCATTGAATAAAGCTGCGACGCCGCTCGTACGCCAGCACGTGCATGCCGGAGACCGAATGAACGAGCAGTTGGCCGATCCGGTCGCCGACGCCCCGCACACCACATGAGCACGAAGTCGGAGACGGCGATAGAAGCCGCACTGGATCTGGGTAATACTGGCCAGTATGTCGTCACTCGATGGACTGGTGGCCGAGACAGGTCGCGTGCTCAGTGATGCTCGCCGGCTTTTCGGCGCGGCGCCCCTCGAAGCGTCGTTGCCTTCGGCGCAGCAGTTGATGGCGGGCCGAGCAGCTGTAGCGCCAGTGGGGCAGGCCGCAGCTGCCAATTGGCAAGGCGAGGCAGCGACGACCTACGCTGCGACCAACGCCGATCAGGTCCATGCGTTAGACCGCACGGTAGCCGCCGATGGCCAAGTCAATCCGGCGCTGACCCATGCCGGACAGGCCGCCGCGGCGGGAGCACGAAGCATGGACAACCTGATCGCTCAGACCCGCGCGGGGGTTAGCGCACTGGCCCCCAGCACACGTAGCGCCGCAGGGCAGCAGCAACTCGCCAGCTTTTTGCAGGGTCAGCTCAACCAGGCGAAGGGATTGCTGCAAAACTTCCAGCAGCGCAACGCTGAAATAGCCGGCACCATCCAAAGCGCTGACTACGGGCGCCTTTCCGGTAGCCACGGCAAGGAGTCACCACCTGCTGCGCCGCTGGATTCGCGCACGTGGAAGCCGGGTGATAAGCGGCATATGCCCTATGACGCCGGCCCGGGTGGGATGGGCCCGCCCAACTTTCCTGATTCGCCGCCGTGGGTTGATATATGGGACCGGTCAGGAGCAGACGACCCCGACAAAGTTCCGCACTACTTTGTCAGATCCGATGAAATCCCCGGCTACAAGGTGTATCCGCCCGGAGCCCTAGGGCCACCAACGGTCGTCGACGAACGCGGCAATCCAGACCCATATGTCCAGTTGGGCCCAAACACAGGCGTGTGGGTACCGCAGTCGGCCTTTCCGGGAGCGAAAATCTATCCGCCTGGCTCTAACCCACTGCCACCCTACGGATACGACGAATGGTTACCAGGGTCCGGGATTTATATGTGGCACAGCGATTTAACCCCCGAACCGTACAACCCTTCCGGTCCTCTGGGGCCACCAACCTATCCGCAGGAAGGCCACTAACTACTAACTAGAAGCCACACCCGGGGGACGGCCTGCCAACAACGGGCGGCGTACAGCCCCCATGGCCCGTCGCGATGCAGATCTACCCCAAGGCCGGCGATCAACCTTCGCGCGTCAAAGTTCTGGCGGGAATTTTGACCGTGACCGTCGCCTAGGCCGATAAGTTGCCCTAGCGTTGGTGGAAAGTGCAGCGCTCGAAGGGATTTAACATTGGAACCAAAGGGGTGCAGCGCCCGGATCGCTGATAGAGGTGTCAGGTTGGCCTCGCGGGCGATGCCACTTGTCGAAGGCGACCAGTTCGCATCGCGTCGAATAAAGTGGATCGCCGACGAGCTGGCCAGCTTGCGCGACGGTATCCCCGCTAAGCTAGCCGACGATCCGGGCATCACGCACGCAGTCGTGCAAGACGTCGACATGAAGATTGCGGAAATCCAGGACGTACTTACTGCCAGCCGCAAGGCCGCTTCTTCGGCGCCACCGGTCAGATGATCGGCGCCCGCCCGGGTTGCAATAGCGCCCCGTGCGCCAGGCTGATTCGTCACCGTGACAATTTGACCCTGCTCTTGTCCAGGCTGGTCCTGCTAGAGGTGCGTCGGCTTTCGCGCGCGTATGTCGGTGTTGGCGGCTACTGCTTGTGCAGCCGGGGATTCCACTGCGGGGAAGGGGCGTGCGGCGAGAAGTATCGAGGAGGCGCAACCCGTGATGGGCCCGCTGCGAACCCGAAAGTCATTGCCGCCGATGGATATGCGCGCGGTGCTCGATGCTACCGATGTAGAGCACGCGATCGTTGCCGGTGGAGCTTGCAGCTAAGATCGCCGATTGGCTCGCCGGCTACGCTCACAGTCGCGAGGCTCCCCGGCTTAAGGCACTCCTGTGTGCCGTATCTCCGGACTGATTGACGCAGGTGTGCGAAGTTGCAGGACGCATCTGGTGCGGCGTGTCTTGAAAGAAAACAAAAGTCGACAAGCCGTGTGGACATGCTGGCGTAGCCGGTTGGGTCTGCTGCACGAATAGGTGACATCTGAGTTGGCTTGCCCAGCATGGGCGGGCTGGAAGGATGTCCCCATGGCAAGGCCCTACCCCCGCGAGTTCCGCGACGACGTCGTCCGGGTCGCTCGCAACCGCGATGACGGTGTAACGATCGAGCAGATCGCCACCGATTTCGGAGTGCACCCGATGACGCTGCAGAAATGGCTCCGTCAGGCCGACATCGACGAAGGCACCAAGCCCGGCAAGAGCGCCAGCGAGTCCGGTGAGCTGCGCGAAGCCCGACGGCGGATCAAACTGCTAGAGCAAGAGAACGAGGTGCTGCGCCGGGCCGCAGCGTATTTATCGCAGGCCAATCTGCCGGGAAAAGGGTCTACCCGCTCGTGAAAGAGCTCGCCGCCGACGGGATCCCCGTCGCGGTGACGTGCCGGGTACTCAAGCTCTCCCGCCAACCGTATTACCGCTGGCTGGCCGACCCCATCACCGAGGCCGAACTCATCGAGGCCTACCGCGCCAATGCGCTGTTCGACGCGCACGCAGACGATCCGGAGTTCGGCTACCGCTACCTCGTGGAGGAGGCGCGCGATGCCGGCGAGCCGATGGCCGAGCGCACCGCATGGCGGATCTGCTCGCAGAATCGACTGTGGAGCGTGTTTGGTAAGAAACGCGGCAAGAACGGCAAAGTCGGGCCGCCGGTGCACGACGATCTTGTCGAGCGTGACTTCACCGCTGAAGGGCCAAATCAGTTGTGGCTCAGTGACATCGAGCGCCGTGAGGCGCTGTTCAACCGAACGGAGGTGAGAGACCACCGTCGCCGAGCCATCGCAGTGGCCCGGTAGAAGCTGGGGGCAGCCTGATCTAAAGAGACTTTGGTGAGGGTGGGAAGCAGCCCCGACAACGCCGGGACGGCCTGGTACTGCCAGACGGGTCGGGTCCGGCTAGCGAGACGGGAAGGTGTACGCGAGGAACCAGCGGCTGAACGCCTCTTAAGAGAAGACCACCAGCTCCAACCTGGCGGATGCGGGCTGGGCAGCGACGCGCACCCGCCCTGAGGGCGGGGAACTCGTGGGCCGGTTGATGTCGCCGGTTCGGGAGGTCACGGTGAAGGACTGCGGCGTAGCCGTGACGAGGTCGCAGGGGCATAGCTGGACACCTCACCCGTCAAACGGTTGACAGTGAACACGGGAACCACCGCGCCGGTCCCCGGTCAGATCCGGCAGCCAGCCGGGCTGGAGGGGTAGGCAGTCGTCGGCTGATGCCGGTGTGGTGGGGCGGAGGAGCCGTAGTAGTCCGAGGCCGGGAAAGCCGGTCGCATGGCAAAGGGCTCCAGCGGGTTCGCGGCGAGTACGCAGACTGTGGAGGTCACTTGTGAATACGAGTGCTTTGTGGCCCGACCCGGACACGGCCGAGCTGCGGGTACGCAGGATGCAACGCAAACTGCACCATTGGGCGGTTGATGAAAGCGACCGCTGTTTCGATGATTTGTACAACCTCGTTTATGACCCCGCATTCCTCACCCTCGCGTGGGAGCGGGTGCGGACGAACAAGGGTGCGCGCTCAGCCGGTGCCGATGGGACCGCACCGCGGTCTGTCGGTGCGGCAGAGGCGGTCGGACTGCTTCAGCGGCTCCGCGAGGAACTCAAGGAGCGGATATTCCGGCCGGATCCGGTGCGGGAGGTGATGATCCCGAAGGCGAACGGCAAGCTCCGCCGCCTGGGTATCGCGACCGTCGCCGACCGGGTCGTGCAAGCTTCGCTGAAGCTGGTGCTGGAGCCCATTTTCGAGGCGGACTTTCATCCGTGCGCATATGGGTTCCGGCCGGGCAGGCGAGCCCAGGACGCCATCGCTGAGATCCATCACCTCGCCAGCGGCTCACGGGCCTATCACTGGGTTTTCGAGGGAGACATCACGGCGTGCTTCGATGAAATCTCGCATTCGGCCCTTATGGGCCGGGTGCGGCGACGTGTCGGGGACAAACGCGTTCTGGCCCTGGTGAAGTCGTTCCTCAAAGCCGGGATTCTCTCGAAAGATCTCGGCTACCGGGACACCATCACCGGCACTCCGCAAGGCGGAATCCTCTCACCACTGCTCAGCAATGTCGCCCTGTCCGTTCTCGACGAGCACTTCGCCGCGAAGTGGAAGGCGCTCGGCCCGGAATGGACACGTGCCAAGCATCGACGCGCCGGAGTTCCGACCATGAAAATCGTCCGCTACGCAGACGATTTCTGTGTCATGGTCCACGGCACTCGCGCTGATGCCGAAGCGCTTTGGGACGAGATCGCAGCAGTGCTCGCGCCGATGGGCCTGCGCCTGTCGGTCGAGAAGAGCAGGATCTGCCACGTCGACGAGGGGTTCGAGTTCCTCGGCTTCCGCATCCAACGGCAGATCAAAAGGGGCACGACCAAGCACTACGTCTACACCTGGCCGTCGAAGAAGGCACTTATGTCCATCACCGACAAAGTCAGGAATCTGACGCGGCGACACAAACATCGAACGCTCGCTGATCTGCTGCGCCAACTCAACCCCGTCCTGCGGGGATGGTGCAATTACTTCCAGCACGGGGTGTCCAAACGCACCTTCGACTACCTCGACCACTTCACATGGTGGCGGGTGGTGACTTGGATGCGCAAACGGCACCACGGGCTGGCGTGGGGCGTCTTCCATCGACGGTTCCTGCCCAATTGGCAAATCCGCGAAGGCAAGACGGCGATGTTTCGGCCGCAGAAGGTAGAGGTCACCCGATACCGCTACCGGGGCACGAAAATCATCACCCCTTGGACAGCGAGGCCGACGGACATCACTGCACCAGTGGCCTGAATCCGTGGAGAGCCCGTTGCGGAGAAATTCGCTCGGCGGGTTCGGAGGGCGGGCCGGGGAAACGGATCGGTAGAAATGCCGACACCGCGCCCCGGTCCGACCCCTACACTGAGCACCGCACCGGTGAGGGCAAGCTCTACCTCTGTGCGATTAAGGACGTGTTCTCCAACCGGATCGTCGGCTACAGCATCGACTCCCGAATGAAGTCACAACTGGCCATCCGGGCACTACACAGCGCGGTAGCCCGACGCGGAGATGTCGCGGGGTGCATTCTGCACTCGGATCGCGGATCTCAGTTCCGGTCAAGGAAATTCGTACACGCCTTGAATCAACACGAGATGGTCGGCTCTATGGGCCGTGTCGGAGCCGCCGGCGACAACGCCGCCATCGAGAGCTTCTTTAGCCTGCTGCAGAAGAACGTGCTCGACCGCCGCCGCTGGGACACCCGAGAACAACTCCGCATCGCGATCGTCACCTGGATCGAGCGCACCTACCACCGGCGCCGCCGCCAGTCCGGCCTCGGGCGGTTGACCCCGATCGAATTCGAAGCAATCATGACCACACCGGCCAGTCAGGCCGCGTGACCGAAACTGTCACCTGATCGTGCAGCAGACCCGTTTTTGGTGAATGTGGCGTTGTTGGTAGCGGCTAAAGCGACTCGGGACTTATCGTCCCGAACATGACGGGCTGGACCGATGTAGCGCTGTCCCAGGTGCTCGGCGGAGTATCCGAGGTATTGGGGTCACCCTTCCCTCAAAGCCCGGCGCCCGGCGGCCCGATGCCACTAGACCCGGCCCCAACGGCTCCGGTCACCTCACGCGATCAGCTCACCAAGCTCGACCGAGCCAAGCTCACTTACATGGGCATTAACCCGGATACGGCTCCGATGCCCGAAATCAACCAGGCGCTGGGCCGCGACCAACCCGCAGCGCCTCCGCCCCCGCCGCCCCCGCCGGAGTCGCCGGCGCCGACCTCCCCGGCGGGCACGCCACCGCCACCGGGACTGAGCGGGGCAGGGGCAGAAGCAGCCAAACGGCTCGACGAGGCACTGGCCAAAAATCATTCGGCGCTCAATGACGCTGACGACAAACTGGCCGACGCTCTGCTTAAAGCGTCGAGCTCTAGCGCTGATGGTCGTCAGCGGCTCCAAGCTTTGCAGCAAGACATCATCGACCAGGTCAACAAGCTGGGGTCATCGCTGGATACTGCGACCGGCCAACAGCAGCTGGCAGAGTTCTTGCAGGGAAAAACCGACGACATCCTCAACGTCCTGAAAAACGCTGGGCTGGACTCAGATTCACAAGCGCGGGTGTTGGATGGTCTCTCGGCGCGCTATCAGGCGTTGCAAGACAAGAAACCCGGCGATGACCCGCACACCAAGGGTTCGAGCGGCGACGGCACTGGCAGCGGCAACCCGGACTCAACCGGCACTACACCGGGTGGTGGTGCCGATTCTCCGGCCGGGACCGGTGACGGCACTGGCAGTGGCAATGACCCGCTACTGGACGGGCTGGCCTCAGATCCGTTGATGTCGCGGTTGGGCATGATGGGCGGGCCTGCGATGGGCGCTCTTGGCTCGCTGCCAGGTGCGCTCGGTTCAGCGATTCCCTCGCTCGGCGGAGGCGGTGGCGGCGGGCTGGGGGATTTGGGTTCGGCGATCGGTGGGGCGCTACGCGATGGCGGCCACGATCCGGACCAGGCCTCTGATGAGCACGTCGATTCGTTGAAAGACCCGTCCGGATCGCACACCGGTGACGACAAACCGCGAGATGGCACCCAGCCGGCCGGACTGCACGACCCAGGGGACAAAGCAGACAAAGGGGACAAGGCGGGGACAGAAAACGCTGGCAGCGGATCCACCCCGCCGCCGTCAGCGCCGGCAGCGCCAGGTCAGACGCCAACACCGTCGACTCAGGTCCAGCTGCCCGACCAATCGGTGCGAACCGCGGCCAATGGCGCACTCGCGCAGGCCGGACGCGCGGTGCTCTCCGGTGACAGCATCGACGACGCGTTTGCAGGGGCCAATCTTCAGTTGCCGCCGCTGGGTTCGCCGGTGAGTTCACCCATGGCACCCTCGCGGCTGCAATTCGGCGATGTGGGCCAATACACCGATCATCGGGTCATGGCTCTAGACAAAGACCATGTTTGGCTCAATGGCCAGGTCACGCCGATTGACCAGCTCGACACTGGCCCGAATTTCTTGGGGTGGACACGCGTGTCGGCCCCAACAGCGACAACGGTGACTTCGGCGGCCGTCGCCCCGGCACCGGCCGTGGCGCCCGCACCGGCGCCGCCGACCACTTAAGCGAACTTTTACTGCAACGTGAGGGAGTACCGTAATGACCGTGAATGAGCAGGCCTTGCAGGTCAACACCGATGACCTGATCCGATGGGCGATCGCCCACGAACGCGCCGCCGAGGCGTGCGGGCAGGCCCGTGCTGACCATGCCCGCACCGTGGCTGCGGCCGAATCGTGGGGACCGCTGTTTTACGAGGCGCGTCGTGCTGCAGTGGCCGCGGTCAACGACCGCGAGACCGCATTGCGCGACCAACAAGAGCGGCACGGGGCCATGGCGCAGCAGCTTCGCGCCGCCGCGGCGCGCATGGCGGAGATGAACGCTGACAACCGTGCCAATTTGACGATTTCCACGGATTAGCAACATGTCTGAAGCGCCGTCGACCGACTACGACACCGTGGTGTTCGAGGTCGCAAGCCGCGATGAGTCGATCGTGGTGGCGGTGGGCCGCAGCGGCAACTCGTTAGGCGTGGAGCTTCAGGCGGCGGCGATGCAGCTCAGCGACGCCGAACTGGCTAACCGCATCATCAAATTGAACACGCTGGCTCATTTACGCTCGCAGTTGGCGCTGCGTCAGGAGTGGGAGGCTCAACACGTGACCGTGTCCAGTGCGTTGCCCACCAAGGATCAGGTTGCCAGCTATGAGGCCCTGATCGATTTCTGAGAGAACTCGTCGCAACGTCAGCTAGAACACGGAGGGAGGACCGCAGTGCTGCAGGTCGATGTTGCCGGACTGCAGAGTGCGGTCGCGGGGCTGGTCGCCGCCGCTAACAGCCTTGCCAGGCTCGGCGCGCAGTCGCCGGTGCACCCTCCGCTGGCCACCGATGAGACATCAACGAGCGTGGCTGCCCGCCTCAGTGAGCACGCGGCGGTGATGGCATCGCGAGCTGCTGACGGGTCGACGGTCCTTGCGGCCGGCGCCAAGGCGATAACCCAGTCAGCAGTCGCGTATGGGCAGATGGACCAGGCCAATCAAGCGGTGGTGAGCTTGCAAGGTAACCCTGCACCCTCCACGCCGGGCTTCACCCCGGCGGTGACGGTGAATCTTGTTGCGCCTGATGTGCCGATCGCCCCGCCGGGACCCCGCCCAGCCGAAACGACGGCGGCGATCATGGAAGCCGGTCAGCCCGCTGCCGGGGATGCGTTTGTGGCCGACTGTGCGGCACTGTCAGAAGGATTTAGCGCTGCCGCGCGATCGGCCCGCCGCGGGGCGGCCACGGTCAGTGAACATCTCAAAGGGGAAGCAGGACCGCGTATTTCGGCGGCGTTGAATCGTTACGCGGACTGGGCGCAGGAGATGGCCCGCCATGCCGACACCGTTGGAAAGCTCGCCGGCAGCCACAAGAACAGATTTACACAAGCCAAGCAGGCGACTCCGACGACCACGGAGTTCGCTAACCGTCACCGCGAGCTCCACAACGCGATCGCACTCAACAGCTCTTATCCCAGTCCGGGATCGGCGGCCGCGGTGTCTAAGGCACACACGAATTTGACCCAGTTAACGAACCACACCCAGGTTGTGGCCGCTGGCTACCACACCGGCGAGACGATACCGGAGGCTCCGCCGGGGCCACCGCCAGCCCCAGCAATCGTGGAACCTGGTGCCGGACAAGGGGACACCCCGCCGTCTCCAACTCAGCAGGGAGCGGATCCAAAACCGACACGCGATCACCCGGGCACCACCCACGCCGGCGACGTCGACCCCGACACCGACCCCGCCGGCCTCGACGAGAGTCTCAATGCAGGCGATGGTGATCCCGCCGCTAACCCGCTAGCGCCTGCGGGAACGGGTGCGATGCCGGGAATGGCCTCATCTTTGCCGCCGATGTTGACCGGCCTGCTGGGCGCCGGGGTCGGGATGGCCACCCAGATACCGCAGAAATTAGGCCAAGAGCTGCAGGGATTGGCCCAGCAAGCCACCCAGAGCGTTGCAGGTTTGGCACAAGGAATGGCAGGCAAGAACGGGCTGGACGACGCGGCCAAAATTGAGCCAGCAGACTCCCTGGGCAGCGGTGCCGGCGGAGGCGGTGGTGACGACGGCGCTACCGCCCCGGCGGCCAGCGGCGGCGCAGATCTCAAGCCGGCGGCTTCAGCGATCTCCGGAATGAGTTCCCCCACCTCGCCCCCGTTGGCGGGGGCCAGCGCCACCCCGAGTCCCACCGCTGCCGCCGCTGAGAGCGGTATGGGCGGCTCCCCAATGTTCATGCCCCCGATGGGGGGCATGGGCGCTGGCGCCGGGGCGGCCAAGCGCAAGGTAAAGGACCCGGACAAGTCGATCGAGATGCCATCGCGCCCTAATTCCGAGCCGATCAAAGGCGAACGGGGAGACCCAATTCGGCACACGGCCACCGTTGACGCCGCTGCCTACCCCAAAGACGGGCCGAAGCGCACGGTGACCGTTCGGTCACGCAGCCGACGCGTCGACCGCGACCCGGGCAGCGGTGATGACCAGTGAGCGTGAATGGGTGCGTCGGCTATCAGTCCGATCAGAATCTGGTCGCTGAAGTGATGGCCCAGCTCGATTCGGTGTCGATGGCCCTGCCCGACCTGCAGGATGAAATTGCGTCCGACGACGATGGTGAGGCCCCGTGACGGTGTACGAGTATGACGGCTACCAGGCGGATAAGAATTTAACCGCCAGTGTCATAGCGCGCATGGAACGGGTGTCGACGATGCTTTCCAAGCTGCTCGAGGAGATGGATGGCATCGACCTGGAAGCCATCGGCGGCGATGGCGACGTCGTGTTGTCGGTGAACTCCCAAGGACAACTCACCTCGCTGTCGCTGGCGCAGGGCTGCACCACCCGCTACTCACACGGGGCTTTGGCCGAGCTGATCAACACCACGATCGACGAGGCAGTCAACGCCGCGGCCGAGGAAACAGCGAGCGTGGGAGGCGGCCAAGACCAGGAAGCGCTCGACGCTGCTGTGCAAGCGTTCATCAATCCCGAAAGTGAGATCTGGACTGCCACCTGAGCACCGGTTTCGTCTTGGATTCGCGTCCAACGGTAGCCCGATGTCGCCGCAGGACAGTACGCTGATTGCATGAATCCGCAGGCAGTTGGGCAGCCGAGCTACCCCGCTGCGACCGGCGGCCCGCCCACCTCCACGAGTACGGTCGGTGTGCCGACCGGTGCCGCGGTGTTGCCACCACCGCCCAGCTACGTGCCACCCCCACAAGCTCCTGCACCGCCACCGGTGTACCGCAGACGCGGGCCGGGCTGGCTGGCGGTATGGGTAATGCTGGCGCTCGCGCTGCTACTGGCGTTAAGCGCAACGGTGATGAGTGCGATGAAGTTGACCGCATCAAACCCGGCCGCGACAACCACCACGGTGATGGCGCCACCCCCACCGCCGGTGAGCTACAGCCCGGAGCAAGTGGCGGCGGCCAAGAAGGAAGCCTGCGACGCCAGCGATACGGCGGACAAATCGATAATTGCTGCTCAAAAGAACTTCTTCGACGCTGCGCGAGACCGGCAATCGCCTCAATACCATCCTGCACTGGGCAACTTCCAGCTTGTGGTGATACTGGAGACGCAGTACATCCAACAGCATCTTCCGCCGGCTACCCCGAAGAACGTGCTAGACGCGACCAATGAATATGTCACCGCAGTAATTCGGTTGGTCGACGCCAATACCCGCGAGCTGTCCGACCACGATGCCCAGCCGTTCGTGTTAGCGCTTAGAAGTGCGGGAGATCGACTCGACAAGGTGTGTGAGTGATGCGAACCGATGACATTCTGCAGGTCATTCCCGCTGCGGCGGAGTCGGCGAACATGCTGACCGGTTCGGCAACGGTCGAGTTTGCTACGACCGTGCCCGAGCACGCGGCCCATGGCGCGGCGGCCACGGCAGCCGGGGGGGCTCACGCGGCTTCAATGTGGGCGCCGAGCGTGGCAGCAAGCGCAGGTGTGAACCAGCAAGTCGCGGGAGCCGGTGCCGCGCTGGCGCCACGCGGTGGAAAGGTGGCTCAACGCAACGATCAATCGTTGACCGCAGACCTTCAGACCGACAACCAGAACGCTCAGGACCTGACACCGGTGGTGAGCATATGACCGCCACCCTGCACTCGCCCCAAGCGGGGACACCGCTCCCACCCGCTTTCCCGCCACGTCAGCTTCCGCCACCGGCGGGGCCCGGCCGCGGGGCGGTGGGGGGCACGGCGGCGGCGCTAGTCGTTGCGGTCGGAGCCGCCGTCCTTGCCGCAGTAGCGTGGATGACGCCATCCAAAGTTCCCGTCAGTACGGTGGTTGCGCCGTGGTCACCACCTGCCCCGAGTTCCGACCAGGTGGCAGCCGCACGCACAAAGGCATGCCAAGTGTGGGGGATTACCGCGACAGCAATGGACGCGGCCACGAACGCGGTGGCCCACGCTCCAGCCGACTGGAATGACCCTGGCACCCAAGAGGCCTTGGCCAACGAGGCGCGGGTAATCCTGGTGGAAAGCGCATACCTGCGCCGTGAACTGCCCGCCGATACACCGGCAACGATCCGCTCAGGGATCGACGACTACCTTGCGGCCAGCTCGGACATGGAAAACGCCACCACGCATCGCAAGGGCAGCTTGCGAAACGCCGCGATCGGTCGTGCAAACACCGCAGAAGACAAGGTAAACGCCGCTTGCCGGTAGTGTGAGGAAGAGGGAGCCGTGGCGGATGTGCCCGCAACCAGTATCGCTGGGAACATCATCATCACCCCGGATATGGTGCCGCCAGCAGCAGAGCCGTTGGAGACCCAAGCGGCGCACTACGCGGCGTTGGCGGAGAAAGTCGGTGAGCTGCAGCAGCAGCTCAAAGCCGCCAATGCGATGCGCGAAGAGGCCGCACAATCGCCCGGTTGGGAAGCTGGGCACGAAAAGAATCGCCAATTGGCCGCAGACTACGGCCGGATGGTCGAGATATACAACGCGGCGGCAGATTATTTCAACGGAGTCGCTGGCGTTTACCGCGACGCGCAAACCGCCCAACGGAACGTCTTGATGAAAGCCAATGCTGAACTGTCGCAGGCCAAGAACGCGATACAACAGCAGGAGATCGCGGCGCGCTGGCACACGCACGCCCGAGCCCTGACGACCAGCGCGGTAGGAGCCGCTACAGCCAAGGCCGGAGTTTTCGAGCACACTGCAGGCACCGATATCACGGCTCTTACCTCACGCCTAGGCGGTCCGGCACCTCAAGACCCCGTCTTGCCCCATAGCGGCGGAGGCGGAATAGCCGTACCCACAGGCAAAGAGGGCTCCGGACTAGGTGATGACAACGGCGACCCCGCGAACCCCAACGGCACTGGCAATCCGCAGGGAATAGGTAATGGGCACACGCCGCGCCACAGTGGTGCAGCGAAGGGCGAGGACGGCGAGCCGGCGACGACGGGACCAGGATCCACTCCTGCGGTGATGGGGAGCCCTTATCCGGGTGCCGGGCAGATGCCGATGCCGGGTGGTGGTGGCAGCGGGATTCAGTCTGTTGGTTTCCCGCCGGGGTTGACGTCGATGACGGGGGGACTTGGATCGATGCCCGGTGGGGGTGGCATGGGAGGCCTGGGCTCTGGTGGGGGCTTGGGCGGGCTGCCCGGCGGTATGGGGCAGCTGCCCGGTACTCAGGCTGCCGGGCTGGGGAACCTGCCCGCTAATGCCGCACCAGCAGCCGGGGCACCGGCACAGTTGGGACCGGCGTTCTCCCAAGGACTTTCAGCCGGATCGGCGTTGGGGTCGCTGCCGCCTGCGACCGGCACTGGAACGCCGGCCGCAGGGCAAGCAGCCGCAACTCCAGCGGCAGGGCTGACTTCGGGTGCGGGCGTTCCTTCGGCCGGGTTGACAGGAGCAGGTGCGACCCCTCCGGCAGTCAGCCCCGCAGCGCCGGGGCTTGCCACGTCTGGCGGGCCGACGAGTGCTGCACCGGCGGCGATGATGCTTCCGCCCCCGGGTATGGGCGCTCCCGCGGCCCCCGTAGCTGCGGGTGGCGCAAGTGCTGCAGCCCCCGTCGCCCCTGCTGGCAACACGGCCACACCGGGTGGCTCCGCGCCGACAACCGGGCCGGCAGCTGGATCGACGGTCGGATCGGGTGGGGCGGTGGTTGTGCCGGCAAGTGTTGTCAGCGCCGGAGCTGGCGCCCGCAACCGTGGACGACCGGAGTCAGCCGAACTGGCAACCGCAAAAGTGTTGGCGCGCAAGCTCCGTCGTGACAGCGACATTGTTAATTACGCGTGCATTGAGTGGGCCGTGGGCGTATTTCGCCGCGAGGCTGGCGGGGCCACCGAGTGCGTGGTGATGTCCAACGAAGGCTTTGGTTACATTCCGCGGGGAGTGTTCTTGCCACGTACTGCCCGTCTGTTGACGGCAGATAAGTTGGTAGACAACCAATTTCGGGAAGGCTGGTTCGGGTCATCCGATCCTGCCGAGGTGCTAGCCGAATATGCACGGCTGCGCGGCCGCGGCGGAACGCATCTGGTTGCCATGGCAGTAACCGCGGACAGCCCCTACGGTCGGGTGCCAGGGGTCGAATACGCGGTTTGTCAACGCGAATTCGATGACGGTGCTTACATCCGCCCGATTCTCGACGATATGCATATGCATCGTCTCGAAGCGTTGCACCCGGAGGTGTATGCCCGGGTTCAGCAGACGACCTCCACTGAACCTGAGACGCGCATGGTTGAAAATCAGGTCGTTGTGCCGCTGGCTGTGCAGATGATCGAAGCTGTGAAGATGTCGGGGGAGATGACGCTCGATCTGCGGCAGATGTGGGATGTGCTGGGCACCGGCGACCACATCTCGGAGGAGGTATGGAACCAGTACCGGATCGCCTCAACCGTGTACTACGTGAACCTCAGCGCGAACCGGCCTCGGCCGGAGGCCTCCACAGGAGATCGCGAGCGTTATCAGGCGCAGTGGGTCACCGCACGCACGATGGAGTTGCTGCAGGGTTGGGAGCGGCGACCGGTCGACGTAGCGGATATGGTCTACGCTGCGGCGACGGCCTACCCATGGAGATTTTGGCACCAAATTTGAATTGTTATGGCGCGTGGTCGAATCCGAGCTCGGCTGCGGCGTAGCGTGAGGTGCCGCGGCGTGCGACGTGGGATGCAGTGATCAGGATTGACCGCCGAGCGCTGGCGAAAACCGTTATAGGAGCACGCCTTATAAGTACGTGGTAGCTGGGCCTCGATTTGGCGATCGAGGTGATGGCCGGATCGTTGGAGGAGAGACGCCGAGTCGTCACAGTGACGAAATAAGCGGTATTCGCTGGAAGCACCCATCCATCCACCGCCGCGGCCACGCGCGCAGGGTTGCCCGAGAAATTGGTGTCTGTTCTCACGCAATCTCGGGGACATTCTTATCGGATTGGGGGCAAGTTGCGATCGGGGATAGTACGTTGAGGGTCAGGAAATGAGCGCGGTGACGGCGGTCGTGGTCGTGTCAGCGAGCGCGATGCCGCCGATATTGCCGATGGGTTGGTCGAGGGCCGCGACAGGAAGCCACTGGATGAGCTCCGGTAAGACAACCCCTTTGGGTTGCAGCACTGTGACGATCATAGCCATTGTGCTGCTGGGGATTTCACCGGGAATGAAGGGGCAGATGATCACCTGGCCGGTGGCGGCTGCGAGGTGAATCGTGTTAGATAGTACGACAACGTACAGTTCCTGGTTGGTGTCGCGGCCTGGCGTGATGTCTCCGGGTGTGATCACAGGCCAGCGGCCCGGTTCGCCTGATAGACCTTCTCCGCGTAGGCGTCGATGTCGAGCGTTGGCACAGTGTGTGTTGTGTAGTTCTCGAGCGAGATTCGGAGATGCTCGTTGTGCA
>NZ_JAOS01000016.1:0-3748 GCF_000523975.1 Mycobacterium sp. MAC_080597_8934 | reverse complement strand
GACTTCGAGGTGGTCGGCGGCCAGTTCGTGGAAGTACCGCAGCAGGGCGGGATCGCCGCTGTCGAAAGTGCGCTCGAGGCGGCGCCGCGCGTCGTCGTCCGAGGCGGCCCGCACCAGACAGATGAGTTTCCCGTCGGCCAGTTCCAGGCGTTCCAGCCATTGCAGCACCAGGTAGCGGCCCAGGAAGCCGGTGGCGCCGGTCAGCAGCACGGTGCGCACCTCGGCGCCGGGGCCGGGCAGCGCGGGTGCGGCGGACAGCGTCGCGGCGTCGATGAACTTGTCCAGGGTCAGGTCGCTGGCGTACACCTCGGTGGCGTCGCGGCCGTGCACCGATGCGAAGTCGGCCCGAAGGCCTTGCGCCACAGCGGGATCGGCGTTCAGCCGCTGGCTCAGGCTGCGCACCGAGGGCGCCTCGAAGACGGCCCGCACCGGCAGGTGGATGTCCAGCGCGTTGTAGATGGCCGCGACCAGCCGCATGGCCGACAGCGAGTCGCCGCCCAGGTCGAAGAAGGATTCCTGCACCCCGACCCGCCGCGGCAGCCCCAGCACCTGGGCGTAGAGCCAGGCCAGGATCTCCTCCACCGCGCCGGCCGGGGCCAGGTAGTCCTCGGGGCCCTGGTAGTCGGGGGCGGGCAGGGCGCCGGTGTCGAGTTTGCCGCTGGGTGTCAACGGCAGCGCGTCCAGCACCAGCACCGCGGCGGGCACCATGTAGCCGGGCAGCCGTTCGGCCAGCGCGGTGCGGAGCTGCGCCGGGTCGGCGGTCCCGGTGACGTAGCCGACCAGCCGCTTGTCGCCGGGACGGTCCTCGCGGGCGATCACCGTCGCCTGCTCGACGCCGTCCAATTCGGCCAGGGCGGACTGGATTTCGCCGAGTTCGATGCGGTAGCCGCGGATCTTGACCTGTTCGTCGGCGCGGCCGAGGTATTGCAGTTGCCCGTCGGCGCCCCACCGGACCAGGTCCCCGGTGCGATACATCCGCTCGCCGGCGCCGCCGAACGGGCAGGCCACGAACCGCGACGCCGTCAGGCCGGGCCGGCCCAGGTAGCCGGTCGATACCCCGGCGCCGGCCACGTACAACTCGCCGACCACACCGGGGGGCACCGGCCGCAGGTGTGCGTCGAGCACTCTCAGCGCGGTCCCCGGCACGGGCGCACCGATCGGCGGCGCCTCGGGGCCAGGGGTCAGCGGCGCGCTGACGGCGGCGACGATGGTGGTCTCCGTGGGCCCGTAGACGTTGATCATCACCCGGCCGGGCGCCCAGCGGTCCACCACCTCGACCGGGCAGGCCTCGCCGGCGACCGCCAGCGTCGTCGACTCCAGACCGTCGGGTGAGAGCACGCCCACCTCGGACGGCGTCTGGGTCAACATGTCGACGCGTTCCGCAACGAGCAAGGCGTGCAGGTCTTTTGGCGAGCGGACCACGTCGTCGGGCACCACCAGCACGCGCCCGCCGTTCAGGAGCGCGCCGAAGATCTCCCACACTGAGAAGTCGAAGGCCAGCGAATGGCACTGGCCCCACACCTTTCCGGGTGCGGCGGGCAGGCCGGCGGCTCCCAGCGACGCGAACAGCTGGGTGGCGTTGCGGTGGGTGACCGCAACGCCTTTGGGGACGCCGGTGGTCCCGGAGGTGTAGATGAGGTAAGCGATATTGTCCGGGGCGGGTGCGGGTGGTGCGGTGACGGGTTGTTCCCGGATCGACGGGTCGTCGACGTCGATGACGGTCTGGTCGTACTCCTTTAGACGGCAATGGAATTCGGTGCTGGTGAGCACGGCCGCGGGTGCGGCGTCGGCGAGCATGAACTCGATCCGCGCGCTGGGCAGGCCGGGGTCGATGGGCAGGTAGGCGGCCCCGGCCTTGAGCACCCCCAGGATGGCCGCGACGGCCTCGGCGGAACGCTCCAGCAGCACGGCCACGCAGCGGCCCGGCCCTGCGCCGTAACGAATAAGTTGGTGCGCCAATTGGTTTGCGTGTTCCTCAAGCCGACGATAGGTGACCGAGCGACCGTTGGCGGTCAGCGCCACGGCGTGCGGGGTGCGCGCCACCTGGGCGGCGAACATCGCGGGGATGGAGGTGGGCGGGTTTTGCGGTCGGGTCAGTGCTGCGCGGTTGCCGAGGGCATCGAGGCGGGCGTGCTCGTCGGGGTCGAGCAGGTCGATCGAGGACAACCGGCGGCCGGGGTCGGCGGTCATGGCCGCCAGCACCCGCCGCAGTCGCTGGGTCAACGCCTCGACCGTGGCGGTGTCGAACACGTCGGTGCGGAATTCGACCGCTCCCCGATACCGGCGGGGGAGCCATCGGGTGTCCAGCGTTCGGCCAGCGACCAGGCCAGATCCATCCGGGCGGTGCGGGTATCCACCGGCAGCGGAATCACCCGCACCTGCCCCAGGCTCAGCTCGGTGGGCTCGATGTTCTGCCAGGCCAACATCACCTGCACCAGCGGATGGTGCGCCAGGCTGCGGGCCGGGTTGAGCCGCTCCACCAGCACCTCGAACGGCACATCCTGATGCTCATAGGCAGCCAGGCTGCGTTGCCGCACCCGCGCCAGCAGCTCGGCCACCGTGGGATCACCGGAGACGTCCACCCGCAGCACCAAGGTGTTGACGAAAAAACCCACCACGTCATCCAGCGCCGGGTCGCGCCGCCCAGCGATCGGAAAGCCCACCGCCACATCCGAACTCGCGCTCACCTTGGCCAGCAGCACCGCCAACGCGGCCTGCACCACCATGAAACTGGTGGCATTATGCGCGCCGGCCAACCGCGATATTTGCTGCTGCAACTGCGCCGGCCACTCCACCGCGACACTGGCGCCGCGGAAATCGGCCACCACCGGATACGGCCGATCGGTGGGCAATTCCAACCGCTCGGGCATGCCCGCCAACGCGCTTTCCCAGTAGCGCAGCTGACCGGCGATCAGGCTGTGCGGGTCGTCGAGGTCACCGAACTGGGCGCGCTGCCACAACGTGTAATCGACATACTGCACCGGCAACGGCACCCAATCCGGAACCCGCCCCGCCGACCGACTCGCATACGCCCGCGCCAAGTCACGCACCAACGGCGTCAACGACCACCCGTCCGCGGCAATATGATGCACCACCGCCACCAACAAATGCTCCTCGACACCACACCGCAAAAGCACTGCACGCAACGGAATTTCAGCAGCCAAGTCAAAGGTATGCCGGGCGGTGTCGCGGATGACGTCATCCAGTCGGGCCGGCGACCAGCCACTGGCGTCGATGACCTGCCAGCCGATGTCGGCACGGTCGGGCGGCAGCACCACTTGGGCGGGCGTCCCGTCGGTCGCGGCGAACACCGTGCGCAGGCTCTCGTGCCGGGTCACGACATCATGCAGTGCGGCGCCCAGCGCGCCGATGTCCACCGGCCCGTGCAGCCGCAGCGCGGCCACCATGTTGTACACCGGGGACGGCCCGTGCAGCTGGCCGATGAACCACAGCCGCGACTGCGCGAACGACAACGGCACCACCGCCGGCCGCTCGGCGGCCACCACCGCGGCGAACCGGTGCCCGCCTTCGCCGAGGCGCGCCGCCAGTTGCGCAATGGTGGGCGCTTCGAACAACACTCGCACCGACAGCCGGGCGTCGAGGCCGGCGTTGACGGCGGCGATCACCCGCATCGCCGACAGCGAATCACCGCCCAGGTCGAAGAACGAGTCGTCGACACCAACCCTGTGCAGGCCAAGCACCTGGGTGTAGATGCCGGCGATGATCTCCTCGGTGGGAGTGGATGGCG
>NZ_JAOS01000015.1:0-246547 GCF_000523975.1 Mycobacterium sp. MAC_080597_8934 | reverse complement strand
TGGTTGACACCGCCGGCTGGTCGCCGGCACGGATGAAGGAGGCCATCGATGCCGCGGCAGGTCATGCCTTTGATCTCTCCACCGAAATACCATTGCGTGCAACGCTTTTCCGGAACAGCCTGGACGAGCATGTGCTGGTGGCGGTGGCCCATCATATTGCTGCGGATGGTTCGTCGCTGAATCCTTTGCTGCGCGACCTGACCGCCGCCTACACCGCCCGCTGCGCCGGGCGGGTTCCGGATTGGGTGCCGTTGCCGGTGCAGTACATCGATTACGCGCTGTGGCAGCGGGCGCAGTTCGGTGATCTCGAGGACCCGGACAGTCCGATCGCGGGGCAGTTGCGTTATTGGCAGGAGGCGTTGGCCGGGTTGCCCGAGCGGTTGGCGTTGCCGACGGATCGGCCGTATCCGGCGGTGGCTGATCATCGTGGGGCTCGGGTGGACATCGACTGGCCGGCGTCGCTGCAGCAGCAGGTATCGGCCCTGGCCCGGGTGCATAACGCGACCAGTTTCATGGTGGTGCAGGCCGGCTTGGCGGTGCTGCTGGCCAAGCTCGGTGCGAGTTGTGATGTGGCGGTGGGTTTTCCGATTGCCGGGCGTGGTGACCCGGCTCTTGATGACCTGGTCGGGTTCTTCGTCAACACCCTGGTGCTGCGCGTCGATTTGTCCGGTGATCCCACCGTCGGCGAAATCCTGGCCCGGGTGCGCCAACGCAGCCTGGCCGCCTACGAACACCAGGACGTGCCCTTCGAAATCCTGGTCGAGCGGCTCAACCCCACCCGATCGCTGGCCCACCACCCACTGATTCAGGTGATGTTGACCTGGCGCGGCGACGATCCGACGCGGCTGCGCCTGGGCGAGCTGGAGGTCGCGGCGCTGCCGATCGACATCGGCACCGCTCGAATGGATCTGACCTTCTCCCTGTGCGAACGCTGGACCGAGGAGGGCCGGCCCGCCGGCATCGCCGGAACGGTGGAATTCCGCACCGACGTCTTCGACGCGGACACCATCCGCACCCTCACCGAGCGGCTGCGCCGGGTGCTCGACGTCCTGACCGCCGACCCGGGCCGGCACCTCTCGTCGATCGAGGTGCTCGAGGACACCGAGTTTGCCCGGCTCGACATATTCGGCAACCGCGCGGCGCTGGGCCGGTCAACGACGGGCGCCTCGGTGCCCGCGCTGTTCGGCGCCTGGGCGCAGCGGGTGCCGGGGGCGGTGGCGATCAGCAGCGCGGACCGCTGCTGGACCTATCGGGAGGTCGACGAGACAGCGAATCGGCTGGCGCACTTGCTGATTCAGCACGGCGTGGACCGGGGGCAGTACGTGGGGTTGCTGCTGGACCGTTCCGCCGAGGCGGTCGTCGCGATCCTGGGGGTACTGAAGGCGGGCGCGGCGTACGTGCCGATGGATCCGGCGGTGCCGGCGGCGCGGATAGCCTTCATCGTCGCCGACGCCGATCTGCGGGTGGTGGTGACCGATGCGGGATCGCGCTCCCGGCTGACCGGGCTCGGCGCGGCGATCGTCGACCTCGACGATCCGGCGTTGGCGGACTACCCGGCCACCGAACCGGCCGGCCCGGGCCCGGCCGCCGGCGACATCGCCCACGTGATCTACACCTCGGGCACCACCGGCGAACCCAAGGGAGTGGCCGTCAGCCACCGCAACATCACCCAACTGTTCGCGTCGCTGGACACCGGCATCACCCTGGGACCGGATCAGGTGTGGAGCCAGTGCCATTCGCTGGCATTCGACTTCTCGGTGTGGGAGATCTGGGCCGCGCTGCTGCACGGCGGGCGGCTCGTGGTGGTGTCCGACGCGGTGGCCCGCTCACCGGATGACCTGCGGCGCTTGCTGATTCGCGAGCGCGTCACGGTGTTGACGCAGACGCCGTCGGCGGCCGGGGCACTGTCGCCGCAGGGGCTGGACTCGGTCGCCCTGGTGATCGGGGCGGAGCCGTGCCCGCCCGAGTTGGTGGACCGCTGGGCGCCGGACCGGGTGATGATCAACGTCTACGGGCCGACCGAGACCACCATGTGGGTGTCGCACAGTAGGCCGTTGGCGGCGGGCTCGGGCGCACCGCCGATCGGGTCGCCGGTGGCCGGGGCATCGTTTTTCGTGTTGGACCCCTGGTTATGCCCGGCCCCGGTGGGGGTCACGGGGGAGCTGTATGTGGCGGGCGCCGGGGTGGGCGCCGGCTATGTGGGCCGCGCGGCCTTGACGGCGTCGCGGTTTGTCGCCTGCCCGTTCGGTGGTACCGGCACCCGCATGTACCGCACCGGCGACCTGGTCCGCTGGGGTGCCGACGGGCAGCTGCACTACGTGGGCCGGGCCGACGAGCAGGTCAAGATTCGCGGGTATCGCATCGAGCTCGGCGAAATCCGTTCCGCGCTCACCGATCTCGACGGCGTCGAGCAGGCTGCGGTGATCGCCCGAGAGGACAGCCCCGGTCACAAACGCCTGGTCGCCTACCTCACCGGGACCGCCGACCCCGCGCAGGTCCGCACCCAGCTGGCCGACCGGCTGCCCGGCTACATGCTGCCGTCGGCGGTGCTGGCGCTCGACGCGCTGCCGCTGACGGTCAACGGCAAGCTGGACACCCGCGCCCTGCCCGCCCCCGAGCTCCGCGCCGAAAACCGTTACCGCGCACCGCAAAACCCCACCGAGGAAAGCCTGGCCGACGTCTACGCCCGCCTCCTCGGACTGGAACGGGTAGGGGTCGACGATTCCTTCTTCGAACTCGGCGGCGACTCGCTGTCGGCCATGCGGCTGATCACCGCGGTCAACGCCGAGTTGGACGCCGACCTGACCGTCCGCGCCCTGTTCGAGGCACCCACCGTCGCCCAACTGGCGCCCCGCGTCGCGGCCGGCACCGGCAGGGCCGGGCGATTGGTGGCCGCGGAACGCCCGGCGGTGCTGCCGCTGTCGTTCGCCCAATCCCGGCTGTGGTTCATCGACCAGTTGCACGGCCCGTCGCCCGTGTACAACATGGCGGTCGCATTGAACCTGCGCGGGCCGCTGGACACGGACGCGCTGGGCGCCGCCCTGGGCGACGTGGTGGCCCGCCACGAGAGCCTGCGTACCCTGTTCCCGGCGCCCGACGGGGCACCCCGACAAGTGGTGCTCGAGGCCGAACGCGCCGAGGTCGATTGGCAGGTCGTCGACGCGGCGCGGTGGCCGGCGTCCTGGCTGGCGGAGGCCACCCACGAGGCAGCGCGCTACACCTTCGACCTGGCCACCGAGATCCCCTTGCGCGCATGGCTTTTCCGGCGCAACCACGACGAGCACGTGCTGGTGGCGGTGGTCCACCACATCGCCGCGGACGGATGGTCGCTGACCCCGCTGGTGCGCGACCTGGGCGCCGCGTATGCCAGCCGGTGCCGCGGGCGGCCCCCGGACTGGGCGCCGCTGCCGGTGCAGTACGCCGACTACACGCTGTGGCAGCGAGCGCAATTCGGTGACCTCGACGACCCCGACAGCCCGATCGCCACCCAACTGCAGTACTGGCAGCGAGCCCTGGCCGGGATGCCGGAACGCGTCGCGCTGCCCACCGATCGGCCCTACCCGCTGGTCGCCGACCATCTCGGCGCGAGCGTGCAGGTACACTGGCCGGCCGAACTGCAGCAGCACATCGCCCAGCTGGCCCGGACGCACAACGCCACCAGCTTCATGGTGGTGCAGGCCGCCCTGGCGGTGCTGCTGTCCACCCTGAGTGCGAATCCCGATGTGGCCGTTGGTTTCCCGATCGCCGGCCGGCGCGACCCCGCGCTGGACGACGTGGTCGGGTTTTTCGTCAACACCCTGGTGCTGCGCGTCGACCTGGCCGACGACCCCAGTATCGCCGAGCTGCTGGGCCAGGTGCGCCACCGCAGCCTGCAGGCCTACGAAAACCAGGACGTGCCCTTCGAGCTACTGGTGGAACGGCTGAACCCCACCCGCAGCCTCGCCCACCATCCGCTGGTCCAGGTGATGCTGGCCTGGCAGAACAACGACCCGGTCGATGTGAGCCTGGGCGACGTGCACGTCACGCCGATGCCGCTGGAAAACCAGGTCGCCCGAATGGATCTGGTGTGGTCGCTGGCCGAACGCTGGACAGCGGACGGCCGGCCCGACGGCATCGACGGCACGGTGGAGTTCCGCACCGACGTCTTCGACGCGGCCAGCATCGAAACACTCGTGCGCCGCTTGCAGCGGGTGTTGCTCGCCATGACCGCCGATCCCGCCCGGCCGGTGTCGTCGATCGACATCCTCGACGAACCGGAGTACGCCCACCTCGACGCGCTCGGCAACCGTGCCGCGCTGACCCGACCGGCGACCGGGTGGGTGTCGATTTCGCAGCTGTTCGCCGCCCAGGTGGCGCGCACCCCCGAGGCGGTGGCGATCAGCTGCGGCGAGCGGTCCTGGACCTACCGCGAACTCGACTCGTCGGCAAACCGGCTGGCGCGCGTGCTGGCCGGCCGGGGCGCCCGCCCGGGCGAGCGGGTCGCCGTGCTGGTCCCGCGGTCCGCCGGCGCGGTGGTGTCCATCCTGGCGGTGCTCAAGACCGGCGCCGCGTACGTCCCGATCGACCCCGGATTGCCCTCGGCGCGAATCGATTTCATGCTCGCCGACGCCGTGCCCGTCGTCACGGTCACCACCGCCGAACTGCGCGCTTCGGCCGGCGACCCAGATCGGGTCGTCGCCATCGACGACCCTGCCCCGCACGTCCCGCGCATCGGCGGGCGGGCGGCCCCGGCGCCGGATGACATCGCCTACGTCATCTACACCTCCGGCACCACCGGCGTTCCCAAGGGGGTCGCGGTCACTCACCACAACGTCACCCAGCTGCTTGGCTCGCTGGACGACCGATTGGGCCTCGGCCGGGTATGGAGCCAGTGCCATTCGCTGGCGTTCGACTTCTCGGTGTGGGAGATCTTCGGCGCGCTGCTGCGCGGCGGGCGGCTGGTCATCGTGCCCGACGACGTCGTCCGGTCGCCGGAAGACCTGCACGCCTTGCTGATCGGCGAGGGCGTCACCGTGCTGAGCCAGACCCCGTCGGCGGCGGCGGCGTTGTCGCCGGAACGGCTGGAATCGGTGGCGCTGGTGCTCGGCGGTGAGGCCTGCCCGGTCGAGCTGATGGACCGCTGGGCGCCCGGCCGGCTGATGGTCAACCAGTACGGGCCCACCGAGACCACGCTGTACGCGACGATGACCACGCCGCTGCGTGCGGGCGGCGCCGCGGTGCCGATCGGCTCGCCGGTGCCCGGGGCGGCGCTGTTCGTGCTGGACGGCCGGCTGCGCCGGGTGCCGCCCGGCGTGGTGGGCGAGCTGTACGTGGCCGGCCGCGGTGTGGCCGCCGGCTATCTCGGCCGCGCGGCCTTGACGGCGTCGCGGTTTGTCGCCTGCCCGTTCGGTGGTACCGGCACCCGCATGTACCGCACCGGCGACCTGGCGCGCTGGGGTGCCGACGGGCAGCTGCACTACGTGGGCCGGGCCGACGAGCAGGTCAAGATTCGCGGGTTCCGCATCGAGCTCGGCGAAATCCGTTCCGTGCTGGCCGGTTTGGACGGGGTGGAGCAGGCCGCGGTGATCGCCCGCGACGACGGCGCCGGGCACCCGCGACTGGTGGCCTACATCACCGGCACCGCGGACCCGGCCGAGCTGCGCGCGCAGCTGGCCGACCGACTGCCCGGCTACATGGTGCCCTCGGCGGTGGTGGTGCTGGACGCGCTGCCGCTGACCGGCAACGGCAAGCTGGACACCCGCGCCCTGCCCGCACCCGACTACGCCGGCGGCCGTTACCGGGCCCCGGGCGACGCGATCGAGGAGATCCTGGCCGGCATCTACGCCCAGGTGCTGGGCGTGGAGCGGGTCGGGGTGGACGACTCGTTCTTCGACCTGGGCGGCGACAGCATCCTGTCCATGCAGGTGGTGGCACGGGCCCGGGCCGCCGGCGTGATGTGCACGGCCCGAGACGTTTTCGTCGAACAGACGGTGGCCCGGCTGGCCCGGGTCGTCACCGTGGCCGCCGCCGACGGCGAGTTGGGCGCGGCCGACGAGGGGATCGGGCCGGTGCAGCCCACCCCGATCATGCGCTGGCTGCAGGACATCGACGGCCCGATCGACGAGTTCAACCAGACCATGGTGCTGGCCGCCCCGGCGGGGGTGAGCCAATCCGACGTGGCGGTGGTGCTGCAGGCGCTGCTGGATCGGCATCCGATGCTGCGGCTGTGCCTCGACGACGACGGCGCCGGCGGCTGGGACCTGCACGTGCCGCCCCCCGGTTCGGTTGACGCCCGCCCCATCCTGCGCACCGTCGATGTGCTCTCCGAGGCCGCGCTGGCCCGGGCCCGGGCCCGGCTGAACCCCGGCGCCGGCCTGATGCTGTCCGCGGTATGGGCAAGCGAGACAAGCCAATTGGCGTTGGTTGTTCATCACCTGGCGGTTGATGGGGTGTCGTGGCGGACGTTGATCGAGGACATCAACATCGCCTGGGCGCAGCATCACAGCGGTCAGGAGATCGCGTTGCCGGTGCCGGGCACGTCGTTTGCGCGGTGGTCGTCGATTCTGGCCGAGTACGCCAAGAGTCCGGCGGTGGTGGCTGCGGCGGCGGCGTGGCAGCAGGTGGTGGCCACGCCGGCGGTGTTGCCGGCGGTGGGGCCCGATGACACGTATGCGTCGGCGGGGCAGTTGTCGGCGTCGCTGGATGTGCAGACCACCCGGTTGTTGTTGGGGGAGGTGCCGGCGGCGTTTCACGCTGGGGTGCAAGACATTTTGTTGATTGCGTTCGGGTTGGCCTGCACGGAGTTCGTGGGTGGTGGCGCGCCGATCGGTATCGACGTGGAGGGTCACGGGCGGCACGAGGAGATCGCCTCGGGGGTGGATCTGTCTCGTACGGTGGGCTGGTTCACCACGAAATATCCTGTGGCACTGAGGATGAGCCGGCGTCTGGATTGGGCGCGGGTGGTGGCGGGGGAGGCCGCGCTGGGCGCGGTGATCAAGGATGCCAAGGAGCAGTTGCGGGCGCTGCCCGACGGCCTGAGCTACGGGTTGCTGCGCTACTTGAACCCCGAGATCGAGGTGCAGGGGCCGGATCCGGTGATCGGATTCAACTACCTGGGCCGGCTCGGCGGCGCGGCCGCCGACCTGTCCGACGAGCACTGGCGCCTCAGCCCCGACAGTCCCTCGGTGAGCGCCGCGGCCGCGGCGATCCCACTGCCGTTGGGACATACCGTCGAACTCAACGCCGGCACCATGGACACCGACGCCGGCCCGCAGTTGCACGCCAACTGGACCTGGGCGCGCTCCGTGCTCACCGACGAGCAGCTAAACCGGTTGAGCCGGTTGTGGTTCGAGGCGCTGACCGGCATCTGCGCGCACGTGCAGGCCGGCGGCGGCGGGCTGACGCCGTCCGACATCGCGCCCACCCGCCTCGACCAAGGCCGGATCGAGCAGCTGGAACGGCGCTACGACGTCGCCGACATCCTGCCGCTGACCCCGCTGCAGCAGGGGCTGCTGTTCCACGCGACCGGAAGCCATGCCGAGGGCGACGTCTACGCGGTGCAGCTGAGCGTCACGCTGCGCGGCGCCCTCGACCCGCACCGGCTACACCGCGCCCTGCACACCGTCGTCACCCGCCACCCGAACCTGGCCGCCCGCTTCTGCCCGAGCTCGGCGAGCCGGTGCAGATCATTCCCGCCGAACCCGAAATAGCTTGGCGCTACCTCGAACTCGACGCCAGCGACGTCGACGAACAGCTCGAGCAGCTGTCCGCGGACGAACGCGCCGCGGTGCGAGAGCTCGGCGACCGCCCGCCGTTTGGCGCCGCGCTGATCCGCACCGCGGACACGGAACACCGGTTCGTGCTCACCGTCCACCACCTGGTGATGGACGGTTGGTCGCTGCCGGTGCTGCTGCAGGAAATCTTCGCCTGCTACTACGGTGCCCGGCTGCCGGCGCCGGCGCCGTACCGCGGCTTCGTCACCTGGCTGGCGGCCCGCGACGTGCCGGCCGCCCGCGCCGCATGGCGCGCGGTGCTCGACGGTTTCGACACCCCCACCCTGGTCGCCCCGCGGGGTGCCGACGCGCCCGGGCGGCGCGGGGTCGCCTCGTTCCGGATGGCGGCCGAAACCACCAGCGCGGTAAGCGAACTCGCACGCCGCCGCCGCACCACCGTCAACACCGTGTTGCAGGCCGCCTGGGCGCAGCTGCTGATGATGCTGACCGGCCAGCACGACGTCGCGTTCGGCACCGCCGTCTCCGGCCGGCCGGCCGAGCTGCCCGGCGCCGAGTCGATGGTCGGGCTGTTGATCAACACCGTCCCGGTGCGCGCCCGCGCCGCCGCGGCGACCACCATCGCGGATCTCCTCGACCAGCTGCAGTGCGCCCACAACGACACCGTGGAGCATCAGCATTTGGGACTCAACGAAATCCACCGCGTCACCGGACAGGACCAACTCTTCGACACCCTGCTGGTCTACGAGAACTATCCGATCGACACCGCCGCGCTGTCGGCCGCCGACGACCTCACCGCCACCGAATTCAGCTGCCACGACTACAACCACTACCCGCTGTCGCTGCAGGTGGTGCCCGGCGACGAACTGGGCCTTCGCCTCGAATTCGACACCGACGTGTTCGACCCGGCGGCCATCGACACCCTGGCCGACCGGTTGCGGAGGCTGCTGGCCGCCATGCCCGCCGACCCGGACCGCCCGTTGCGATCACTGGACCTGCTCGACTCCACCGAGCACACCCGGCTGCAACGGTGGGGCAACCGGCCGGCGCTGAGCCGGCCGGCAACCGGGCCGTCGCTGCCGGAGTTGTTCACCGCACAGGTCGCCAACGCTCCGCACGCCGTCGCGCTGCGCTGCGCCGGCCGCTCGATGACCTATCGCGAACTCGACGAGGCGTCGACCCGGCTGGCCCACCTGCTGGCCGGCCACGGCGCCACCCCGGGTTGCTTTGTGGCACTGCTGTTTTCCCGGTCGGCCGAGGCGATCGTCGCGATGCTGGCGGTGCTGAAAACCGGCGCGGCCTACCTGCCGATCGACCCGGCGCTGCCGGCGACCCGCATCGAGTTCATGCTCGGCGACGCCGCACCCGTCGTCGCGGTCAGCACCGCCGGCCTGCGCGCCCGGCTGGAGGCCTTCGGCCTGCCGGTCGTCGACGTCGCCGCCACCGGCGCCCAGCCCGGCGGCCCGTTGCCGCCGCCCGCGCCCGACAACATCGCCTATCTGCTCTACACGTCCGGGACCACCGGCGTCCCCAAAGGCGTTGCGGTCACCCACCGCAACGTCGCCCAGCTGCTCGAGTCCCTGCACGCGTCGCTGCCCGGCACCGGGGTGTGGTCGCAGTGCCACTCCTACGGCTTCGACGTCTCGGTCCAGGAGATCTGGGGCGCCCTGGCCGGCGGGGGCCGGCTGGTGGTGGTGCCCGAGTCGGTGACCAGCTCACCCGACGAGCTGCACGCGCTGCTGATCGCCGAGAACGTCACCGTGCTCAGCCAGACACCGTCGGCGCTGGCGGCGCTGTCACCACGAAACCTGCACGCGGCGTTGGTGATCGGCGGCGAGCCCTGCCCGGCCGCGCTCGCCGACCGGTGGGCGCCCGGCCGGGTGATGATCAACGCCTACGGCCCCACGGAAACCACCGTCGACGCGGTGCTCAGCACACCGCTGGCCGCCGGCGCCGGAGCACCCCCACTCGGCTCCCCGGTAGCAGGTGCGACGCTGTTCGTGCTGGATGGATGGCTGCGGCCGGTGCCTGCCGGTGTGACCGGCGAGCTCTATATCGCCGGCGCCGGGGTGGCCGCCGGCTATCTGGGCCGCGCCGGTCTGACGGCGGCGCGGTTCGTGGCCTGCCCGTTCGGCGGCGCCGGTGCGCGAATGTACCGCACCGGCGATCTGGTGCGCTGGGATCGCGACGGCCGGCTGCACTACGTCGCCCGGGCCGATCAGCAGGTCAAGATCCGCGGCCACCGCATCGAGCTGGGCGAAATCCATTCTGCGCTGGCCGAACTGGACGGCGTCGAGCAGGCGGCGGTGATCGCCCGCGAGGACCGCCCCGGCGAGAAACGGATCGTCGGCTACCTCACCGGCACCGCCGACCCGGCGGCGATCCGCGCCCGGCTGGCCGAGCGGTTGCCGGCCTACATGGTTCCCGCCGCGGTGCTGGCGATCGAGGCGCTGCCGTTGACTCCCAACGGGAAACTGGACGCCCGGGCCCTGCCAGCGCCGGAATACGCGGGCGGGGCATACCGGGCGCCATCCACTCCCACCGAGGAGATCATCGCCGGCATCTACACCCAGGTGCTTGGCCTGCACAGGGTTGGTGTCGACGACTCGTTCTTCGACCTGGGCGGTGATTCGCTGTCGGCGATGCGGGTGATCGCCGCCGTCAACGCCGGCCTCGACGCCCGGCTGTCGGTGCGAGTGTTGTTCGAAGCGCCCACCATTGCGCAACTGGCGGCGCGCCTCGGCGAAGGCGGGCACCGGTTCGCCGCGGTGGTGGCCGCCGAGCGGCCGGCGGTGGTGCCGTTGTCGTTCGCGCAGTCGCGGCTGTGGTTCATCGGCCAGCTGCACGGGCCGTCCCCGGTGTACAACATGGTGGCCGCGCTGCGGCTGCACGGGCCGGTGGACATCGGCGCGCTGGGCGCCGCACTGCATGATGTCGTGACCCGGCACGAGAGCCTGCGCACGGTGTTCGCCGCGACCGACGGGACGCCCGCCCAAGTGGTGCTGCCGCCCGACCGTGCCGACATCGGCTGGCAGGTCATCGACGCCAGTGGCTGGTCGCCGGCCCGACTGGATGACGTCATCCGCGACACCGCCCGGCATACCTTTGACTTGGCTGCTGAAATTCCGTTGCGTGCAGTGCTTTTGCGGTGTGGTGTCGAGGAGCATTTGTTGGTGGCGGTGGTGCATCATATTGCCGCGGACGGGTGGTCGTTGACGCCGTTGGTGCGTGACTTGGCGCGGGCGTATGCGAGTCGGTCGGCGGGGCGGGTTCCGGATTGGGTGCCGTTGCCGGTGCAGTATGTCGATTACACGTTGTGGCAGCGCGCCCAGTTCGGTGACCTCGACGACCCGCACAGCCTGATCGCCGGTCAGCTGCGCTACTGGGAAAGCGCGTTGGCGGGCATGCCCGAGCGGTTGGAATTGCCCACCGATCGGCCGTATCCGGTGGTGGCCGATTTCCGCGGCGCCAGTGTCGCGGTGGAGTGGCCGGCGCAGTTGCAGCAGCAAATATCGCGGTTGGCCGGCGCGCATAATGCCACCAGTTTCATGGTGGTGCAGGCCGCGTTGGCGGTGCTGCTGGCCAAGGTGAGCGCGAGTTCGGATGTGGCGGTGGGCTTTCCGATCGCTGGGCGGCGCGACCCGGCGCTGGATGACGTGGTGGGTTTTTTCGTCAACACCTTGGTGCTGCGGGTGGACGTCTCCGGTGATCCCACGGTGGCCGAGCTGCTGGCGCGGGTGCGGCAACGCAGCCTGGCTGCCTATGAGCATCAGGATGTGCCGTTCGAGGTGCTGGTGGAGCGGCTCAACCCGGCCCGCAGCCTGGCGCACCATCCGCTGGTGCAGGTGATGTTGGCCTGGCAGAACATCGAGCCCACCGAGCTGAGCCTGGGGCAGGTGCGGGTGATTCCGCTGCCGGTGGATACCCGCACCGCCCGGATGGATCTGGCCTGGTCGCTGGCCGAACGCTGGACACCCGATGGCTCCCCCGCCGGTATCGGGGAGCGGTCGAATTCCGCACCGACGTGTTCGACACCGCCACGGTCGAGGCGTTGACCCAGCGACTGCGGCGGGTGCTGGCGGCCATGACCGCCGACCCCGGCCGCCGGTTGTCCTCGATCGACCTGCTCGACCCCGACGAGCACGCCCGCCTCGATGCCCTCGGCAACCGCGCAGCACTGACCCGACCGCAAAACCCGCCCACCTCCATCCCCGCGATGTTCGCCGCCCAGGTGGCGCGCACCCCGCACGCCGTGGCGCTGACCGCCAACGGTCGCTCGGTCACCTATCGTCGGCTTGAGGAACACGCAAACCAATTGGCGCACCAACTTATTCGTTACGGCGCAGGGCCGGGCCGCTGCGTGGCCGTGCTGCTGGAGCGTTCCGCCGAGGCCGTCGCGGCCATCCTGGGGGTGCTCAAGGCCGGGGCCGCCTACCTGCCCATCGACCCCGGCCTGCCCAGCGCGCGGATCGAGTTCATGCTCGCCGACGCCGCACCCGCGGCCGTGCTCACCAGCACCGAATTCCATTGCCGTCTAAAGGAGTACGACCAGACCGTCATCGACGTCGACGACCCGTCGATCCGGGAACAACCCGTCACCGCACCACCCGCACCCGCCCCGGACAATATCGCTTACCTCATCTACACCTCCGGGACCACCGGCGTCCCCAAAGGCGTTGCGGTCACCCACCGCAACGCCACCCAGCTGTTCGCGTCGCTGGGAGCCGCCGGCCTGCCCGCCGCACCCGGAAAGGTGTGGGGCCAGTGCCATTCGCTGGCCTTCGACTTCTCAGTGTGGGAGATCTTCGGCGCGCTCCTGAACGGCGGGCGCGTGCTGGTGGTGCCCGACGACGTGGTCCGCTCCCCGGAAGACCTGCACGCCTTGCTCGTTGCGGAACGCGTCGACGTGCTCAGCCAAACGCCGTCGGCATTCGATGCGCTGCAGCGCGCCGACTCCGCCCGGCGGCTCAACCCGCAGACGGTGATCTTCGGGGGCGAAGCGCTGATCCCGCACCGGCTGGGCGGCTGGCTGGACGGGCATCCCGCACGCCCGCGGCTGATCAACATGTACGGCATCACCGAGACGACGGTGCACGCCTCGTTCCGGGAGATCGTCGACGGCGACATCGACGGCAACGTCAGCCCGATCGGAATGCCCTTGGCGCACTTGGGATTCTTCGTGCTGGATGGATGGCTGCGGCCGGTGCCTGCCGGTGTGACCGGCGAGCTCTATATCGCCGGCGCCGGGGTGGCCGCCGGCTATCTGGGCCGGCCCGGTCTGACGGCGTCACGGTTCGTGGCCTGCCCGTTCGGCGGCGCCGGCGAGCGAATGTACCGCACCGGGGACCTGGCCCGGTGGGGCACCGACGGGCAGCTGCACTACCTGGGCCGCGCCGATCAGCAGGTCAAGATTCGCGGCTACCGGATCGAACTCGGCGAAATCCAGTCCGCCCTGGCCGAATTGGACGGCGTCGAGCAGGCGACGGTGATCGCCCGCGAGGACCGCCCCGGCGACAAGCGGCTGGTCGGCTACGTCACCGGGACCGCCGACCCGGCGCAGCTCCGCACCGCGCTGGCCGAACGGCTGCCCGCCTACCTGGTCCCCGCGGCCGTGGTCGCGATCGACGCAATGCCGTTGACGCCCAACGGAAAACTCGACACCGGCGCCCTGCCCGCCCCCGACTACCACGGCGCCGACCAGTACCACGCCCCGGCGAGCGCGGTCGAGCAGACCCTGGCCGACATCTATGCCCACGTCCTGGACGTGCGGCCGCCCCGGCTGGTCGGCATCGACGACTCGTTCTTCGACCTGGGCGGTGATTCGCTGTCGGCCATGCGGCTGGTCGCGGAGGTCAACTCCCGCCTCGACGTCCACCTCGGCGTCCGGGCCCTGTTCGAGGCGCCCACCATTCGGCGGCTGGCCGCGCGGCTGGGGGCCGACGGGTCGGCGCGTGCGCCGCTGGTGGCCGCCGAGCGGCCGGCGGTGGTGCCGTTGTCGTTCGCCCAGTCGCGGCTGTGGTTCATCGGCCAGCTGCACGGGCCGTCGCCGGTGCACAACATGGCCATCGCGTTGCAGCTGCACGGGCGCCTCGACGCGGCGGCGTTCGGCGCGGCGCTGGCCGACGTGGTGGGCCGCCACGAGAGCCTGCGCACCCTGTTCCCCGCCCACGAGGGCATACCCCAGCAGCTGGTGATCGAGGTCGACGAGGCCGACATCGGCTGGCAGGTCATCGACGCCAGTGGCTGGTCGCCGGCCCGACTGGATGACGTCATCCGCGACACCGCCCGGCATACCTTTGACTTGGCTGCTGAAATTCCGTTGCGTGCAGTGCTTTTGCGGTGTGGTGTCGAGGAGCATTTGTTGGTGGCGGTGGTGCATCATATTGCCGCGGACGGGTGGTCGTTGACGCCGTTGGTGCGTGACTTGGCGCGGGCGTATGCGAGTCGGTCGGCGGGGCGGGTTCCGGATTGGGTGCCGTTGCCGGTGCAGTATGTCGATTACACGTTGTGGCAGCGCGCCCAGTTCGGTGACCTCGACGACCCGCACAGCCTGATCGCCGGTCAGCTGCGCTACTGGGAAAGCGCGTTGGCGGGCATGCCCGAGCGGTTGGAATTGCCCACCGATCGGCCGTATCCGGTGGTGGCCGATTTCCGCGGCGCCAGTGTCGCGGTGGAGTGGCCGGCGCAGTTGCAGCAGCAAATATCGCGGTTGGCCGGCGCGCATAATGCCACCAGTTTCATGGTGGTGCAGGCCGCGTTGGCGGTGCTGCTGGCCAAGGTGAGCGCGAGTTCGGATGTGGCGGTGGGCTTTCCGATCGCTGGGCGGCGCGACCCGGCGCTGGATGACGTGGTGGGTTTTTTCGTCAACACCTTGGTGCTGCGGGTGGACGTCTCCGGTGATCCCACGGTGGCCGAGCTGCTGGCGCGGGTGCGGCAACGCAGCCTGGCTGCCTATGAGCATCAGGATGTGCCGTTCGAGGTGCTGGTGGAGCGGCTCAACCCGGCCCGCAGCCTGGCGCACCATCCGCTGGTGCAGGTGATGTTGGCCTGGCAGAACATCGAGCCCACCGAGCTGAGCCTGGGGCAGGTGCGGGTGATTCCGCTGCCGGTGGATACCCGCACCGCCCGGATGGATCTGGCCTGGTCGCTGGCCGAACGCTGGACACCCGATGGCTCCCCGCCGGTATCGGGGAGCGGTCGAATTCCGCACCGACGTGTTCGACACCGCCACGGTCGAGGCGTTGACCCAGCGACTGCGGCGGGTGCTGGCGGCCATGACCGCCGACCCCGGCCGCCGGTTGTCCTCGATCGACCTGCTCGACCCCGACGAGCACGCCCGCCTCGATGCCCTCGGCAACCGCGCAGCACTGACCCGACCGCAAAACCCGCCCACCTCCATCCCCGCGATGTTCGCCGCCCAGGTGGCGCGCACCCCGCACGCCGTGGCGCTGACCGCCAACGGTCGCTCGGTCACCTATCGTCGGCTTGAGGAACACGCAAACCAATTGGCGCACCAACTTATTCGTTACGGCGCAGGGCCGGGCCGCTGCGTGGCCGTGCTGCTGGAGCGTTCCGCCGAGGCCGTCGCGGCCATCCTGGGGGTGCTCAAGGCCGGGGCCGCCTACCTGCCCATCGACCCCGGCCTGCCCAGCGCGCGGATCGAGTTCATGCTCGCCGACGCCGCACCCGCGGCCGTGCTCACCAGCACCGAATTCCATTGCCGTCTAAAGGAGTACGACCAGACCGTCATCGACGTCGACGACCCGTCGATCCGGGAACAACCCGTCACCGCACCACCCGCACCCGCCCCGGACAATATCGCTTACCTCATCTACACCTCCGGGACCACCGGCGTCCCCAAAGGCGTTGCGGTCACCCACCGCAACGCCACCCAGCTGTTCGCGTCGCTGGGAGCCGCCGGCCTGCCCGCCGCACCCGGAAAGGTGTGGGGCCAGTGCCATTCGCTGGCCTTCGACTTCTCAGTGTGGGAGATCTTCGGCGCGCTCCTGAACGGCGGGCGCGTGCTGGTGGTGCCCGACGACGTGGTCCGCTCGCCAAAAGACCTGCACGCCTTGCTCGTTGCGGAACGCGTCGACATGTTGACCCAGACGCCGTCCGAGGTGGGCGTGCTCTCACCCGACGGTCTGGAGTCGACGACGCTGGCGGTCGCCGGCGAGGCCTGCCCGGTCGAGGTGGTGGACCGCTGGGCGCCCGGCCGGGTGATGATCAACGTCTACGGGCCCACGGAGACCACCATCGTCGCCGCCGTCAGCGCGCCGCTGACCCCTGGCCCCGAGGCGCCGCCGATCGGTGCGCCCGTGCCGGGGACCGCGCTGAGAGTGCTCGACGCACACCTGCGGCCGGTGCCCCCCGGTGTGGTCGGCGAGTTGTACGTGGCCGGCGCCGGGGTATCGACCGGCTACCTGGGCCGGCCCGGCCTGACGGCGTCGCGGTTCGTGGCCTGCCCGTTCGGCGGCGCCGGCGAGCGGATGTATCGCACCGGGGACCTGGTCCGGTGGGGCGCCGACGGGCAACTGCAATACCTCGGCCGCGCCGACGAACAGGTCAAGATCCGCGGCTACCGCATCGAACTCGGCGAAATCCAGTCCGCCCTGGCCGAATTGGACGGCGTCGAGCAGGCGACGGTGATCGCCCGCGAGGACCGTCCCGGCGACAAGCGGCTGGTCGGCTACGTCACCGGGACCGCCGACCCGGCGCAGCTCCGCACCGCGCTGGCCGAACGGCTGCCCGGCTACATGGTGCCCGCCGCGGTGCTGGTGCTGGACGCGCTGCCGTTGACACCCAGCGGCAAACTCGACACCGGCGCCCTGCCCGCCCCCGACTACCAGGGCCCCGAGGACTACCTGGCCCCGGCCGGCGCGGTGGAGGAGATCCTGGCCTGGCTCTACGCCCAGGTGCTGGGGCTGCCGCGGCGGGTCGGGGTGCAGGAATCCTTCTTCGACCTGGGCGGCGACTCGCTGTCGGCCATGCGGCTGGTCGCGGCCATCTACAACGCGCTGGACATCCACCTGCCGGTGCGGGCCGTCTTCGAGGCGCCCTCGGTGCGCAGCCTGAGCCAGCGGCTGAACGCCGATCCCGCTGTGGCGCAAGGCCTTCGGGCCGACTTCGCATCGGTGCACGGCCGCGACGCCACCGAGGTGTACGCCAGCGACCTGACCCTGGACAAGTTCATCGACGCCGCGACGCTGTCCGCCGCACCCGCGCTGCCCGGCCCCGGCGCCGAGGTGCGCACCGTGCTGCTGACCGGCGCCACCGGCTTCCTGGGCCGCTACCTGGTGCTGCAATGGCTGGAACGCCTGGAACTGGCCGACGGGAAACTCATCTGTCTGGTGCGGGCCGCCTCGGACGACGACGCGCGGCGCCGCCTCGAGCGCACTTTCGACAGCGGCGATCCCGCCCTGCTGCGGTACTTCCACGAACTGGCCGCCGACCACCTCGAAGTCATCGCCGGCGACAAGGGCCGCGCCAACCTCGGCCTGGACGATCGGACCTGGCAGCGGCTGGCCGACACCGTCGACCTGATCGTCGACGCGGCGGCCGTCGTCAACGGCGTGCTGCCCTACCAGGAACTGTTCGGCCCCAACGTCGCCGGCACCGCCGAACTGATCCGGCTGGCGCTGTCCACCAGACTCAAGCCGTACAGCTACGTGTCGACCGCCAACGTCGGCGACCAGATCGAGCCGTCGGCGTTCACCGAGGACGCCGACATCCGGGTCGCCGGGCCGATCCGCACCATCGACGGCGGCTACGGCAACGGCTACGGCAACAGCAAGTGGGCCGGCGAAGTGTTGCTGCGCGAGGCGCACGACCTGTGCGGGCTGCCGGTCTCGGTGTTCCGCTGCGACATGATCCTGGCCGACACCAGCTACGCGGGCCAGCTCAACCTGCCGGACATGTTCACCCGGCTGCTGTTCAGCGTGGTGGCCAGCGGCGTGGCGCCGCGCTCGTTCTACCGGCTCGACGCGCACGGCAACCGGCAGCGCGCGCACTTCGACGCGCTGCCGGTCGAGTTCGTCGCCGAGGCGATCGCCACGCTGGGCGCCCAGGTGGGCCGGGACGCCGGCACCGGGTTCGCGACCTACCACGTGATGAACCCGCACGACGACGGCATCGGGCTCGACGAGTACGTCGACTGGCTGATCGAGGCGGGTTACCCGATCGAGCGGGTCGACGACTTCGACCAGTGGCTGCACCGGATGGAGACCGCGCTGCACGCCCTGCCCGAACGGCAGCGCCACCAGTCGGTGCTGCAGCTGCTGGCGTTGCGCAACGCCCGGCACGTGCCGCCGGCCGACCCGGCCCGCGGCTGCCTGGGGCCCACCGAGCGGTTCCGCGCCGCGGTGCAAGAAGCCAAAATTGGCGCCGACAACGACATCCCGCACATCACCGCCCCGGTCATCGTCAAATACGTGACCGACCTGCAGTTGCTGGGCTTGCTCTGAAAGATATTGGGCCGCAAAGGCTCTGGTGATAGGCGCGTAGGCCGTCGTCGCCGCGCCCGGCGCTGGCTACCATGACCGTAGAACGCGACGGTCCCGCCAGTACCGAGGAGTGCTCACCCGATGCCCACAGCGCGCCTGCCCAAACTGCCCCTGGACGAAGCCAAGGCCGCCGCCGACGAAGCAGCCGTGCCCAACTACATGGCCGAGCTCAGCATCTTCCAGGTGCTGCTCAACCATCCGCCGCTGGCCCGTGCCATCAACGACCTGCTCGCCACCATGCTCTGGCACGGCGCGCTGGATTCCCGGTTGCGCGAATTGATCATCATGCGCATCGGCTGGCTCACCGGCTGCGACTACGAGTGGACGCAGCACTGGCGGGTCGCGTCCCGGCTCGGCGTGCCCGGCGACGATCTGCTCGGGGTGCGAGATTGGCGGAACTACCCGGGGTTTGGGCCCACCGAGCGGGCCGTGCTGGCCGCCACCGACGACGTGGTGCGCCACGGCTCGGTCAGCGCCGCCAGCTGGGCGCAGTGCGAGCACGAATTCAAGCGGGACACAACGGTTCTCGTCGAGCTGGTCACGGTCATCGGCGCGTGGCGGATGGTCGCCTCGATCCTGCAGAGCCTCGAGGTGCCGTTGGAGGACGGGGTGGCGAGCTGGCCTCCGGACGGCCGGGAGCCCGCGAGCTGACGCCGAATCACCCACGGCCGTAACCGATTGACTTCTCTGTCGAGAGCTCTTAGCGTCGGGCAATGAGAACCAGGGTCGCCGAGTTGCTCGGGGTGGAATTCCCGATCTGCGCGTTCAGCCACTGCCGCGACGTGGTGGCCGCGGTGACCAATGCGGGTGGATTCGGCATCCTGGGCGCCACCGCGCACAGCCCGCAACGGCTGGACAACGAACTGAACTGGATCGAGCAGCAGACCGGCGGCAAGCCCTACGGCGTCGACCTGTTGCTGCCACCCAAATACGTCGGCGCCGAGCAGGGCGGCATCGACGCCGGCCAGGCCCGCACCCTGCTGCCCGACGAGCACCGCGCGTTCGTCGACGACCTGCTGGCCCGCTACGGGGTGACCGCGCCCGCCGCGGACATCCGTGCCGGCGGCCTGAACATCTCGCCCAAGACCTACCAGCCGCTGCTCGACGTGGCCTTCGCCCACGACATCCGGCTCATCGCCTCCGCGCTCGGCCCGCCCCCGCCCGACCTCGTCGAACGCGCGCACGACCGCGATGTGCTGGTGGCCGCGCTGGCCGGCACCACCGCGCACGCCCAACGGCACGCCGCCGCCGGGGTGGACCTGATCGTCGCGCAGGGCACCGAGGCGGGCGGGCACACCGGTGAGGTGGCGACCATGGTCCTGGTGCCCGAAGTGGTCGACGCCGTCGCGCCGGTGCCGGTGCTGGCCGCGGGCGGCATCGCCCGCGGCCGCCAGATCGCGGCGGCCCTGGCGCTGGGCGCCGAGGGCGTGTGGTGCGGGTCGGTGTGGCTGACCACCGAGGAGGCCGAGACGGTGCCGGTGGTCAAGGAGAAGTTCCTGGCCGCCACCTCCTCCGACACCGTGCGGTCGCGCTCGATGACGGGCAAGCCGGCCCGGATGCTGCGCACCGCGTGGACCGACGAGTGGGACCGCCCGGAAAACCCCGACCCGCTGGGCATGCCGCTGCAGACCGCGCTGATCACCGAGCCGCAGCTGCGGATCAACGCCGCCGCCACCCAGCCGGGCGCCAAGGCCCGCGAGCTGGCCACCTACTTCGTCGGGCAGGTGGTGGGCTCGCTGGACCGGATCCGCCCCGCCCGCGCGGTGGTGCTGGACATGGTCGAGGAGTTCATCGACACCGTCGGACGGCTCGACGGCCTGATCGAAAACTGATCGGCCATCGCCATACGGCCAGGTCAGTGCCGGTAGCTGACCGAATGCTGTAGGCGCCCCCACGGAACGCGTAAAGAATCGCGGACACGCTGGCGGGGGATTTGACCGTGTCGGAGCGCTCGTGCATTATCGGTCGGGTAAGCACCTCGTTAGGTGAGGCGTCTACACGAATACAGGCCACTGACCCCGAACGTCGAAAGACGCCCCGGGTCAGGACAGCTCCTCCCGGCTTAAGGGTTGAGCCCAGGTGGCTTCCGGCTCGGATTGTCGTTCGGGCCAGGACACGTCGTGTGGTGTCAAAGCTCTGACGAGAGGGGTGCGGATCGCCGACGATCGTCGGGTTCTGCTCCTCATGCTGCGCGTAGATCGCATGCGACCCCCGCATGCGCCGGGACCGCGAGGAGGTGAGGGACACATGAGTTCCAGTGACAGTCCGGACCGAAGTCCGAACCGTGTTTCGTCCCGACCCGGTCTCCGGCGCGACCCGCTCGGCTGAGCCGTCGCCAACGCGAAAACCCTTGCCGGCCAAGCGTTCTCCGAAGATCGGAACCAACCCCGGGACGGGACACGTCAGTCCCCGTAGTCCCCGTTGGTATTTCTCCGCCAGGAGGCGATCATGACCGCAGCTTTCTACGACGAAGTGGCCACCGTGGCGCCCGCCCCGACCCTGCGGGTGGTGCGCGACACCGACACCATCGCGGCCCCCGCGCCCAAGACCCGCCGGGGCAGCGGCGCGCCGTTCGGTGCCGGCGGCGACCCGCTGGTCGACGGCGCCGCCCGCCTGTTGAGCATCCCGCTGCGCCACGTGTACGCGGCGCTGTGGCGGGTGGGTGTGCTGGAAGTCCAGGCCTGAAAATGGACAGCGAACCTACACCGCTCCAAGGGGCTTCCCGGCCGCAGGCGACCCCTGAGACCAGGTAGCCCCTTGGAGCGGACCCGCGGTTGCGGGGTTTCGTAGAATCGTCGTACTGGCGTCGATCCGGCCATCACCGGGGAGCCTTCGGAAGAACGGCCGGCCCGGCGGGGCGGCTCAGTAGAACCGAACGGGTAGGCCCGTCACAGCCGCACTCGAGTGGCCACGCGAAAGCGCGGCAAGCGGGGTGGTACCGCGGCGCTCGCGCAGCCAGCGCGTCGTCGTCCCCGGTTTGCACCGTGGCACAGGAGACAACGCGCATCGTGACCGACAATCTCGGGTTCCAGGCTGACCGCGAGGCTCAGCCGGCGGATTCCGTCCAGACCTACCCGAAGCCGGCCGGCGGCGCGCCCGACTTCCCGGCGCTCGAGCTCGAGGTGCTCGACTACTGGGCCCGCGACGACACCTTCCGGGCCAGCATCGCCCGCCGCGACGGCGCCGAGGAATACGTGTTCTACGACGGGCCGCCGTTCGCCAACGGGCTGCCGCACTACGGCCACCTGCTCACCGGCTACGTCAAGGACATCGTCCCGCGCTACCGCACCATGCGCGGCAACAAGGTGGAGCGCCGCTTCGGCTGGGACACCCATGGGCTGCCGGCCGAACTGGAAGTGGAACGCCAGCTGGGCATCACCGACAAATCGCAGATCGACGACATGGGCATCGCCGCGTTCAACGACGCCTGCCGCGAATCGGTGTTGCGCTACACCGACGAGTGGCGGGCCTATGTGACCCGCCAGGCCCGCTGGGTCGATTTCGACAACGACTACAAGACGCTCGACCTGCCCTACATGGAGTCGGTGATCTGGGCGTTCAAGCAGCTCTGGGACAAGGGCCTGGCCTACGAGGGCTACCGGGTGCTGCCGTACTGCTGGCGCGACGAAACCCCGCTGTCCAACCACGAATTGCGGATGGACGACGACGTGTACCAGAGCCGGCAGGACCCGGCGCTGACGGTCGGGTTCAAGGTGGTGGGCGGCGAGCTGGACGGCGCGCACCTGTTGATCTGGACGACGACGCCGTGGACGCTGCCGTCCAACCTGGCCGTCGCCGTCCACCCGGAGGTGACCTATGTGCAGGTGCGCTCCGGCGACCGTCGTTTCGTGCTGGCCCAGCCGCGGCTGGCCGCCTACGCCCGCGAGCTGGGCCCCGAGCCCGAGATCCTGGGCAGCTACCGGGGCGCCGAGCTGCTGGGCACCCGGTACCTGCCGCCGTTCCCGTATTTCATGGACAGCCCCAACGCATTTCGGGTGCTGGCCGGCGAGTTCGTCACCACCGAGGACGGCACCGGGATCGTGCACCTGGCACCGGCCTACGGCGAGGACGACATGGCCGTCGCCGACGCCGCGGGCATCGCCCCGGTCACGCCGGTCGACTCCAACGGACGCTTCGACGCCGCCGTCCCGGATTACCAGGGCCTCAACGTCTTCGACGCCAACCCGCAGATCATCCGGGACCTGAAGAACGGCAGCGGCGCCGCCGCGGCCAACGCGCCGGTGCTGCTGCGCCACGAAACCTACGAGCACCCTTACCCGCACTGCTGGCGTTGCCGCAACCCGCTGATCTATCGGGCGGTGTCGTCCTGGTTCGTGGCGGTCACCCGATTCCGGGACCGCATGGTCGAACTCAACCAGCAGATCACCTGGTATCCCGAACACGTCAAGGACGGCCAGTTCGGCAAGTGGCTGGCCGGCGCCCGCGACTGGTCGATCTCACGAAACCGCTACTGGGGCACCCCGATTCCGGTGTGGAAGTCCGACGACCCGGCCTACCCGCGGATCGACGTGTACGGCAGCCTCGACGAACTCGAGCGCGACTTCGGGGTGCGGCCGGACAACCTGCACCGGCCCTACATCGACGAGCTGACCCGGCCCAACCCCGACGACCCGAGCGGTCGCAGCACCATGCGCCGCATCCCCGACGTGCTCGACGTCTGGTTCGACTCGGGGTCCATGCCGTACGCGCAGGTCCACTACCCGTTCGAGAACCGGGACTGGTTCGAGACGCATTACCCCGGCGACTTCATCGTCGAATATATCGGGCAGACCCGCGGCTGGTTCTACACCCTGCACGTGCTGGCCACCGCGCTGTTCGACCGGCCGGCGTTCAAAACCTGTGTGGCCCATGGCATCGTGCTGGGCTCCGACGGACAGAAGATGAGCAAGTCGCTGCGCAACTACCCCGACGTGTCGGAGGTGTTCGACCGCGACGGCTCCGATGCCATGCGCTGGTTCTTGATGGCCTCGCCGATCCTGCGCGGGGGCAATCTCATCGTCACCGAACAGGGCATCCGCGACGGCGTGCGCCAGGTGCTGCTGCCGTTCTGGAACGCCTACAGCTTCCTGGCCCTCTACGCGCCGAAAGTCGGTACCTGGCGCACGGATTCGACCCAGGTGCTGGACCGCTACATCCTGGCCAAGCTCGCCGAACTGCGCGACGACCTGACCCGGGAGATGGACGCCTGCGACATTTCGCGGGCCTGCGAGCAGCTGCGCCAGTTCACCGAGGCGCTGACGAATTGGTATGTGCGACGGTCGCGTTCGCGGTTCTGGAGCGAGGACGCCGACGCCATCGACACGCTGCACACCGTGCTGGAGGTGACCGCGCGGCTGGCCGCGCCGCTGCTGCCCTCGGTCACCGAGTTGGTCTGGCGCGGCCTGACCGGCGGACGCTCGGTGCATCTGACCGACTGGCCGCGCAGCGGCGAGCTGCCCGCCGACCCCGGCCTGGTCGCGGCGATGGACCAGGTTCGCGAGGTGTGCTCGGCCGCCTCCTCGCTGCGCAAGGCAAAGAAGCTGCGGGTGCGCCTACCGCTGCCGAAACTGACTGTGGCGGTGGAGAATCCGCAACACCTGGCGCCGTTCGTCGACCTGATCGCCGACGAGCTCAACGTCAAGAGCGTCGAGTTGACCGACGCGATCGACACCTACGGCACCTTCGAGCTGACCGTCAACGCCCGGGTGGCCGGGCCGCGGCTGGGCAAGGACGTGCAGGCGGCGATCAAGGCGGTCAAGGCGGGGGAGGGCGTCGTCAACGCAGACGGCACCCTGACCGCAGGCCCGGCGGTACTGCTGCCCGAGGAGTACAGCTCACGGCTGGTGGCCGCCGACCCGGAATTCACCGCGGCCCTGCCGAATGGGGCCGGCCTGGTGGTCCTCGACGGCACCGTCACCCCGGAGCTAGAGGCCGAGGGGTGGGCGAAGGACCGGATCCGCGAGTTGCAGGAGCTGCGCAAGTCGACCGGGCTGGACGTCTCCGACCGGATCAGCGTCGTGATGTCGGTGCCCGCCGAGCGGGCCGAGTGGGCGCACACCCACCGCGACCTGATCGCCGGTGAAATCCTGGCCACCCGTTTCGAATTCGGGGAGCCGGCCGACCCCGTCGCGATCGGCGACGGCGTGCGGGTGAGCATTTCCAAAGTCTGAGCCGCGAAAGTGCAACTGGCGACGCATTTACCGAGTAACGGTGTCGGTAGATGCACTCTCGTCGGTTGTCGGAGCTGTGTGGCAGCCTCCGCCCATGGGCGAGGGGCAGCTGTTTGTGGGCACCGAGGCGCTGAGCGCAGGCACGCTGACGGAGCGCGACCTGCGGCGCTCGTGCACGCGGATCTATCGCAACGTCTACCAGCGCGGTGCCGACTTCACCGCCAGCGACCGGGCGATAGCTGCCTGGCTGTGGTCAGGCAGGCGGGCGGTGGTCGCCGGCAACTCGGCGGCCGCGTTGCTGGGCGCGCAATGGGTCGATCCGCGCGCACCCGCCGAACTGATCACTGATCGCAAGCGGCCGCCGCCATTGATCGTCGCCCGCAATGAGACGTTGCTGCCTGACGAGATCACCGAAGTCCGCGGTGTGCCGGTGACGACGCCTGCGCGCACCGCGTACGACCTGGGACGGCGACCCGGCTTGGTGGCCGCGGTCATAGCGATTGATTCGTTGGCGAGGGCGACGGGGCTGACGACCGAGTGTGTCGAACCGCTCATGCGGGCCCACCGCGGCGCCAGAGGCGTGCGTCAGTTGCGACGGGTGCTGCCTCTTATCGATGCAGGGGCCGAGTCGCCGCAAGAGACCCGGACGAGGCTGGCGATCGTCGGCGCCGGATTGCCCAAACCCAGCACCCAGATCACGGTGCACAACGACTGGGGTTTCGTGCTGGCTCGCATCGATCTGGGGTGGGAGCAGTGGCGGGTGGGCGTCGAATACGACGGCGCCCAACACTGGACCGATCCGCGCATCCGCGCCAAGGACATTGACCGGGTCGCAGAATTGGAGCGCCGGGGTTGGCGGATCATCCGGGTGAGCGCGGACCTGTTGCGTAATCGGCCGGACGTCTTAGTGGGCAGGATCCGGGGGGCGCTGCGCGCGGCGGGCTGCCCGCTGTGAGCCGCGAAAGTGCAACCAGCGACGTGTTTCCCGAGAGGCAGCGTCGGTAGATGCACTCTCGCGGTCAGCCCGGGCCGCAGCAGGCCCGGGCAATAGCATCGATCGGGTGGAGTCCCGATGGGTGCTGCACCTGGACATGGACGCGTTCTTCGCGTCCGTCGAGCAGCTCACCCGCCCGACGCTGCGCGGGCGTCCGGTGCTGGTGGGTGGTTTGGGTGGCCGCGGCGTGGTGGCCGGCGCCAGCTACGAGGCGCGCGTGTTCGGCGCCCGCTCGGCCATGCCCATGCATCAGGCCAAGAGGCTGGTCGGCGTCTCCGCGGTGGTGTTGCCGCCGCGCGGCGTGGTCTATGGCGTGGCCAGCAGGAGGGTCTTCGACACCATCCGCGCCGTGGTGCCCGTCGTCGAGCAACTGTCCTTCGACGAGGGGTTCGGCGAGCCGGCCCAACTCGCCGGCGCGCCGGCCGAGGACGTCGAGGCGTTCTGCGAACAGTTGCGCCGACGGGTTCGTGAGCAGACCGGGCTGATCGCCTCGGTGGGCGCCGGCTCGGGCAAGCAGATCGCCAAGATCGCCTCCGGCCTGGCCAAACCGGACGGGGTCCGGGTGGTGCGCCGCGCCGAGGAACGCGAGCTGCTCGGCGGGTTGCCGGTGCGCCGGCTGTGGGGGATCGGGCCGGTCGCCGAGGAGAAGCTGCATCGGCTGGGCATCGAGACCATCGGCGAGCTGGCCGCGCTGACCGACGCCGAGGCCGCCAACATCCTGGGCGCCACCATCGGCCCCGCGCTGCACCGGCTGGCCCGCGGCATCGACGACCGGCCCGTCGCCGAACGCGCCGAAGCCAAACAGATCAGCTCCGAGTCGACCTTCGCCGCCGACCTGACCACCCTCGAGCAGCTGCGCGAGGCGATCGAACCGATCGCCGAGCACGCCCATCACCGCCTGCTGCGCGACGGCCGGGGCGCGCGCACCGTCACGGTCAAGCTGAAGAAGTCCGACATGAGCACGCTGACCCGCTCCGCGACCCTGCCCTACGCGACCACCGAGGCCGCCGCGCTGGTCGGCGTGGCCCGGCGGCTGCTGCTCGACCCGCGCGAGATCGGGCCGATCCGCCTGCTCGGGGTGGGGTTTTCCGGGCTGAGCGAGGTGCGTCAGGAGTCGCTGTTCCCGGACCTGGAAATGTCTGCGCCGCAATCGGATTCGCAGTCGGTCGAGACCGCGGCCGAGGCAATGTTCGGGCCCGGACACGACGCGGGTTGGCGGGTGGGCGACGACGTCGCCCACCCCGACCTGGGGCACGGCTGGGTGCAGGGCGCCGGGCACGGCGTGGTCACCGCCCGGTTCGAGACCCGCACCTCCGGCCCGGGCCCGGCCCGCACCTTCCCCGCCGACAGCGCCGAGCTGGTGCGCGCCAACCCGGTCGATTCGCTGGACTGGCCGGACTACGTCGAGGGCCTGCAGGAGTCGTCAGCCCCACCGGCCGAGGACGTCGGCGGCCGGTAGCCCGGCGGCCAGCGCGGCGATCAGCAGCACCCGGGCCTGCGGCGGCCGCAGCGTGGGCACCGGCACCGCCCCCGCGGCGGCCATCTCGTGCCCGGGCCCGTAGCTCGCGCCGACCCGCCCGCCGGGCACCCGGGTGGACACCGCGATCACCACCCCGGTGCCGCAGTGCCGGCGCACCGCGTCGACCACCGCCGGCCCGGCGTTACCCGAACCCAGCGCCTCGAGCACCACGGCCCGGGCCCCGGCGGCCACGCAGGCGTCCAGGGCCACCGCGTCGCTGCCCAGATACGCCGCGACGATGTCCACCCGCGGGGCCGCGGCGGCACCCAGGTCACCGAGGTAGGGCCGGGTTTTCGGGCCGGTCAGCGCGACATCGCCGGCGACCGTGCCCACCAGCCGGCCGGCGAAGCCGCTCAAGTCCTCGGTGGCCACCTTGGACAGGCCCAGCGGCTGCAGCACCCGGCCGGCGAAACACAGCAGCACGCCCAGCCCGCGGGCGGCCGGATGCGCGGCCACCGCCAGGGCGTCGCGCACGTTGCCCGGACCGTCCGCGTCCGGCGCGTCGGCGCTGCGCATCGCGCCGGTCAACACCACCGGCGCCGGCCCGTCGTAGGTCAGATCGAGCCACAGCGCGGTCTCCTCCATGGTGTCGGTGCCGTGCAGGATCACCACGCCGTCGGCGCCGCCGTCCAGCGCCGCCGTCACCGCGCCGCGCATCCGATCCCAGTCGGCCAGGGTCAGCTCCGAGCTGTCCACCGCCAGCAGGTCGACCACCTCGACGTCGTGATCGGCGCGGAACGGGGCCGTCAGATCCGCCCCCCTGTAGCAGGGCCGGTGCACCCCGTCGGCGCCGGTGCCGGTCGATATGGTGCCCCCGGTGGCGATCACGGTGAGGCGGGCCATGGGGGAATCATCGCGCATCGCCGCCGCCCGCACGTCTCCGGTCTACGGACGCGGTAGGGGATGATATGAGCGTGCCTGAAGAACCAACGGGATCGACCGCGCCGCAGGACCGGCCGCCGCGACGGCTGCGTCTGCTGCTGTCGGTCGCCGCGACAGTCCTGGCCCTGGACATCGTCACCAAGGTGCTGGCCGTCAAGCTGTTGCCGCCCGGCCAGCCGGTGCCGATCATCGGCGACACGGTGACCTGGACCCTGGTTCGCAACTCCGGGGCCGCCTTCTCGATGGCGACCGGCTACACCTGGGTGCTGACCCTGATCGCGACCGGCGTGGTGGTCGGCATCTTCTGGATGGGACGACGGCTGGTGTCGCCCTGGTGGGCGGTGGGCCTGGGCATGATCCTGGGCGGCGCGATGGGCAACCTGGTCGACCGCTTCTTCCGGGCCCCCGGGCCGCTGCGCGGCCACGTGGTGGACTTCCTGTCGGTCGGCTGGTGGCCGGTGTTCAACGTCGCCGACCCCTCGGTGGTCGGCGGGGCCATCCTGCTGGTCGTCCTGTCGATCTTCGGCTACGACTTCGACACCGTCGGTCGACGGAAAAAGGCCGACCAGAGCCGTGACTGAGCGCTCGATGCCGGTCCCGGAGGGACTGGCGGGCATGCGCGTCGACGCCGGGCTGGCCCGCCTGCTGGGACTGTCCCGCAGCGCGGCGGCGGCCCTGGCCGAGGACGGCGGTGTCGAACTGGACGGGGTGCCGGCCGGCAAATCCGATCGGCTGACCGGCGGGGCGTGGCTGCACGTGCGCCTGCCCGAGGCGCCGGCGCCGCCGCAGAACACCCCGGTCGACATCGAGGGCATGACCATCCTGTACTCCGACGACGACATCGTCGCCGTCGACAAGCCCGCCGCGGTGGCCGCGCACGCGTCGGTGGGCTGGACCGGACCCACGGTGCTCGGCGGCCTGGCCGCCGCCGGTTACCGGATCACCACCTCGGGGGTGCCCGAACGGCAGGGCATCGTGCACCGCCTCGACGTCGGCACCTCCGGGGTGATGGTGGTGGCGCTGTCCGAGCGCGCCTACACCCTGCTCAAGCGGGCGTTCAAACAACGCACCGTCGACAAGCGCTATCACGCGCTGGTGCAAGGACATCCGGACCCGTCCAGCGGCACCATCGACGCCCCGATCGGGCGGCACCGCGGCGGCGAGTGGAAGTTCGCGGTCACCAAGGACGGCCGGCACAGCCTCACCCACTACGACACCGTCGAGGCCTTCGTCGCCGCCAGCCTGCTCGACGTGCACCTGGAAACCGGCCGCACCCACCAGATCCGGGTGCACTTCTCCGCGCTGCATCACCCGTGCTGCGGCGACCTGGTCTACGGCGCCGACCCCAAGCTCGCGAAAAAGCTTGGGCTGCAACGCCAATGGCTGCACGCGCGGTCGCTGTCGTTCGCGCACCCGGCCGACGGCCGGCGGATGGAGATCGTCAGCCCCTACCCGCCGGATCTGCAGCACGCGCTCGACGTGCTGCGCGACGAAGGCTGATCACTCCGGCTTGCGGGCCTCGACGAGCACCCGAGTCGGGTGCGCGACGAACGGGCCTTGCGACTCGATGCGCTCGTGCAGTTCGGCCAGCCGGTCGCGGTAGCGCGCCACGGAGAAGTCCGGCACCGTCCAGATCACCTTGCGCAGGAAGTACACGACGGCGCCGATGTCGAAGAATTCGGCCCGCAACCGCTCCATGCGCACCTCGACCACCCGCAGGCCCGCCGCCGCCACCTGCGCGCGCAGCGCGTCGGGGTGGAACTCGGCCCACTTCTGCGGTTGCGGCCCGATGAAGTACTCGACCAGCTCGCCCATGGTGGCGGGCCCGATGTGCTGGGCGAAGTAACTGCCGCCGGGCCGCAGCACCCGCGCGATCTCGGACCACCACACCGAGACCGGGTGCCGGCTGGTCACCAGGTCGAAGGCGTGGTCGGCGAACGGCAGCGGCGGCTCGTCGCGCACCGCCACCACCACCGCGCCGAGCGGATGCAGCCGTGCGGTCGCCAGCGCGGCGTTGGGCGGCCAGGTCTCGATGGCCGCCATGGTGGGCGGGAAGGGGCCCGCCCCGGCCAGCACCTCGCCGCCGCCGGTGTGAATGTCCAGCGCCGCCGACACCGTCGACAACCGGTCGCGCAGCAGGCGCTGGTAGCCCCACGACGGGCGTTCCTCGGTGGCACGGCCGTCCAGCCAGGAGAAATCCCAGCCGTCGACCGGGGCGGCCTCGGCTTCGGCGAGCAGATCCTCGAACGTGCGCCGCATGCCAGGCATGCTAGGCGCAACGCTCAGACCGTCGCCTTCGCCTCGCCGGTCGCGATCTCCGGCGCCAGCGGCGCGATCGCCCCCAGGATCTCGCTCACCGTCTCCGACGGCACGCCGGCGGCGGTCAGCGCGTCGGCCAAATGCCCTGCCACCAAACCGAAGTGGTGCATGGTGATGCCGCGGCCCTGGTGCACCTGCTTCATCGGCGCCCCGGTGTAGGGGTGCGGCCCGCCCAGCGCGGCAGCGAAGAACTCCACCTGTTTGCCCTTGAGCCGGTTCATGTTGGTGCCGGTGAAAAATCCGGACAGTTGCTCGTCGGCGAGCACCCGAACGTAGAAGTCCTCGACCACCACCTCGAGCGCCTCGTGCCCGCCGATCCGGTCGTAGATGCTGGCCGGCTCGGCCTTGCGGAAGCGCGCCAGAATTTTCATGACCACGATTGGAACATCGCGGCGTTGCCCGTCAGTTAGGGCGCGGTCACACCCGGATTGCTCTGTGTAACAAGCGGATTGCCCATATCTGGCGGTCGGCCTAAGGGAACGGTGAGAGACCGCGTCGGGGCGCATGACCGCAATCCGCATCGACGCGGGGCGCTTTTGTCCTAGGTTGGCGTCATGACGCACGTCACATCAGTTGCGCGAGGGCGGGGGAGCCGAAGCCAATGAACCTTGGTGACCTGACGAACCTGGTGGAAAAGCCCCTCGCGGCGGTCTCCAACATCATCAACACCCCGAACTCGGCCGGGCGATACCGGCCGTTCTATCTGCGGAACCTGCTGGACGCGGTGCAGGGCCGCACCCTCGAGGAGGCCGTTGACGCCAAGACCGTCCTGATCACCGGCGCCTCCTCGGGCATCGGTGAGGCCGCCGCCAAGAAGATCGCCGAGGCGGGCGGTGTCGTGGCGCTGGTGGCCCGCACCCGGGAGAACCTGGAGAAGGTCGCCTCCGAAATCCGGGAGAACGGTGGCAGCGCCCACGTGTACCCGTGCGACCTGTCCGACATGGACGCCATCGCCGCGATGGCCGATCGGGTGCTCGACGACCTGGGCGGCGTCGACATCCTGATCAACAACGCGGGCCGCTCGATCCGGCGCTCGCTGGAGCTGTCCTACGACCGCATCCACGACTACCAGCGCACCATGCAGTTGAACTACCTGGGCGCGGTGCAGCTCATCCTCAAGTTCATCCCCGGCATGCGCGAGCGCGGCTTCGGCCAGATCATCAACGTGTCGTCGGTCGGGGTGCAGACCCGCGCGCCGCGGTTCGGGGCGTACATCGCCAGCAAGGCTGCGCTGGACAGCCTGTGCGACGCGCTGCAGGCCGAAGTCGTCAACGACAACGTCAAATTCACCACCGTGCACATGGCGCTGGTGCGCACCCCGATGATCAGCCCGACCACGTTGTACGACAAGTTCCCGGCGCTGACGCCCGAGCAGGCGGCCGGGGTGATCGCCGACGCGATCGTGCACCGGCCGCGGCGGGCCAGCTCGCCGTTCGGGCAGTTCGCCGCCGTCGCCGACGCGGTCAACCCGGCCGTGATGGACCGGGTGCGCAACCGGGCGTTCGCCATGTTCGGCGACTCCAGCGCCGCCAAGGGCGATGAATCCGCAGCCGACGCAACCGAATTCGACGCGCGCAGCGAAACGTTCGTGCGGGCGACCCGAGGGATACATTGGTGAGACGATGAGCCTTCCCAAACCCGACATCGCGACCACCGTCGTCATCACCGGCGCCTCGTCCGGCATCGGCGCCGAACTGGCGCGCGGCCTGGCCCGCCGTGGCTTCCCGCTGCTGCTGGTCGCCCGGCGCCGTGAGCGGCTCGACGATCTCGCCAACGAGGTGGGCGGGCAGTACTCGGTCGGCGTCGAGGTGCTGCCGCTGGACCTCGGCGACTCGAAGGCCCGTGCCCGGTTGGCCGGCCGGCTGCGCAGCGAATCGATCGCCGGGTTGTGCAACAGCGCGGGCTTCGGCACCAGCGGGGTCTTCCACGAGCTGCCGATGGAGCGCGAGAGCGAAGAGGTCACCCTCAACGCGCTGGCGCTGATGGAGCTGACGCACGCGACGCTGCCCGGCATGGTGTCGCGGGGGGCGGGCGCGGTGCTGAACATCGCGTCGATCGCGGGTTTTCAGCCGGTTCCCTACATGGCCGTCTACTCGGCGACCAAGGCGTTCGTGCAGACGTTCTCCGAGGCCGTGCACGAGGAGCTGCACGGCAGCGGGGTGTCGGTCACCTGTCTGTGTCCGGGGCCGGTGCCCACCGAGTGGGCCGAGATCGCCAACGCCGAGCGGTTCAGCATCCCGATCGCGCAGGTCTCGCCGCGGGACGTGGCCGAGGCGGCGATCGGCGGCATGCTCACCGGCCGTCGCACCGTGGTGCCGGGCGTGGTGCCCAAGGTGGTCAGCACGGGCGGCCGTTTCGCTCCGCGCAGCCTGCTGCTGCCGGGCATCCGGATCGGCAACCGGTTCCGCGGCGGGCCAAAGCGCTGAGTGTCGCCGAGCGCCACGCCAGCGTGGTGTTCGGTGCCGAGCGTCACGCCAGCGTGGGGTGGACGCGGGGGGAGCGAGGAGGAAACTCATGGCCGCCGTGGAGATGACCGCCGAGGTGCCGATGAGCCCGCAGCAGATGTGGGACCGGGTGTCCGACCTGTCGGAGCTGGGCGATTGGCTGGTGCTGCACGAGGCCTGGCGCGGTGAACTGCCCGACGAGCTGGGCGAGGGCACCCAGGTCGTCGGCGTGGCCCGCGCCAAGGGCTTTCGCAACCGGGTGACCTGGACGGTGACCACCTGGGAACCGCCGCACCGGGTGGCGATGACGGGCTCGGGCAAGGGCGGGACCAAGTACGCCGTCTCGCTGACCGTGCGGCCCACCGGCGACGGCTCCACCCTCGGCCTGCGGCTCGAGCTGGGCGGTCGGGCGCTGTTCGGGCCGGTCGGATCGGCCGCCGCGCGCGCCGTCAAGGGCGACGTGCAGAGGTCGCTGCGTAACTTCGTCGAGCTCTACGGATAAAACCCAACACACGGACCCGACACGCCCGAAACCCGTCGGTCCTCGGTCATAGACTGGCGTCCCTATGAACCACTCGTCCTTCGTGCACCTGCACAACCACACCGAGTATTCGATGCTGGACGGTGCCGCGAAGATCACCCCGATGCTCGCCGAGGTGGAACGGCTGGGCATGCCCGCGGTCGGGATGACCGACCACGGAAACATGTTCGGCGCCAGCGAGTTCTACAACGCCGCCACCAAGGCCGGGATCAAGCCGATCATCGGCGTGGAGGCCTACATCGCGCCGGGCTCCCGGTTCGACACCCGGCGGATCCTGTGGGGGGATCCCAGCCAGAAGGCCGACGACGTGTCCGGCAGCGGCTCCTACACCCACCTGACCATGGTGGCCGAGAACGCGGCCGGCCTGCGCAACCTGTTCAAGCTGTCCTCGCTGGCCTCGTTCGAGGGCCAGCTGGGCAAGTGGTCGCGGATGGACGCCGAGCTGATCGCCGAACACGCCGACGGCATCATCGCCACCACCGGCTGCCCCTCCGGGGAGGTGCAGACCCGGCTGCGGCTGGGCCAGGACCGCGAGGCGCTCGAGTCGGCGGCCAAGTGGCGCGAGATCTTCGGCGCCGACAACTTCTTCCTCGAGCTGATGGACCACGGCCTGTCCATCGAGCAGCGGGTCCGCGGCGGCCTGCTGGAGATCGGCCGCAAGCTGAACATCCCGCCGCTGGCCACCAACGACTGCCACTACGTCACCCGCGACGCCGCGCACAACCACGAGGCGCTGCTGTGCGTGCAGACCGGCAAGACGCTCTCGGACCCGAACCGGTTCAAGTTCGACGGCGACGGCTACTACCTCAAGTCGGCCGCCGAGATGCGCCAGATCTGGGACGCCGAGGTGCCCGGCGCGTGCGACTCCACCCTGTTGATCGCCGAACGGGTGCAGTCCTACGCGGAGGTGTGGACGCCGCGCGACCGGATGCCGGTCTTCCCGGTGCCCGAGGGTCACGACCAGGCCAGCTGGCTGCACCACGAGGTGATGGCCGGGCTGCGGCGGCGATTCCCGGACGGGGTCGGCCAGGACTACATCGACCGGGCCGAATACGAGATCAAGGTCATCTGCGACAAGGGTTTTCCGTCCTACTTCCTGATCGTCGCCGACCTGATCAACTACGCCCGCTCGGTCGACATCCGGGTGGGGCCCGGGCGTGGCTCGGCGGCCGGCTCCCTGGTGGCCTACGCGTTGGGCATCACCAACATCGACCCGATTCCGCACGGCCTGCTGTTCGAGCGGTTCCTCAACCCGGAGCGGCCGTCGGCGCCCGACATCGACATCGACTTCGACGACCGTCGCCGCGGCGAGATGGTGCGCTACGCCGCCGACAAGTGGGGCTCCGACCGGGTCGCCCAGGTCATCACCTTCGGCACCATCAAAACCAAAGCGGCGCTGAAGGATTCGGCGCGGATCCACTACGGTCAACCGGGCTTCGCGATCGCCGACCGGATCACCAAGGCGCTGCCGCCGCCGATCATGGCCAAGGACATCCCGCTGTCCGGCATCACCGACCCCAGCCATGAGCGGTACAAGGAAGCCGCCGAGGTGCGCGGCCTGATCGAGACCGACCCCGACGTGCGCACCATCTACCAGACCGCCCGCGGTCTGGAGGGTTTGATCCGCAACGCCGGCGTGCACGCGTGCGCGGTGATCATGAGCAGCGAGCCGCTGACCGAGGCCATCCCGCTGTGGAAGCGGCCGCAGGACGGGGCCATCATCACCGGCTGGGACTACCCGTCGTGTGAGGCCATCGGCCTGCTGAAGATGGACTTCCTGGGCCTGCGCAACCTGACGATCATCGGCGACGCCCTGGACAACATCAAGGCCAACCGGGGAATCGACCTCGACCTGGAGTCGGTGCCGCTGGACGACAAGGCCACCTACGAGCTGCTGGGGCGCGGCGACACCCTGGGCGTGTTCCAGCTCGACGGCGGGCCGATGCGCGATCTGCTGCGCCGCATGCAGCCCACCGAGTTCAACGACATCGTGGCGGTGCTGGCGCTGTATCGCCCCGGGCCGATGGGTATGAACGCCCACAACGACTACGCCGACCGCAAGAACGGCCGCCAGCCGATCAAGCCGATCCACCCCGAGCTTGAGGAGCCGCTGCGCGAAATCCTCGCCGAGACTTACGGATTGATCGTCTACCAAGAGCAGATCATGTTCATCGCCCAGAAGGTGGCCTCTTACACCATGGGTAAGGCCGATGCGCTGCGCAAGGCGATGGGCAAGAAGAAGCTCGAGGTGCTCGAGGCCGAGTACAAGGGCTTCTACGAGGGCATGACCGCCAACGGGTTCTCCGAGAAGGCGGTAAAAGCCTTGTGGGACACCATTCTTCCGTTCGCGGGGTATGCGTTCAACAAGTCGCACGCCGCCGGCTACGGGCTGGTGTCGTACTGGACCGCGTATCTGAAGGCCAACTACCCGGCCGAGTACATGGCGGGGCTGCTGACCTCGGTGGGCGACGACAAGGACAAGGCCGCGGTCTATCTGGCCGACTGCCGCAAGCTGGGCATCACGGTGTTGCCGCCGGACGTTAACGAGTCGCTGGTCAACTTCGCCTCGGTCGGCCAGGACATCCGCTTCGGGTTGGGCGCGGTGCGCAACGTCGGCGCCAACGTGGTCGGTTCGCTGATCAAGACCCGCGAAGAGAAGGGCAAGTTCACCGACTTCTCCGACTACCTGAACAAGATCGACATCTCGGCCTGCAACAAGAAGGTGACCGAGTCGCTGATCAAGGCCGGCGCGTTCGACTCGCTCAAGCACGCGCGCAAGGGCCTGTTCCTGGTACACACCGATGCGGTCGATTCGGTGCTGGGCACCAAGAAGGCCGAGGCGATGGGCCAGTTCGACCTGTTCGGCGGCGACGGCGGCTGCACCGAGTCGGTGTTCACCATCAAGGTGCCCGACGACGAGTGGGAGGACAAGCACAAGCTCGCGCTGGAGCGGGAGATGCTGGGGCTCTACGTGTCCGGGCATCCGCTCAACGGGGTGGCGCATCTGCTGGCCGCGCAGGTGGACACCCAGATCCCGGCCATCCTGGACGGCGACGTGCCCAACGAGACCCAGGTGCGAGTCGGCGGCATCCTGGCGTCGGTCAACCGGCGGGTCAACAAGAACGGGATGCCTTGGGCGTCAGCGCAATTGGAGGACCTCACCGGTGGCATCGAGGTGATGTTCTTCCCGCACGCCTACTCCACCTACGGCGCCGACATCGCCGACGACGCCGTGGTGCTGATCAACGCCAAGGTGGCGATCCGTGACGACCGGATCGCGCTGATCGCCAATGAGCTTGTGGTGCCGGACTTTTCCATTGCCCAGGTGGACCGGCCGCTGGCGGTCAGCCTGCCGACGCGGCAGTGCACCATCGACAAGGTCACCGCGCTCAAGCAGGTGCTGGCCCGTCACCCGGGAACCTCGCAGGTGCATTTGCGGCTGATCAGCGGCGACCGGATCACCACGTTGGAGCTGGACGCGTCGCTGCGGGTGACGCCGTCGCCGGCGTTGATGGGCGACCTCAAAGAGCTGCTCGGCCCCGGCTGCCTCGGCGGGTAGCGGGTCTTCGGCGCGCCGAGCGTGAAGTTAGTTTCACGCTCGGCCGCGACCGTGAAACTAACTTCACGCTCGCCGGGGGCAGGCGCGGGGCCGCCGCGCTCGCCGCGCCCCCGGCGCCTACATGGGCTGCACCCGCACGATGACGCTGTCCGGCCATACTCCGCGATCGCGGGCCCGGCGCAGCTTCTCGCGCAGGCACAGGTCCCGGTGCACGTTCGTCACGCCGGGAATCTTGAGCAGCGGCACGATATTCCACTGCCAGCCGTACCGCCGGTGCAGCAGGCGGTTGGCGCGCTCGGCGTCCGCGCCGGAAAGGATCGTGGCGCGCCCCGCCAGCGTCGTCGCGCCCGGGCGGACCCGGCCGCGGTAGTCGCAGGCCGCCAGCTCCACGCCGGCATGCGCGGCGAGCCGGCGGGTCTTGGGCCCGACCTTGGTGCGGAACAACACGCCGTCGTCGTCGACGGCGAACCAGATCGGGGTGTCGACGGGGCTGCCGTCGCGGCGGAAAGACCGCAGCAGCGCGTAGCGGTCGGTGTGCAACTCGGCGAAGGATCGATGCGGCATGGACCCAGTCAACGACTTAGAGTTAACTCTAAGTCAAGTACGAACCCGGGAGTCGCCCATGCTGACCATCGGCGAGGTCGCGCGCCGCAGCGGGGTCGCCGCGACCACCCTGCGCTACTACGAGCAGATCGGCCTGCTGCCCGCCCCGACCCGGCTGGGCGGGCAGCGCCGCTACGACGAGGCCGTGCTGTCCCGGCTCGAGGTGATCGCGCTGTGCAAGACCGCCGGCTTCGCGCTGGACGAGATCCAGCGCCTGTTCGCCGACGACGCGCCGGGACGCCCGGCCAGCCGCGCGCTGGCCCGGGCCAAACTCGCCCAGATCGACGCCCAGCTGGACTCGCTGACCCGGGCCCGCGCCGTCATCGAGTGGGGGATGCGGTGCACCTGCCCGTCGATCGACGCCTGCACCTGCGGCATTCACCCAACCCGGCCCGCACCCGTCGGCCCGGACGTACGCTCAGCCAGAAGGTTCTGATCCGGGGCAAGGAGAGCGGAAATGACGGCGGAACGTCCGGCCACCTTGTGCGAGGCATTCCAGCGCAACGCCGCGATCGACCCGGACGCGGTCGTGCTGCGCACCCCCGGGGCCACCCAGACATTGACCTGGCGAGAGCTCGCCGAGCAGGTCCGCAAGGTCGCCGCCGGGCTGGCGGGGCTGGGCGTGCGGCGCGGCGACACGGTGTCGCTGATGATGGCCAACCGGATCGAGTTCTACCCGCTGGAGATCGGCGCGCAACACCTTGGCGCCACGTCGTTTTCGGTGTACAACACGCTGCCGGCCGAGCAACTGACCTACCTGTTCGACAACGCCGGCACCAAAGTGGCGATCTGCGAACAGCAGTACGTCGACCGCATCCGGGCCAGTGGCGCGCCCGTCGAACACATCGTCTGCATCGACGGCGCCCCGCCGGGCACCATCTCCGTCGAGCAGCTGTATGCCGCCGCCCCAAGGGATTTCGACTTCGAGTCGACCTGGCGGTCGGTCCGGCCCGACGACGTCGTCACGCTCATCTACACCTCGGGAACCACCGGAAACCCCAAGGGCGTGGAGATGACCCACGCCAACCTGCTGTTCGAGTGCCACGCGCTCAACGCGGTGCTGCCGTCGAAATTCGGCGACCGGGTCACGTCGTATCTGCCGTCGGCGCACATCGCCGACCGCGCGATGGGGCTCTACGGCCTGGAGGTTTTCGGCGCGCAGGTGACCGTGGTCGACGACCCGCGCGCCATCGCCGCGGCGCTGCCCGACGTGCGACCCACGGTGTGGGCGGCGGTGCCGCGGATATGGGAAAAGCTCAAGGCGGGAATCGAATTCACCGTCGCCAACGAGCAGGACGAGGCCACCCGGGCGGCGCTGCAGTGGGCGATGTCGGTGGCCGCCCAACGCGCCGCGGCCTTGGTCGCCGGCGAGCAGATACCCGACGAGCTGGCCACCGAATGGGCGCGGGCCGACAAGTTGGTGCTCTCGAAACTGCGTGAGCGGCTGGGCTTCGGCGAACTGCGCTGGGCGGTGTCGGGGGCGGCCCCGATTCCCAAGGAGACGCTGGCGTTCTTCGCCGGCATCGGCATCCCGATCGCCGAGGTGTGGGGGATGTCGGAGCTGAGCTGTGTGGCGGCCGTCAGCCATCCCCGCGACGCGCGCCTGGGCTCGGTCGGCAAGTTGCTGCCCGGGCTGGAGGGCAAGATCGCCGACGACGGCGAGTTCCTGGTGCGCGGCCCGCTGGTGATGAAGGGCTACCGCAAGGAACCGGCGAAGACGGCCGAGGCCATCGACGCCGACGGCTGGTTGCACACCGGCGACATCCTGGAGGCCGACGCGCAGGGCTACCTGCGAGTGGTGGACCGCAAGAAGGAGCTGATCATCAACGCGGCCGGAAAGAACATGTCGCCGGCCAACATCGAGAACGCCATCCTGGCCGCCTGCCCGATGATCGGCGTGATGATCACCATCGGCGACGGGCGTCCGTACAACACCGCGCTGCTGGTTTTCGACGCCGACTCGGTGGGCCCGTACGCCGCCCGGCACGGGTTGTCCGACGCGTCGCCGGCCGCGCTGGCCGCCGACCCGGACGTCATCGCCCAGATCGCCGCCGGGGTGGCGGCGGGCAACGCCAAACTGTCGCGGGTGGAACAGATCAAACGGTTCCGCATCCTGCCCACGCTGTGGGAGCCCGGCGGCGACGAGATCACGCTGACGATGAAGCTCAAGCGCAAGCCGATCATGGCGAAATACGCCGAGGAGATCGAGCAGCTCTACGCCGATCCACCTCCGCCCGAGGTGCACGAGCCCGCCGCCGCCGCGGTGCAGCCCGTATGACCGGCGGGCCGGCCGGCAGCGCCCGCGAGATCGGTCGCGTCGGAATGCGAAAGCTGTTGCAGCGCACCGGCATTCTGGACGAAGCGACGTCGCCGCTGGCCACCGACCCGGCCGAGGTCGTGCAGTTGCTGGGCGCGCCCTGGTACGACGAGCGGCTGCGCAGCCTGGCCGGCGAGCTCGGCCGCGACCCGGCCGATGTGCGCGCCGAGGCCGCGGGCTACCTGCGCGAGATGGCGGCCTCGCTCGACGAGTCGGCGGTGGCGGCCTGGCGCGGGTTCAGTCGCTGGCTGATGCGGGCCTACGACGTGCTGATCGACGAGGACCAGATCGCGGCGCTGCGCAAGCTGGATCGCAAAGCCACACTGGCATTTGCCTTTTCGCATCGCTCGTACCTGGACGGCATGCTGCTGCCCGAGGTGATCCTGGCCAACCGGCTGTTCCCCGCGCTCACCTTCGGCGGGTCGAACCTGAACTTCTTCCCGATGGGCGCCTGGGCCAAGCGCACCGGGGCGATCTTCATCCGGCGCCAAACCAAGGACCTTCCCGTCTACCGCTTCGTGTTGCGCGCCTACGCCGCCCAGCTGGTGCAAAACCACGCCAACCTGAGCTGGTCCATCGAAGGCGGCCGCACCAGGACCGGCAAGCTGCGGCCCCCGGTGTTCGGGATCCTGCGCTACCTCGCCGACGCGGTCGACGAAATCGACGGCCCGGAAGTGTATTTGGTGCCGACCTCGATCGTGTACGACCAGCTGCACGAAGTGGAGGCCATGACCACCGAGGCCTACGGCGCGGCGAAACGGCCCGAGGATTTCCGCTTCCTGATCCGGCTCGCCCGCCAGCAGGGCACCCGGTTGGGCCGGGCGTATCTGGACTTCGGCGAGCCGCTGCCGCTGCGCAAGCGGCTCGAGGAGCTGCGGGCCGAGGAGTCGGGCAGCCAAACCGAGATCGAACGCATCGCCCTGGACGTCGAGCACCGCATCAACCGCGCCACGCCGGTCACCCCGACCGCGGTGGTCAGCCTGGCGCTGCTGGGCGCCGACCGGTCGCTGACCCTCAGCGAGGTGCTGGCCACCGTGCGACCGCTGGCCAGCTACATCGCCGCCCGCAACTGGGTGGTGGCCGGGGCGGCCGATCTGACCAACCGCTCCACCATCCGCTGGACCCTGCACCAACTGGTGGCCTCCGGCGTGGTCAACGTCTACGACGCCGGCACCGAGGCGGTGTGGGGGATCGGCACCGACCAGCACCTGGTCGCCGCCTTCTACCGCAACACCGCCATCCACATCCTGGTCGACCGGGCCATCGCCGAGACGGCGCTGCTGGCCGCCGTCGAAGTCTCCGAGACGTCCGGGGACGGATCGGTGCTGCCGGCGACGGTGCGCGACGAGGCGCTGAAACTGCGGGAGCTGCTCAAGTTCGAGTTCCTGTTCTCCGCCCGCGCCCAGTTCGAGAAGGAGCTCGCCGACGAGGTGCGGCTGATCGGGCCCGCCGAGGATCCGGTGGACACCGGCAAGGCCGCCGGTGCCGCCGTGGTGCGCGGGCTGCTGGAGCAGGCCGACCTGCTGCTGGCGCACCTGGTGTTGCGCCCGTTCCTGGACGCCTATCACATTGTCGCCGACCGGCTGGCCTGCTACGAGGACGATTCGTTCGACGAGCAGGCGTTTCTGGCGGAGTGCCTGCAGGTCGGCAAGCAGTGGGAGCTGCAGCGCCGAATCGCCAATGCCGAGTCGCGGTCGATGGAACTGTTCAAGACGGCACTGCGCCTGGCCCGGCACCGCGAGCTGGTCGACGGGTTCGAGGACCCGGATATCGCGCGACGGCGCCGGCAGTTCGCCGACGAGATCGCCACCGCCATCCGGCGCGTCAACACCATCGCGGAGCTGGCGCGGACGCGCTGAACCCGTTCGGCTCGCCGCGCCGCCCCGGGGTATAGCACGCAAGCACTCGACACGAAACGTTCACGTCCGGTCCCGATACTGTGCCGCGCGCGCCGACGCCCGGCGTGCGCTATGCCTGTAGGGGACCAGCGAGCCGGTGAAGCGAGGATCTGATGACGGAGCAGTCCGAGGGGCCGCAGCGCCCGTTGATCGGGTACATCACCCATGACATCGCGCCGCCGATCGCCCCCGCGCCGATCGGGCGCGCCTGGATGTCGCAGATGCGCCAGGGCTGGCCGCACCGATGCCTGCCGATGTTGATCGCAAACCAGAGCGGCTGGGAGGTGCGCAACCGCAGCGCCTTCACCGCGACGTGGATGGGCGGTGATGATCGCACCAGCCTGACGATCGTGCCCGACACCCGTGCCAGCGGTCAGTTTTTGCCGGACAGTCACTTCGGCTTCGGCATCCTGACCTGGCATCTGCCGATCCTGTTCCGCACCCCGCCGGGCTACAACCTGTTGGTCCGCGGACCGGCCAACCATCCCAAGGACGGGATATCGCCGTTGGAGGGCATCGTCGAAACCGATTGGTCCAGTTCGAGTTTCAGCATGAACTGGAAATTCACCCGGGAATTCATGCCGGTGCGGTTCGAGGTGGACGAGCCGATCTGCATGATCGTGCCGCAGCGGCGGGCCGAGCTGGAGGAGTTCGCCCCGGAACTGCGGCCGATCGAGTCCGACGAAGAACTGCACCGCAAGCACGAGTTCTTCCTGAGCTCGCGCGGCGCGCTGGGGCGCGAGCAGGAAGTGGCCGACGAGCGCGTGCCGTGGCAGGGCGACTACACCCGCGGCCGGCACAGCGACGGCGAACCCGGGGCGCCCGACCACCAGACCCGGCGCCGTCTGCGTTCGTTCGTCGCGCGCCCAGCCGTCGGGCCGCCCCACCCGGACCGCGCTTAAGGTTGGGTCATGCCGCTTTCAGGTGAATACGCACCCAGCCCGTGGGATTGGTCCCGCGAGCAAGCCGACAAGTACGTCGCATCGGGCGGGGCCGAGGCCGCCGACATGAAGGGCAAGCCCATCATCGTGCTGACCACGGTCGGCGCCAAGACCGGCAAGCTGCGCAGGACGCCGCTGATGCGGGTCGAGCACGACGGGCAGTACGCCGTGGTCGCCTCGCTCGGCGGGGCGCCGAAGAACCCGGTCTGGTACCACAACATCAAGAAGAACCCCCGGGTCGAACTGCAGGACGGCCCGGTCACCCGGGAGTACGACGCCCGGGAGGTGTTCGGCGACGAGAAGGCCGTCTGGTGGCAGCGGGCCGTCGAAGCCTGGCCCGACTACGCCGAATACCAGACCAAAACCGACCGCCAGATCCCGGTGTTCGTGCTGACCCCGGTCGCCTGAATTCCGTAGTTGACCAGCCCGCATGGCACCATTAGTCCGTGTCCGCCGAATTGAGTCAGTCCCCGAGCGTCGCGCCGCTTTCAGCGGCTGACATCGACGACGCGGCCAAGCGGATCGCCGCGGTGGTCACGCCGACCCCGTTGCAGTTCAGCGACCGGCTGTCGGCGATCACCGGCGCACAGGTCTACCTCAAGCGCGAGGACCTGCAGATCGTGCGCTCCTACAAGCTGCGCGGCGCCTACAACCTGCTGGTGCAGCTGTCCGAGACGGAGCTGGCCGCGGGCGTGGTGTGCTCGTCGGCGGGCAATCACGCCCAGGGGTTCGCCTACGCCTGCCGGATGTTGCAGGTGCACGGCCGCGTCTACGTGCCGGCCAAGACGCCGTTGCAGAAGCGGGACCGGATCCGCTACCACGGCGGGGAGTTCATCGAGCTGATCGTCGGCGGAACCACCTACGACCAGGCCGCCGAGGCGGCGCTGGCCGACGTGGCGAGCACCGGCGCCACCCTCGTCCCGCCCTATGACGATCTGCGCACCATCGCCGGCCAGGGCACCATCGCCGTCGAGCTGCTCGACCAGCTCGACACCGAGCCGGACCTGGTGGTGGTCCCGGTGGGCGGCGGCGGCTGCATCGCCGGCATCACCACCTACCTCGCCGAGCGCACCGACACCACCGCGGTGCTCGGCGTCGAGCCGGCCGGGGCCGCGGCGATGATGGCCGCCCTGGCGGCCGGCGAGCCGGTGACGCTGGACCACGTCGACCAGTTCGTCGACGGTGCCGCGGTGCGGCGGGCCGGTGACCTGACCTATGCCGCGCTGGCGGCCGCCGGCGACATGGTGTCGATCACCACGGTCGACGAGGGCGCGGTGTGCACCGCGATGCTCGACCTCTACCAGAACGAGGGCATCATCGCCGAGCCCGCGGGCGCGCTGTCGGTCACCGGGTTGCTGGAGGCCGACATCGAGCCCGGTTCGACGGTGGTCTGCCTGATCTCCGGCGGCAACAACGACGTGTCGCGCTACGGCGAGGTGCTGGAGCGGTCCCTGGTGCACCTGGGCCTCAAGCACTACTTCCTGGTCGACTTCCCGCAGGAGCCGGGCGCGCTGCGCCGGTTCCTCGACGAGGTGCTCGGCCCCAACGACGACATCACGCTGTTCGAGTATGTCAAGCGCAACAACCGGGAGACCGGCGAGGCGCTGGTGGGCATCCAGTTGGGGTCCTCGGCCGACCTGGACGGCCTGCTGGCCCGAATGCGGGCGACCGAGCTGCACGTCGAGACCCTGAAGCCGGGCTCGCCGGCCTACCGCTACCTGCTGCTCTAAATCCGATACATGCCCCCACCGTATGGACCCGGTCATGCCGGTTTCGGGCTGGTCAGCGCCGCTGTCCTCGCGTCGCTGGTGCTGCTGGGGTGGGCGGCCGTGTGGATCGCCCGGCGCGCCGACCCGTTGCAGCGGCTCTGGCAGCGGGCGACCCACAACGCCGTGGTCGATGAGGCGCTGGCCTGGCTGCGCGACCGGATCGGCGATCGGGGGCGGGCGCTGGCGCGCCGCTTTCCGGTGAGCGAGATCGCCGGTGTGGCATTGCTTCTCGGGCTCGCGGCGGTCGCGTTGCTGGCGGTCGGCTTCACCGAAGTGCTCGACGACGTGCTCGAGGGCGACGGCATCGCCGTCATCGACCACCCGGTGACCCGATGGCTCGCGGCCCACCGCGATCTGTGGCTGACCACCGTCCTGCAGGCGATCACCGTCGCGGGCGGCCCGCTGTTCCTGGCCGCGCTGGCCCTCCCGATCTCCGTGGTCGCCGCGTGGCGGTACCGGTCGTGGCGGCCCGTGCTGCTCGCGGTGGTGGCCGGCGCCGGGGTCCCGGTCATGCTGTTCACCGCCAAGGCGCTGGTGGGTCGCCATCGCCCTCCGCTGCCGTTCGCCCTCGTCGACGCCGACGGGTACTCGTTCCCCTCCGGGCACGCCACCGGCACCGCGGCGATGATGGCCATCTCGGCGTGGCTGCTCACCCGCTGGCTGATTCCCGGGTGGACCGGGCGGGTGCTGGTGTGGGCGCTCGCCATCGGCGCGGTCCTGCTGATCGGGTTCTCGCGGATCTACCTCGGCGTCCACTACCTCAGCGACGTGCTCTCCGGCTGGATGCTGGGCACGGCCTGGGCGTTCGCCGTCATGCTCGTCGGAACCTGGTGGGACAACACCCGCCCGGCCCGCGAGCGGCAACGGCAGGCGTGAGTCGCCGCTACCCGAGGTAGCCGGGCAGCGGAACGGCCGGGTCGAGGTCCGGCGCCGGCACCGGCGGGCCGGCGCTCAGCTGCAGCGGCACCACCCCGGCCCAGTGCGGCAGCGCGCGGTCCTGCGGATCGTCGACCGGCGGGCCGCTGCGCACCTTGGCCGACACCTCGGCCAGGTCGAGCGCGAGCACCCCGGTGGCGGCCAGTTCCCGGGCGTCGGGGGCCCGGCAGTCGGCGGCGCGCCCGGGCGCGATGTGATCGAGCAGGCTGCTCAGCGCCCGCGACTTCTCCGCCGGATCGTCGACCACCCGCGCGTCCCCCAGCACCACGACCGAGCGGAAGTTCACCGAGTGGTGCATCGCGGCGCGCGCCAGCACCAGGGCGTCGACCAGCGTGACGGTGACGCAGACCGGCAGTCCCGCCCCCGCGGCCGCGGCCGCCCTGGCCGCCAGCACCGGCCCGCCGCCCGTCGAACCGTGCAGGTACAGCGTCTCGCCGCGGCGCGCGTGCGTCGTCGGCAACACCACCGGGCGTCCGCCGCTCAGGTAGCCCAGATGGCAGATCAGCGCCTCGTCCAGGATGCGGTGGACGGTGCGGCGGTCGTAGCGCGCCCGTTCCCGGTAGCGGGTCGGCGTGCTGCGCGGCGTCGGCTGGTAGTCGGCTTCGGTCGACATACGATTTTGTCCTAGTACATAATCTGTTGCGTGGCGGTACAAAAGAGCATAACCGGGACGGGTGCGGAATCCATAGCCGCCAGCATCGAAGCGGCCATCTCGGCCGGCTCGCTGGCGCCCGGCGACGCACTGCCGCCGGTCCGCGAGCTGGCTGCGCGGCTCGGCGTGAACGCCAACACGGCCGCGGCGGCCTACCGCCTGCTGCGGCATCGGGGCGCGGTCGAGACCGCGGGCCGGCGCGGCACCCGGGTGCGGCACCGGCCGGCGACCACCCCGCGATCGCTGCTCGGGCTCGACGTCCCCGCCGGCGTGCGCGACCTGTCGACCGGCAACCCGCACCCCGCCCTGTTACCCCTCGCCGCCGCCGCGCCGGCCCGCCCGGCCTCCGGCCGCGCGGTCCTCTACGGCGAGCCGGCCATCTCGCCGGCGCTGGCGGAGTACGCCCGGGCCGCGCTGTCCGCCGACGGCGTGCCCGCCGATCACCTGGCGCTGACCAGCGGCGCGCTGGACGGCATCGAGCGCGCGCTGACCGCACATCTGCGTCCCGGTGATCGCGTCGCCGTCGAGGATCCGGGCTGGGCGAATCTCCTCGATCTGCTTGCCGCACTCGGGTTTTCGGCCGAGCCGGTGCGGGTCGACGACGCCGGGCCGCTGCCCGAGGACCTGGCCCGCGCGTTGGGCCGCGGAGCGCGGGCGCTGGTGCTGACCACGCGCGCGCAGAACCCGACCGGTGCCGCGCTGTCGGCGGAACGCGCCGCGGCGCTGCGAGATCTGTTGTCCGGGCGGGCCGACGACGTCCTGCTGGTCGAAGACGACCACTGCGCGGGCATTTCCGGTGCGGCCCTGCACCCCGTGGCCGGCTGCACCACGCATTGGGCGTTCGTCCGCTCGGCGTCCAAGGCCTACGGCCCCGACCTGCGGGTGGCGGTGCTGGCCGGCGACCAGCGCACCGTGGATCGGGTGCACGGCCGGTTGCGGCTCGGCCCGGGCTGGGTCAGCCACGTCCTGCAGCAGCTGGCCGTCGAATTATGGTCCGACACAGCGGCGTCCGAGCTCGTCGCGACGGCCGAGCGGCGCTATGCCGACCGCCGCCGCCGGCTGTGCGGCGCGCTGGCCGAGCGGGGTGTCGACGCGCACGGCCGGTCCGGGCTCAACGTGTGGGTTCGCGTTCCCGACGAGGCGGTCGCGGTATCCCGGTTGCTCGGCGCGGGCTGGGCGGCCGCGCCGGGTGCCCGGTTCCGGATGCAGACGCCGGCGGGCATCCGCATCACCATCGCCGACCTGACACCCGACGAGATCGAACCGCTCGCCGACGCCGTCGCACAGGCGGTGCGCCCCAGCGGGCGGCCCATCGTCTGACCGCGGATCAGGCGCCGTCGCCGGGCATGTCGATGCCGGGGCCCTTCCACAGCATCTCGATGCTGGCGTGCGGGGGTACGTCGTGGCGCACCGGGCGCCGGGCGCCGCGACGGTCCGGTTTGCACGAGCAGATCCGTCGCAGTCGGTGGCCGAATTCAGAATGACTCATGGCCGCATCATGCGGCGCGATGCCGCCCGCCCGCCATCAGTTATCCACAGGCTGCCCCGGCGTCGACAGAATCGCGAACGAATGGCCTTGCAACGCCGTGGTGTCAGCGTCGACCGTCGGCTCGTCCCAGGCCAGCATCAGCTCGCCGCCGACCGGGACCGTCACCGGCTCGGCACCCAGATTGCACACGATGCGCAGCCGGCCCCGGGCCAGCACGATCCAGCGCTGATCCTCGTCGTAGTCGACGGTGAGGTGCTCCAGCCACGGATCGGCGAGGTCGGGATCGTTGTGCCGCAACGCGATCAAGTCTCGGTACAGCCGGTGCAGGCGGGCGTGCTCGCCCGTGCCGACCTCGTCCCAGTTCAGCTTGGACCGGGCGAAGGTCTGCGGGTCCTGCGGGTCGGGGATCTCCCCCTTCTTTGAGGCGTCCCATCCGTGTTCGGCGAACTCGGTCTTGCGTCCCTCGGCGGTGGCCCGGGCCAGCTCCGGTTCGGGATGCGAGCTGAAAAACTGGAACGGGGTCGAGGCCCCATACTCCTCACCCATGAAAAGCATTGCGGTATACGGCGATAGGAGCGCCAGGACCGCTTTGACGGCCAGTTGCCCGGCGGTCAGGTTCTGCGACGGCCGATCGCCCAGGGCGCGATTGCCGACCTGGTCGTGGGTGCAGGTGTAGGCCAGCAGCCGGGTGGCCGGGATGCCGGTCTGCGCGGAGGTGTCCAGCGGCCGCCCGTGCCGGCGGCGCCGGAACGACGAGTACGTCGCCGCGTGGAAGTAGCCGTGCCGCAGCGTGTGCGCCAGCGTGGCGATGCTGCCGAAATCGGCGTAGTAGCCCTGGCGTTCGCCGGACACCGCGGTGTGGATGGCGTGATGAATGTCGTCGGCCCACTGCGCGGTCAGGCCGTAGCCGCCGCGTTCGCGCGCGGTGATCAGCCGCGGATCGTTGAGGTCGCTCTCGGCGATCAGCGACAGCGGACGGCCCAATTGTGTTGCCAACCAGTCTGTTTCGGTGGCCAGCTCCTCGAGGATGTGAATGGCGGTGGTGTCCACCAGCGCGTGCACGGCGTCCAGCCGCAGACCGTCGGCGTGGAAATCGCGCATCCAGCGCAGTGCGCATCCGATGATGTAGCGGCGCACCTCGTCGGAGTCGGCGTCGGCGATGTTGATGCCCTCGCCCCACGGGTTGCTCGCCGACGACAGGTAGGGGCCGAACCGCGGCAGGTAATTGCCGGACGGGCCGAGGTGGTTGAACACCGCGTCGATGAGTACGCCCAAACCCCTTGCGTGGCAGGCATCGACGAAGCGCACCAACCCGTCCGGGCCGCCGTAGGGTTCGTGCACGCTGTACCACAGCACCCCGTCGTAGCCCCAGCCGCGGGTACCGGCGAACGAGTTCACCGGCATCAGTTCGACGAAGTCGACTCCCAGGTCGACCAGATAGTCCAGCTTCTCGATGGCCGAGTCGAAGGTGCCGGCCGCGGTGAACGTGCCCAGGTGCAGCTCGTAGATCACCGCGCCGTGGGTCGAGCGGCCCGGCCAGGCGGAGTCCGTCCAGGTCGCGGCGGCCGGATCCCACAGCTGCGAGCGGGCGTGCACCCCTTCGGGTTGGCGCGGCGAACGCGGGTCGGGCAGCACGGTGGGGTCGTCGTCGAGCAGGAAGCCGTAGCGGGCATCCGGCGCGCAGGCCACCGCGGCGTGCCACCACCCGTCGTCGGTGCGTGACATGGCGTGCGGCCGGCCCTCGACGTCCAGTCGAACCCGCGCGGGTTTGGGTGCCCAGACCCGGAATTCGGTCTTCTGCTCAGTCATGGTGTCGCTCCAGCAGCACGACGGGCAGTTCGGCGAACAACTGCGCGGCCGACGTCGGCCCGTCCACGACGCTGCCGGTGAGGGCGTCCTTCCAGGTGCCGTCGGGCAGCGGCAACACCGTGTTGCCCCAACCTTTTTCGGCCAGCCGGACGGTCCAGCGGGTGACCGCCACCACGATGTCGGCGCCGCGGGTAAAGGCCAGCACGTGATCGCAGGCGTCCCCGTCGGCGAGCAGGGGGGCGTAGTCGCCGTGCAGGAAGGTATCCGGATGGGCCCGCCGCACCCGCAGGGCGGTGGTGACCACCCGGATCTTCGGATGCTCCAACGCCTGCAGCGCGGCGCGCCGCGCCCGGTAGTCGACTGGGCGGCGATTGTCCGGGTCGACCAGGCTGTCGTCCCACAGCTCGGTGCCCTGGTACACGTCCGGTATCCCGGGCACCGTCAGCGCCAGCAGCTTCTGGGCCAGCGCGTCGCTGGAGGCATGGGGATTGAGTTGGGCGACAAGCTCGGTCAGCTGCCCGGCGACCGGACCGTCCAGCACGGTGTCCAGCCACCGGTGCACCGCCTCCTCGAAGGCGGCGTCCGGGTCGTTCCACGAGGTGTGCCAGGCCGCTTCCCGGATGGCCTTCTCGGCGTAGCCGTGCAGCCGCTCGCGCAGCGCGGCGGTGACCTCGCCGGTGACCGGCCAGACGCCGAAGATGTTCTGCCACAGGAATTGTCCGGTCGCCGGGTCGGGGGAGGGGGCGGCGACCTCCCAGCGGGCGACGAACTCGGTCCACAGCGACGGCACCTGGGACAGCACCCCGATGCGGGCCCGGACATCCTCGCCGCGTTTGGTGTCATGGGTGGTCAGCGTCGTCATGGTGTGCGGCCACAGCCGGGCGCGGGTGGCGGCGCTGTGATGGAACTCGGCCGCGCCGACGCCGAAGCGGTGCGGCTCGCCGCCCACCTCGTTCAGCGACACCAGCCGGGCGTCGCGGTAGAACAGGCAGTCCTCGACGGCCTTGGCGGTGACGGCCCCGCAGAGTTGCTGCAGCCGGGTGGCCGGCTCACCGCCGCGGGCCAGCGCGGCGGCCAGCACCTGCAGCGCCGGGCCCAAGTGCGGTGCCGCGGACTGAGTTTCGGCCAGGGCGGTGGGCAGCAGTGCGACCAGGCCGGGGTAGTCGCAGCGGTACACCCCGATGTTGGTGAGCAGCGCGGCGATCGCCTCGGGCAGCAGCGGGTGATCGACGCCGGCGGCGGCCGCGATGCTGCGGCGCAACCGGCCCAGTTCGCTGGCCAGCGTGACCGTGGCGGCATGGATCTTGAGCTCGGCCAGCATCTTTGGCATCGCTTGGTAGTCGACGCCGGAGGAGTCCACCAGCGCGGTCAGCGCCGGGGCGCCGTTGGGATCCAGCAGTACGCCGCCGATTTCGCGCAGCACGTCGTAGCCGGTGGTGCCGGCGACCGGCAGGGTGGGCTCGAGCGCCTCGTCGACGGCCAGGATCTTCTCGATCACGATCCAGGCGTCCGGGCCGACGAGTTCGCGCAACCGGGCCAGATAGCCGCACGGATCGGACAGGCCGTCGGGGTGGTCGATGCGCACGCCGTCGACGAGCCCCTCGGCGAACCAGCGCCCGACCTCGGCGTGGGTGGCGTCGAACACCGCGGGGTCCTCCTGCCGCAACCCCGCCAGCGAGGTGATCGAGAAGAACCGGCGGTAGCCGCAGACGCCGTTGCGCCAGCCGACCAGCCGGTAGTGCTGGCGGTCGTGCACCTCGGGCCCGGTGCCGCCGGCGGTGCCCGGCGCGATCGGGAACGCCAGATCGCCCAGCCGCAACAGCTCCCCGTCCACCGTGAGGTCGGCGGCGTCGTCGTCGGAGCCCAGCACCGGCAGCACGATCCGGCCGTCCTCGTCGAGATCCCAGTCGACGTCGAAAAACGTTGCGTACGGCGAAGAATGGCCGTTTCGCAGCACATCCCACCACCACGGGTTCTGCCGGGGCGCGTCGATCCCGACGTGGTTGGGCACGATGTCGACGACCAGACCCATGCCGCGGGCCCGGGCCGCCACCGACAGCCGGGCCAGCCCGTCGCGGCCGCCGAGCTCGGCCGACACCGTGGTGGGATCGGTGACGTCATAGCCATGGCTGGACCCCGCGGTCGCGGTCATGATCGGGGACAGATACAGATGCGTCACCCCGAGGTCGTCCAGATAGTCCAGCAGGTGTTCCGCGTCGGCGAAGGTGAACGCGAACCCGCTGGACTCACCGCGCAGCTGCAGCCGGTAGCTGGATAGAACGGGTAAACCCATGCGTCACAACGTCTTACGCAATATCAGCAGCGAACGCGAGGGCAGCGTCAGCTCTTCTTCGGCGTGCACCACCAGCGGCTCGGCGCCTTCTTTGCGGCCGGTCGGTTCGTTGGTGTCCAGTTCCACCGTCCACTCTTTCGCGTAGTCGCCGCCCGGCATCACGAACTGCACCGGTTGCTCACCGGCGTTGAAGCACAACAGAAACGAGTCGTCGACCACCCGCTCGCCGCGGGCGTTGGGCGCGGTGATGGCGTCGCCGTTGAGGAAGACCGCCACGCATTTGTGGAAGCTCTGCCCCCAGTCCTCGTGCGTCATCTCCCGGCCGCCGGGTGTCAGCCAGGCGATGTCGCGCACCTCGTCGCCGCTGCGGATCGGTTCGCCCTCGAAGAACCGGCGCCGGCGGAACACCGGATGCTTGGTGCGCAACGTGGTGGCCCGGCGCGCGAACGCCAGCAGGTCGGAATTCTTGTCGACCAAAGACCAGTCCATCCAAGACAATTCGGAGTCCTGGCAGTAGACATTGTTGTTGCCGTTCTGGGTGCGGCCGAACTCGTCGCCGTGCGCGATCATCGGCGTGCCCTGGCTGACCATCAGGGTGGCCCAGAAGTTGCGCATCTGGCGGTAGCGCAGCTCGGTGATGTCGGGGTCGTCGGTGGGGCCTTCTACACCGCAGTTCCAGGATCGGTTGTGGCTTTCCCCGTCCCGGTTGTCCTCCCCGTTGGCCATGTTGTGCTTCTCGTTGTAGGACACCAGGTCGTTCAGCGTGAACCCGTCGTGCGCGGTGACGAAGTTGATGCTGGCGCTGGGACGGCGGCCGGTCGCCTCGTAGAGGTCCGACGACCCGGTCAGCCGGGACGCGAACTCGCCCAGGGTTGCGGGCTCACCCCGCCAGTAATCGCGCACAGTATCGCGATACTTCCCGTTCCATTCGGTCCACAAACCCGGAAAATTCCCGACCTGGTAGCCACCCTCGCCGACATCCCACGGCTCGGCGATCAGTTTGACCTGGCTGACGATCGGATCCTGCTGCACCAGATCGAAGAACGCGCTCAGCCGGTCGACGTCGTGCAGCTCGCGGGCAAGGGTGGCGGCCAGGTCGAAGCGGAATCCGTCCACGTGCATCTCGGTGACCCAGTAGCGCAGCGAGTCCATGATCAGCTGCAGCACGTGCGGGTGGCGCGGGTTGAGGCTGTTGCCGGTGCCGGTGTAGTCCTTGTAGCGCCGCAGGTCGGTGTCGACCAGCCGGTAGTAGGCGGCGTTGTCGATGCCGCGGAAGTTGATGGTCGGGCCCAGGTGGTTGCCTTCGGCGGTGTGGTTGTAGACCACGTCGAGGATGACCTCGATGCCGGCCTCGTGGAAGCTGCGCACCATGGACTTGAACTCCGCGACGCTGGAGTTGCGGTTGGCGGCGTACTGGTTGTGCGGGGCGAAGAAGCCGAATGTGTTGTAGCCCCAGTAGTTTCGAAGTCCCAGATCGAGCAGACGCGAGTCGTGCATGAATTGGTGCACCGGCATGAGCTCGATCGCGGTGACGTTGAGCGACTTGAGGTGGTCGATGATCGCCGGGTGCGCCAGCCCGGCGTAGGTGCCCCGCAGCTGCTCGGGGACGCTGGGGTGGGTCTGGGTCATGCCCTTGACGTGCGCCTCGTAGATGACGGTTTCGTGGTAGGGCGTCAGCGGGGCCCGGTCCGATCCCCAGTCGAAGAACGGGTTGCTCACCACGCTGGTCATGGTGTGGCCCAGCGAGTCGACCATGGGCGGGATCCCGGGGTCGGCGTCGTCGCCGCCGGCCGCGACGGCCTTGAGGTCATAGGAGAACAACGCCTGGCCGTAGGTGAAGTCGCCGTGAAAAGCCTTGCCGTACGGGTCGAGCAACAGCTTGCTGGGGTCGCAGCGGTGACCGGCCGACGGTTCGAACGGTCCGTAGACGCGAAACCCGTAGCGCTGACCGGGGTTGATGTTGGGCAGATAGGCGTGCCAGACGTAGCCGTCGACCTCGTCCAACGGAATCCGGGTCTCGGCGCCGCGGCTGTCGATCAGACACAACTCGACCTTCTCGGCGATCTCGGAGAACAGGGAGAAGTTCGTCCCGGCGCCGTCGTAGGACGCCCCCAGCGGGTAGGGGCTGCCCGGCCAGACGGTAGGCACCTCGGGTTGGTGAGTACCGCCGCCTGCTGCTGAAGCGGGTTCGTTGCTTGACACCTCTTGACCTTATCCGCGCCGCGCGGCGCTCACGAAGGTTGCGGCCGTGCTGCGGTGGGAAGCACGCGCGGGCCGCGTGGACATATTTCGGGGTATTTCGAGGCGGCAGAGCCGATTACGGGGCCGATTACCACCAACCGGTGCTCTCGGCGATCTGCCGGCCCAATTCGGGCGCCATGGTCCGCACATAGGTGGGCGACATGTGATGGGCCCCATGGTAGATCAGCACGTTTCCCTCCACCGGCCGGCACATGTCGGCCCGGCAGATCGCATCCGACATGTCGAGCACCTTGAGTTGCGGGAATTGCCCGACGAAGTCGAGGGTCTGGTTGCGCTCGGAGAGCACGTCGGATCGCTTGATGGCGCACGATTGGGCGGTGCTGCCGCGTTTGGCCAGGCAGTCCGCCGGGTCGAAGGGCTGGCCGTTTTTCACCAGCCACGGGGTGTCGCGCATCCCGAGGATGGGAATGTTGTTGTCGGACAACGTTTGCCAGATCCCGATGTAGGTCGCCGGCATCACGTCACCGGTCTTGATGTTCCACGGCCGGGTGGTGGTGGTGAAGACGTAGTCGGGCCGATCGGTGACCAGTTTGGTCATGGTGCGCTGCACCCACTCGCGGCACTGCGGGTAGGGGGCGTTGTTGCCCATGATCAGCGGGACCTGTTCGGTCGACAGCGGGCAGCCCATCTTCAGGTAGGTCACCACCTTGAAGTGGTGCAGCTTGCCGAGCATGTCCAGGGCCGGCAGCCAGTGCTCGGCGTGCGATCCGCCCGCCAGCGCGATGGTCCGGTCGGCGGTCACGTCGCCGTAGGTGCAGTTGACCACGGCCGGGTTGACGAAGTCGCTGATGCAGCCGTCCCGGGTGGAGGCGGGCAGGTCCTGCTTGACCTCCAGGACGGTGGGCCGCATCGGCAGCGTGGGCACCCGCACGTGTTCGGTGAGGGCCCGGGCGCCGGGATAGTCCTGCGGGTTGAGGACGCTGAGTTCCTTGCCGGCCGAGCGCAGCACGGTGACGTGCTGGCGCCAGGTGAACGAGGTCGCGGTCAGCGTCACACCGAGCAGCACGATCGCCGACCCCAGCGCCATCGTCGGCCGCGGCACCCGCGCCAGCCACGGCACCGTCGGCGCGGCGGGCCGGGGCGCCGGCCGCGCGGAGCCCCGGTGCCGCAGTGGGTCCTCGACCAGGCGGTTGGTCAGGTACGCCAGCACGCCGGACACCAGCAGCAATACCGTGCCCTCGACGAAGCCGGCGTGCTTGTGGCCGCTGTAGGACAGCCAGAAGATCAGCAGCGGCCAGTGCCACAGGTACAGCGAGTAGGCGATGGCGCCCAGCTCGACCAGCGGGCGGGTGGCCAGCAGCCGGTTCGGCAGCGGCAGGCGATCGCCGGCCAGGTTGGCGCCGACCAGGATCATCAGCATGGCGGCGCCGACCGGCACCAGCGCCCACGGCCCCGGGAACTCCTGCACCCCGTCGATCAGCGCCCCGCAGGACAGCACCGCGCCCAGCGCCACCGTCGCCAACAGCGTGCGCAACCACATCGGCCAGCGGATCCGCGGCACCAGCGCCCCGACCAGGGCGCCGAGCAGCAATTCCCAGCCCCGCGCGAAGCTGTCGTAGTAGGCGGCCGCCTGGTTCTGCTGATGCGCGACGATCGCGTAGCCGAACGAGGCCACCGTCAGCGCGGCCAGCACCACCAGGACCAGGGTGCGCAGCCGGGCGCCCAGGGGGCGGCCGAACAGGTAGGCCAGGCCGGCGATCAGCACCAGGAAGCTGACGTAGAACTGGCCCTGCACCGACATCGACCAGATGTGCTGCAGCGGGCTGACGGCCTCACCGGCCCGCAGGTAGTCCGACGCGGTGTTGGCCAGCTCCCAGTTCTGGTAGTAGCCGAGACTGGCCAGGCTCTGGTCGGCGAAGGTCTCCCAGCGCGTCTCCGGCTGCACCAGGATGGTCAGCACCGCGCAGCCGGCCAGCACCACCACCAGAGCCGGAACCAGGCGACGGACCAGCCGGATCACCTCGGCCACCGGCGAGAGCGCCACCGCGGGGTTCAGCGCGGCGCGAATGACCTTGCCGCCGAAGAAGAATCCGGACAGCGCCAGGAACACGTCGACGCCGCCGGAAACCCGGCCGAACCAGATGTGGAACACCGCGACCAGGGCGATGGCGATGCCGCGCAAGCCGTCGAGGTCGTAGCGGTAGAACCCGCGAGACCCCGGCGTGCGCGCTCCCGAGGTGCCCGGATCGGCGGCGGCGACCGGTGCTGGGGACGGGGACGGGGTCTGCATGATCGACCGCTAATTTACCGAAAACCCGCCACCGACTCCTGACGCGCGCGCGGCGGGGGAGCAGGTGGCGGGTGTCGGACGGGCGCGCAGGGTCCGGGACTACCGGGTGAGCCCGGCGCCCGCCGGCTGCAGTGGCGACTGCTGGACCGGCAGCTGCTGCAGCGGTGACTGCTGGGTCGGCAGCTGTTGCAGCGGCGCCTGCTGGGTCGGCGCCAGCTGCAGGGGTGCCTGCTGGGGCGCTTGCTGGGTGGGCAGCTGCTGCCCCGGAACCTGTTGCGCCGGAACCTGTTGCGCCGGAACCTGTTGCCCCGGAACCTGTTGCAGCGGGGCCTGCTGGGTGGGCAGTTGCTGGCCCGGGGTCTGCTGCAAGGGCGCCTGCTGGCCCGGGGTCTGTTGCAAGGGCGCCTGCTGCGCCGGGGTCTGCTGCAGCGGCGCCTGCTGCGGAACCTGCTGGGTGGGCGCCGTGGTTCCCAGCACCCGGACCATGTAGGGCGCCATGCCGGCGGTACGCACCGGCGACACCTGCACCACGTCGCCGACCTCGAGCATCTGGTTGTTGCCCAGGTACATTGCGACGCTCTGGGTGCCCTCGGGGCCGTAGAAGATCAGGTCACCCTTGCGGGCCTGCTGCGGCAGGATCTTCTGGCCGACGCGGTACATCGCGCCGGACGAGCGCGGCAGCTTGATGCCGGCGCCGGCGTACGCGTACTGCATCAGCCCGGACGCGTCGAAACCGACGGTGTTGGCGCCGGTCCCGGTGCCGCGGGTGGGGCCGTTGATGCCGCCGCCGGCCCAGGAGAACGGCACACCGCGCTGCGACAGACCGCGCGCGATCACCACGTCGGTGGCCTGCTGATAGTCCATCGCCCTGACGCCCGGGTCGGCGGTCGCGACGGCGGGAACCACCATCGGCGCCGCCGGCGCCCCGAGCAGGGCCAAACCGATCGCGAAGGCGTAGATGCGTTTCATTTTTCCTGGCCTTTCCTGGCCTCTCCGGCACTCGTCGGGCCTCGGCGCGGTGACCTCGCGCGTCCGCCCCGGTTCATGGACCGGGCGAGGACCCCCACGCTGGGATCGCACGCCGTCCATGCCACTTGCGGCGTGAACCAGCCGGCCGAACCGCTGTATTCACACCAGTCACAAGAGCCACTTTGACAACAGAAGGTCTTAGCCGCCAGGGTCGCGGGGGATTTTTTGTCGTACCGTGACCCGACGGTGACTGCCGCGGCGAATCCCGTATGCGCAGTTGTGATTTCGGTCTCAGTCGGCTAGCGAACGGCGGCGCCGCCGGGCGGCCCGATCACAGCCAGTAGCGTTCGCTGAACATCGTCAGCATCGATCCGGCCACCGAGCTGATCATCACCAGCGCCAACGACAGCACCGGCCAGAAGGACATGTACCAGCCCTTCAGGAGGGACACCACCGGGCCCACCACGGCGGCGGTCAGCGCCGCACCGATGCCGCCCCACACCACCGGATGGATGTACAGATCCAGCCCGTAGGGGACCGGCCCGCAGGTCTCGTCCTCGCAGACATTGGCCAGAAACCCGAACAGCCGCTCCGGCCAGGACGTCGCCGTGGCCAGCAGCGCGAGCAGGACCAGCAGGGCGACGGTGCAGACGACGTCCCACGCCGCCAGCCGCAGGCGCAGCACCCGGGGCGCTTCCTCGTCGTATTCGGCCACCGGGCCGCGGGCGTCGCCGGACCAGCCCGGGCCGGCGGGCCCTGCGTCGGGGCCCGACCCGTCGGGCGGCTGCGGCGTGGCCATGCTGTCCCATGCTTCCCGACGGCCCGGTTTTGCGCGAATCGGCTGCTCTACCCTCGATCACTATGCCCGCGGCGAAGGCCGGGCTGACGCCCGAGCAGATCAGCGCGATCGACGCCGCGCACCTGTGGCACCCTTACAGCACCATCGGCGCCGAATCCGTCGCCCCGGTGGTGGCGGTCGGCGCCCGCGGCGCCTGGCTGACCCTGATCCGCGACGGCGCCGAGGTCCGGGCGCTCGACGCCATGAGCTCCTGGTGGACCGCGATCCACGGCCACGGCCACCCGGTGCTGGACGCGGCGCTGTCCGACCAGCTCGCCGCCATGAACCACGTCATGTTCGGCGGGCTCACCCACGAACCCGCGGCGCGGCTGGCCCAGCTGCTGGTGAGCATCACCCCGGCCGGGCTGGACACCGTGTTCTTCAGCGACTCGGGGTCGGTGTCGGTCGAGGTGGCGGTGAAGATGGCGCTGCAGTACTGGCGCAGCCGCCACCGGCCGGCCAAGCACCGGCTGATGACCTGGCGGGGCGGCTACCACGGCGACACCTTCACCCCGATGAGCGTCTGCGACCCCGAGGGCGGCATGCATTCGCTGTGGACCGACATCCTGGCCCGGCAGGTGTTCGCCCCGCAGGTGCCCCGTGACTACGACCCGGCCTACAGCGCGGCGTTCGAGGCGCAGCTGGCCCGGCACGCCGACGAGCTGGCCGCGGTGATCGTCGAGCCCGTCGTGCAGGGTGCCGGCGGCATGCGGTTCCACGACCCGCGGTATCTGCGCGACCTGCGCGAGGCCTGCACCCGGCACGACGTGCTGTTGATCTTCGACGAGATCGCCACCGGGTTCGGCCGCACCGGCGAGCTCTTCGCCGCCGACCACGCCCGGGTCAGCCCCGACATCATGTGCGTCGGCAAGGCGCTGACCGGCGGATACCTCAGCCTGGCCGCCACCCTGTGCAGCACCGACATCGCGCAGGCCATCAGCGCCGGCGAGGCCGGGGCGCTGATGCACGGGCCCACCTTCATGGCCAACGCGCTGGCCTGCGCCGTGTCGGTGGCCAGCGTCGAGGTGCTGCTCGGGCAGGACTGGCGGTCGCGGGTCGCCGAGATCTCCGCCGGCCTGGCGGCCGGGCTGGAACCCGCCCGGGAGCTACCCGGCGTGACCGACGTCCGGGTGCGCGGCGCCATCGGCGTCATCGAATGCGACCGGCCCGTCGACCTGGCCGTCGCCACCCCGGCGGCGCTGGACCACGGCGTCTGGCTGCGCCCGTTCCGCAACCTGATCTACGCCATGCCGCCCTACATCTGCCCGCCCGACGAGATCGCCCGGATCGCCTCGGCGATGGTGCAGGTCGCCGCGCGCCTCGGCTCTCGTAGGCTCTAGATCGATGAAAGCACCCATCGAGGTTTCCCCGCTGGCCTGGCTGGACGCGGTCGAACAGCAGCGCCGCGCGGCCGGGCTGCGCCGCTCGCTGCGGCCGCGGCCGCCCGTGGCCACCGAGCTGGACCTGGCCTCCAACGACTACCTCGGGCTGTCCCAGCACCCCGACGTGATCGACGGCGGGGTCGCCGCGCTGCGCCTGTGGGGCGCCGGGGCGACCGGGTCGCGGCTGGTCACCGGCGATACCGAGCTGCACCAGCAGTTCGAGTCCGAGCTCGCCGACTACGTCGGCGCGGCCAGCGGGCTGCTGTTCTCGTCGGGCTACGCGGCCAACCTTGGGGCCGTCGTGGGCCTGTCGGGCCGCGGGGCGCTGGTGGTCTCCGACGCGTACTCGCACGCCTCGCTGGTGGACGCCTGCCGGCTGTCGCGGGCGCGGGTGGTAGTGACGCCGCATCGCGACGTCGACGCGGTGCTGGCGGCGCTGGCGGACCGCGACGAGGAACGCGCCGTCGTCATCACCGAGTCGGTGTTCTCCACCGACGGCGCCCTGGCGCCGCTGCGCGAGCTGCACGAGGTGTGCCGCCGGCACCGGGCCCTGCTGATCGTCGACGAGGCGCACGGCCTGGGGGTGCGCGGCGGCGGGCGCGGGCTGGTGTTCGAGGCCGGCCTGGCCGGCGCGCCCGACGTGGTCATGACCACCACGCTGTCCAAGGCGCTGGGCAGCCAGGGCGGCGCGGTGCTGGGGCCGGCGGCGGTGCGGGCCCATCTGATCGACGCGGCGCGCACGTTCATCTTCGACACCGGCCTGGCCCCGGCGGCGGTGGGCGCGGCGCGCGCCGCGCTGGGCGTGCTGCGCGCCGAACCCTGGCGGGTCGGTGCGGTGCTGCGCCACGCCGGCGTGCTGGCCGAGGTCTGCCGGGTTCGCGAGGTGCCGCAGTCGGCGGTGGTGTCGGTGATCCTGGGCGACCCGGACGTGGCGGTGGCCGCCGCGACCGCCTGCCTGGATGCCGGTGTGCGGGTGGGCTGCTTTCGTCCCCCGACGGTGCCCGCCGGGACGTCGCGGCTGCGGCTGACCGCCCGCGCGTCGCTGGACGACGCCGAACTGGAGGTCGCGCGCCGGGTGCTCACCGATGTGCTCGCCGGGCTCGGCTGAGGCCGTGACGGTTCTGGTCGTCACCGGCACCGACACCGGGGTCGGAAAGACGGTCGCCACGGCGGCGCTGGCCTGCCACGCCCGCCGCGCCGGCATCGACGTGGCGGTGTGCAAACCGGTGCAGACCGGCACCGACGACGGCGACGACGACCTCGCCGAGGTGGCCCGGCTGTCCGGGGTGACCGAGCTGGCCGGGCTGGCCCGCTACCCGCGGCCGCTGGCGCCGGTGGCCGCCGCCGCCGCGGCGGGGATGGCCTTGCCCAGCCGCGAGCAGCTGCTGAGGTTCATCGGCGAGCTGGACCGGCCGGGGCGGCTGACCCTGGTCGAGGGCGCCGGGGGACTACTGGTCGAGCTCGGCGAAAACGGTGTCACCGCACGCGATCTCGCCGTCGCGCTGGGCGCGGCGGTACTGGTCGTGGTCCGGCCGGCGCTGGGCACCCTCAACCACACCGCGCTGACCCTGGAAGCGCTTGCCGCGCAGGGCCTTTCGTGTGCCGGGCTGGTGATCGGCGCCTGGCCCGAACATCCCGGCCCGGTCGAGACGTCGAATCGGCCCGCGCTTGAGGCGCTTGCCCCGGTGCGCGCCGTGCTGCCCGCGGGGGCGGCGGCGCTGGCCGCCGCCGAGTTCGAGGCCGTGAGCGCCGGCGCATTCGACCGCGACTGGGTCACCGCGCTGGCCGGCTGATGGTCCACTCGATCGAGCTGGTCTTCGACCCGGACACCGAGGCGGCCATCCGGCAGACCTGGAAAGCGTTGGCTGCGGCCGGAATTCCCAGCCAGGCGCCGGCGAGCCGGCCGCACGTGACGCTGGCGGTCGCCGAGGCGATCGCCGCCGACGTAGACGCTCTGCTGGCCCCGCTGTGTACCCGGCTACCGCTGCCGTGCCTGATCGGCGCGCCGGTGCTGTTCGGCCGGGGCAGCGTGGTCTTCGCCCGACTGGTGGTGCCCACCGGCGAACTGTTGGACCTGCACGCCCAGGTGCACCGGCTGTGTGCCCCGCACCTGCGGCCCGCACCGATGCCCAACAGCCTGCCCGGCCAGTGGACCGGGCACGTCACCATGGCCCGCCGGGTCGGCGGCGCCCAACTCGGCCGGGCGCTGCGCATCGCCGGCCGGCCCACCCAGATCGAGTGCAGCTTCGTGGGTTTGCGCCGCTGGGACGGCAACAAGAAGGTCGAGCACCCGATCGGTTAGGCGGGGATTCAGCGGCGCAGGAAGTCGAGCAGATCGGCGTTGACCCGTTCCTTGTCGCCCGGGACGACAGCGATGGCTTACGACACCGGCTCCCGGGACGGCGTCGGCTCGGCGGTCACCGCCCGGTGCACCAGGGCGCGCCGCTCGTCGATGGTGCGACCCAGGTCCTGCAGCAGCAACGGCTTGCCGGTCACCAATTCGACGAGGTGTTCGCGGTCGATCTCCAGCGCGGTCACCTCCGCGACGGCCTGCGCGTCGGCCAGGTTGGGCTGGCGGGTCAGCGCGGTCACTCCCAGAAAGGAGCCCTCGTCCAGGCCGCCGACCGCGACCACCGATCCGTCCGGGGCGGTGGCGGTCAACCGCACCCCGCCCGCGAGCAGGAAGGTCATCTTCTCCGGGACGCGGCCGGCGTGCTCGACGATCTCGTCGGCCCCGTACCGGACGATTCGGGCGTGCGACACCAACGCCTGCTGATCCGGCGGGCCCAGCCGCAGCGCCGGGGCGACCACCATGCGCAGCGCCCGCTCGATGCGCTCGGGGGTGGAGATGTCGTCCTCGGCGCCGTCGAGGCGCAGACCCTCGCGGCGCGCGCCGTACCAGAGCCAGCGCAGCAGCGTCGCCTGCGCGGCGGAATCGTCGGCGGGCGAGGTCAATCCGATCGTGACGTGGTATTCGCCCCCTCCGGCGGGCACCGCCGCCGCGACCGCGTCGGGCCGGCGTTGCGGCAGCGCGTCAGCGACCCGGCGCAGCAGCGCGCACACCCGGTCGGGCGGGTCCGTCTCGGAAAACGTTGCGGTGAGCGTCAATTGGTGCCCACCGGGCGGGCGGCTGAGGTTGGTGAACGAGGTGGTGGCCAGCACCGAGTTGGGCGTGATCTGCAGCCCGTGCCCGGTCTGGATGTGCACCGACCGCCAGTTGGCCTCCACGATGCGGCCGCGCGCCGCCGGGGTGTCCAGCCAGTCGCCGATGCGGAACGGCTGCTCGAACAACATGAACAGCCCGGACACGATCTGGCCGACGGAGTTCTGCAGCATCAGGCCGATCACCACCGATGTCACGCCCAGCGCGGTGAAGAGGCCACCCACCCGAACGCCCCACACGTAGGAGAAGATGACCGCCAGCCCGACACCGATCAGCACGAAGCGGGTCACGTCCAGGAAGATGCCCGGAACCCGCTGACGCCAGGAGCCTTCCGGTGCGCCCTCGAAGATGGTGGCGTTGAGCCCGGACAGCAGCAGCACCACCACTACGAAGCCGAACGCCGTTGCCAGCACCCGCACCGAGGTGAACTGGGCGGGCATCCTGGCCACATTCACCAGCAGCACCAGCAGCGCGCCCAGCGGGATCAGGTAGCTGCGCAGCAGGAAGGCGGGCCGGGCCAGCGGGCTGTGCTTGCGGACCAGGCTCTGGTGCCATTCGGTGAGGACGATCAGCAGCAGCGGCAGGCCGAAGACCACCGCGGTCGCCCAGTACAGCGACGACGAGTCAAAGGTGCTCACGGCCCGGTCCTTTCCGACAACTGCCAGATCTGCTGCTCGACCCCGCCGACGGTGACCGTGCCGGCCGGCGTGAAGTGGCGGATGTCGCGCATCACCTCATACACCTTCGAGGTGACGTAGATCCCGGTTTGCGTTGTGCTGCTTCGTGTTTGGTGCGCAAGGTTGACCGCCGCGCCCCACATGTCGTAGACCAGGCTGGAGCGCCCGACCAGCCCGCTGACCACGTTGCCGGTGTTGATCCCGGCCCGCAGTCCCAGGTGGTAGCCGGTCCTGCCGTTGAACCGGGCGATGATGCCCTGCACCTCGACCGCGAACTCGACGGTGCGCTGCACGCTGTCCAGGCGGGGAACGTTCAGGCCGCAGCTGGCCAGGTATCCGTTGTGTAGCGTGCGAATCGGTTCCACGCCAAGGGTTTCCGCCGCGGAGTCGATCTCGCGGACCAGCTCGTCGACGACGCCCACCAGCTCGCGGCCGGAGAGCTTGGCGGAGATCTCGTCCAGCCCGACGATGTCGGCGAAGATCACGGTGACGTCCTGGTGTTCCTGGGCGATGGTCTGTTCGCCCTCGCGGTAGCGGCGCGCGACCGGCTCGGGCATCAACGAGGCCAGCAGCCGGTCGTTCTCCTTGCGTTGCTCGCCCAGCAGCTCCTGTTTGATCTGCAGGTTGCGGCTCATGTCGTTGAAAGCGGCGGTGAGTTCACCGATCTCGTCGCGCGAGGTGACCGGGATGGTGACGTCGTAGTTGCCCGCGCTGATCTCCCGGGCGCCGGCCTGCAACCTGCGGATGGGCCGCACGAACATCTGGGGACCAGCAGGGCGGCCACGCAGATCACGAAAACCATTGCGGTAGTGGTCAATACCAGGGTCTGGGTCAGGGACACCACACGGGCGTTGGCCTCGGCGGTTTCCCGGGTGGCCAGGATCGACCAGTGCAGGTCGGAATTCGGCAGGGACAGCGGGGCATACGCCGCCAGTTCGCGCCGGCCCAGGTAGCCGGTGTCGGTGACGGTTCCGGTCTCGCCGCGTTGCGCGGCGCGCACGGCCGCGGTGGCGACGGGCTGGACCAGGGTGGTGCCGCCCCAGCGGATCGCGGTGTCGACGGTGTTGCGCGGCGTGCCGGCGGCGACCGCGTCGCGCGCGTAGCGCTCAGGGTCTTCGAGGATCAACCGTGAATCCGACCGCATCAGGTTGTCCGGTCCGGCCAGGTAGGTTTCGGCGGTGCGGCCCATGCCGGCGGCTCTCCACTGCTTGTCGGCGGTCATGATCCGGTTCACCTTCGCGATCGGCAGCGGTAGCGCCAGCACGCCCGCCGCCCTGCCCGGCGCGCCGATCGGCGCGACCAACCACGCGGTGGGCTGGCCGAGCTGCGGCTGGTAGGGCTGAAAGTCGGTGATCCACACGAAGTTCACCGAGTTGGCGGCCATCGCCTTCTCGTAGGCGCCGCGCAGATTGGACTGCCGGTAGGGGCCGGTGAGGATGTTGGTCCCCAGCGAGGCGCTCTTGCGCACGCTGTAGACGACGTTGCCGCGGGTGTCCAGGAGCAACGCGTCGCGGTACTCGAAGCGGGTCGCGATCTCGCGAAAGTAATCGTTGAAGCGGGCGTTGGCGGCCGACCAGGCGCTGCCGTCGCCGGCGTCGTCGGGCGCGGACCCCGTTCCCTCGAAGGGTCCGCCCGCCGCCACGGTGTAGTGCGCCTGCAGGTACCGCTGCGAATTGTCGGCGGGCAGCACCGCGTCCAGGGCCAACTTCTTGCCGGTGTCACGCTCGAACGGTTTGATCAGCCGCTCGGTGTAGAAGTCCACCAGCGCCCGTTGCTGCGCCGGATCCACGGGCGCGTTGGCCAACTGGTCGAAGCCGGCGGTGAACGCCTGCACCGCCTCCAGCGCGGTGGATCCGCGGCTGTAGACCACCAGCGAGTCCGACAGGTCCGAGAACAGCGTCTCGATGGCCCGCTTCTGTGCCTCGCGAAGCTGCACCATCCGCTCGGACGCGGCCGGCTGCAGCGCATTGCGCGCCGCGACGTACTCGACCGCCCCGATCACCCCGAGCGACGCCAGGCTGGACACCAACAGCATCACCATCACCTTGGACTGGATGCTGATCCACGACAGCCCCGGCCGGCGGCGTCCAGCCTGCCGAGCCGGCTGCTGCGGGTCCGGTGCGGGCTGCTCCCTCGAGCGCCGCGCCATCAATCGCTGGGGGCCGGGCGGGTTGCGGGATAGCGGCGCACGCCGCAACGCCTACCCCCCGAAGAGCAGATACAAACCGGTGAACGTGTAGCCGACCATCACCAGCATCATCGCCAGCTGCCCGGTGAGCTGGTGACCGGCCGGCAGCAGCCGCAGCGCTTTGTCGTGCGCGGCGATCACCGCGACGATGTGGCCGGTGACCACGCAGGTCACCTTGATCGCGGCCAGCACCGGCGGATGCATGGACAGCACGTAGGCGACCTGCAGATGCGCCAGGCCGAGCGGGTTCCAGCCCCGGCCGAACGGGTCCGCCAGCGCGAACACCGCCTGCTGTCCCCGCTCCACCAGATAGGACAGGTAGTGCGCGAAGATGTAGCCCACCACGATCGGGATCAGCGAATGCGCCATCTGGCCGGGCAACGCGCGGCGCTGCTGCGCGTCGACCCCGCCGGTGGCCCGTGCCGCCAGTGAAAAGGTCAGGGCCACAACGCAAATGAACACGATCAGGCCGAGGGTGCGCAGCACCGACGACGCCAGCGCGGGCGGGGCCGCGAATTCGCGGGTCAGCCGATCGGAGAAGCCCCGCCAGGTCGGCGACGACGAGAAGCTGTCGAACGCGGTGGAGCCGAGCAGCACCGCCAGCAGCACCACGACGCCGGGCCGCACCGGCAGCGACGGCAGGTGGTCGAGCGGGTTGCCGACGACGATCCGGCCGGTCCGCGGATTGCGGCGAAACGGCGACAGCCGGGAGACGGCCATGCTGTACACCCCGAACGGGTCGGCCCGGGCCAGCCAGCGCTGCCCGCACAGCCACGCCCCGGCGGCCATCAGCACGGCGTAGACCAGCAGCCAGCCCGTCACCCAGGATGGTGCCGCCGGGTTCGGGCTGGCCAGCTCCATCCACACGAACGCGAACAGGCCCAGCGCGGCGGGCCGGTACCCCCAGCGCTTTGGGTAGGACAGCCGCGGCCGGGCGAGCCGCTCCGGGACGACCCGCCGCGCCAGCAGATACAGCGTGCGGATCGGCGAGATCACCCGCCACACGGGCCCGATCGCCAGCGACACCGCCACCAGCCCCACCCACAGCAGCACGTAGAAGGCGCCGAGCAGCGCGTTGGCGTCGGACTCGGGCCCCCAGACACCGGCGGCCACCGCCCACGCCGCCACGGCCAGGGCCAGCCCGGCCGCGGTGTATCGGGTGGCCCGGGCGTCGACGAACGCGGTCAGCGCCGCCGGCAGCGCCCGGCCCGGCTTGAGCGGATCGAACCGCGGCCGCCGCCAGGCGAAGGCCACCAGGGCGAAGGTGAAGGTCAGCGCCCACGCCGCGCCGACCATCGCATAGGCGTAGGGCACCGGCAGGTCGCCGGACCCGCCCAGCCCGTGCGCGAGCACCACCGCCGCGGGGGCGGGGCTCACGGCTGTATTTGGATGGTCGCGATCGTGCGGTCCAGGTGGTGCAGCTCCACGGCGACGTTGCCGGGCACGTCGACGGCGAACTGGAAGGTCTGGTGGGGCGCCGCGGCGACGGCGAACTTGTGATCCGGCGTCGAATGCACGTGCAGTTCGTCGGTGGCATCGCTGGTGACGTGCAGGGTGATCTGCTGGTGCACCTTGGCCTGCAGGGTGGCGTTGGTCGGCGTCACCTGTCCCTGGGCGATGGTCACGTCGATGACCAGCGGCGCGGCCGCGGTCTTATCGGGGGAGCCGCCGCAGCCGACCAGGCCGCACGTCAGCGCCGCCACCCACGCCGCGATGAGGGTGCCTCGAAGCGTCATCGGTTACGCCGCCCGGGGGATCGGCTGCTTGTCCTCGACGGGTTCCGGCTCGCCGACGGCGTTGTTGAGCCGGCCGGCGCCCCAGGTGAGGCTGGCGATCACCATCAGGGTCAAACACAGCACCACGATCGAGCCGGCGGTGAACAACCACACCGGCGCGTTCTGGTCGCGTTCCCGCTGCAGGATGGTGATCTCCTGGACGAACGGGCGGTTCATCGCCGACAGCGCCGGAACCTCGGCCGCCGGAATCGCGTCGTCGGCCGGCTCGTAGATCGGCACCGCGGTCATGGTGTAACCGTCCTGCACTCGCAGCAGCGTCTTCCAGGTGCCCCACACCGGCAGCGGCTGCGTCGACCGGTAGTGGCCGGGGCCGACCCTGGCCAGGTGGTCGATCTGCAGGCCGCGGTGGTTCTGCATCCGGCCCTGCCAGGACAGCACCGTGACCCACTCCGGATCCGGGCTGACCATGTCGGCCGGCATGAGCTGGATGTCGGCGGAGACCATCCGCTGCCCGGGTGGGCTGGGCAGGTCGGTCAGCAGGATGGTGGCGTTGTTCTGCCGCGGCACCACGATGTGCAGGCCGTTGGCCACCGCGCCGCCGATCACCAGCACCGTGGCCACCACCACCGAGATGCCGATGGCCCGGCCCGGCAGCCGCTGCCCGGTGAGCACCATGCCGAACATGGCGCCGCACATGCCCATCAGCACGGCGACCGGCACCGCCATGGCCAGCGCCTCGGCCCACATGCTGACCGGCCACGGGTAGTGGTACACCGCCGAGATCCACAGCGACTCCAGCCACAGCCCGAGGGTGCCCACCCCCAGGCCGGACACCGCGCCGAAGACGATGGGGCGCTTGAAGATTGGCGTCAATGCGACCAACTCGACGGCCAGCGCGGGCCCGAGATACAACGGGAACCAGTTGAGCGGGGCGCCCAGCACCGGCCCGACCAGCACCGCGACGGCGCCGCGCAGCGCGATGGCGAAGACGGCCGCGATCAGCGCCGCGCCGCGGCCCATCGTGATGCGGGCGGCGACCGCGGCCAGCGCCGCCGCGCCGGCGATCATCATCGGCTGCAGCACCAGCCGGAATTGCTCGACGCCGAAGTCGTATTCGATCTGAAAGACCGACAGGCCGATGAACATGCCGCCGAAGGACAGGTAGCGCAAGAACCTGATGAAGACGCTGTGGTAGACGTCCTCACCCTCGGCGGCCTCGCCTTCGCGCTCCAGCATCAACACCGCGAACAGCGAAAAGCCGGCGCCGCCGATCATCATCAAATGCGTTGGGCCCCACAGTGTTACGTCTTGCCCGAAGATGCGGTGCCAGATGTCGTCGAGGGGGAAGCCGATCATCGCGTACAGCCCGCAGCCGGCCATCAGCACACCGCCGACCGGTGCGTACCAGTTGCGGGTGATGCGCACCGCCGCCGGGCCGGGCTTGTCGAACGGCAGCACCACCGACACCATGCCGCCCAAAAACACTCCGAACAGGCCGATGATGATGAAGTAGTGCGCCGGGTTGGCCAGCGGGCCGGGGTCGCGGCCGTTGCCGATGTGCCAGCTGACGTCCCAGATGAAGCCGAACAGCGCGCAGATGATCGACGTGGTGAAGATCAGCACCGGCAGGGCGACCCAGTTGGGCCGGTGGAACTTCTCGCCCATCTTGTCGGCGATGCGGGTCAGCCATTGGATGCGGTGGGTGCGGTGCGCGTGGCCGACCCACAGCATCAGCAGCGTGATCACCACCGCGGCGAGCGAGAGCCCGATCACCTGGTTCAACCCCGCACCGCGCGCCGGTGCCTCAGCAACAATCGTCAGTTCGTCCGACCGCATCGTCGTGCCTCCCAACCGCGCCGGGCCACCCCGGAGGATCCGATTAAGTCAACCGCTCATTACTGCCAAGTAGGTTCGTGATTGATTGTTTAATGCCCAGATCCACGGCGCGTCAATCACGGTTTTCGTCCGGTGTGTCGGGGCCGGCCGGCTCCGCTCCTGCCGACGTGCTGGTCCGGTCGGCCCGCCGGTCGCGCAGCGCCACGTACAGCACCACGGCCACCACGATCACCGCAGGCAGGAACGCCGGCACCGCCAGCAGCAGATAGTGGTGCGCCAGGAATTGGGCGTGCGCGGTCACCATGGTCGTATACCCAGGGGTGGTTGGAGTTGCTCGGCCGTTACCCTACTTTGAACACCTTTTCGTTCAGGCTGCCATCGATGGCAGACGTGCCCGCACGCGCGGGCACCCGCAAGAGGCAGGGGAGTACCTGGTGACGCAAGCGGCGACGCGACCGACGGCCGAGACCGGCAACGACGAGGACATCCTGGCGGTGGCGCGGCGCCAGGTACTGGAGGGCGGCCAGGGATTGAGCCGCGACCAGGTGCTGCAGGTGCTGCGGCTGCCCGACGACCGGCTCGACGACCTGCTGGCGCTGGCCCACGAGGTGCGGATGCGCTGGTGCGGCCCGGAGGTCGAGGTCGAGGGCATCATCAGCCTGAAGACCGGCGGCTGCCCCGAGGACTGCCACTTCTGCTCGCAGTCGGGGCTGTTCGCGTCCCCGGTGCGCAGCGCCCGGCTCGACATCCCCAGCCTGGTCGAGGCGGCCAAGCAGACCGCCAAGTCCGGCGCCACCGAGTTCTGCATCGTGGCCGCCGTGCGCGGCCCCGACGAGCGGTTGCTGGCCCAGGTCGCGGCCGGCATCGAGGCCATCCGCAACGAGGTCGAGATCAACATCGCCTGCTCGCTGGGCATGCTGACCGCCGAGCAGGTGGAGCAGCTCGCCGAGATGGGCGTGCACCGCTATAACCACAACCTGGAGACGGCCCGGTCGTTCTTCCCCAACGTGGTGACCACCCACACCTGGGAAGAGCGCTGGGACACGTTGTCGATGGTGCGCGACGCCGGCATGGAGGTCTGCTGCGGCGGCATCCTCGGCATGGGCGAAACCCTCGAGCAGCGTGCGGAATTCGCCGCCGAACTGGCCGAGCTCGGTCCCGACGAGGTGCCGCTGAACTTCCTCAACCCGCGCCCGGGCACCCCGTTCGGCGACCTGGAGGTGATGCCGGCGACCGAGGCGCTGAAGTCGGTGGCCGCCTTCCGGCTGGCGTTGCCGCGCACCATGCTGCGGTTCGCCGGCGGCCGCGAGATCACCCTCGGCGACCTGGGCGCCAAGAAGGGCATCCTGGGCGGCATCAACGCCGTGATCGTCGGCAACTACCTGACCACGCTGGGGCGTCCGGCCGAATCCGACCTGGAATTGCTGGACGATCTGCAAATGCCCCTCAAGGGGCTCAATGCCAGCCTCTGAGCCGGCCCGCACGCCGGTTTGTCGCCCGCGCGGCTAGGGTTGGAAACTTGTGGTTGGTGATCTGGGCGCCCTGGGCGAAGTCGTCGGCGCCGGCGTCTACAACGTCTACACCGGGGAACTAGGGGGCACCGTGGTGCCGACGGCGGCCCAGTTGGGTCTGGAGCCTCCCCGGTTCTGCGCGGCGTGCGGGCGCCGGATGGTGGTCCAGGTTCGCCCCGACGGCTGGCGGGCGCGCTGCTCGAGGCACGGTCAGGTCGACTCCGCCGAGCTGGAGACCCAGCGGTGAGCGGGCAACCCGATGCCGCGCCGACCGGCGACGTCGCCGCCGTCGGGCTGCCCGGCCGGGCCGAGCTGCGCGCCCTTCTGGTCGTGGTGGCCGGGTCGGCGGTCGTCGGCGCGTCGCTCGGCGCGCTGTGGGCGTGGATCGCCCCGCCGATCCGCGCGGTGGTGGCGCTGACCCGCTCCGGCGAGCGGGTGCACGACTACCTGGGCAACGAGTCCGAGCACTTCTTCGTCGCACCCACCCTGCTGCTGGGCCTGCTGACCGTGTTGGCGGTGGTGGCCTCGGTGGCGGCCTGGCAGTCGCGCCGGCACCGGGGACCCGGCATGGTGGCGGCCCTGTCCGTCGCGATGGTGACGGCCGCCCTCGTCGCCGCCGCGGTGGGCGCGGGGCTGGTGCGGCTGCGCTACGGCGCCCTGGACTTCGACGCGGTGCCGCTGGGCAAGAGCCCGTCGGTCGCCTACGTGATCCAGGCGCCGCCGGTGTTCTTCTCGGACGGTCCGCTGCAGATCGCGGTCAGCCTGATGTGGCCGGCCGGGATCGCCGCCCTGGTGTACGCCGTGCGGGCGGCCGCCGACGCCCGCGACGACCTGGGTGCGCTGCCGCCGACCGCGCCGACCGATGCGCGCGCCGCGGAAGCGGCCGTCACAGCGGGCGGCGGTGAATCTTTCGGCCGGTGACCACCTTGGCGGCGATCTTGAGCAGCCGGGCCATGCCCACGTAGGTCATCGGGTTGAACATCGTCGGCCAGGTGGTCCGGATCAGGTGCTCGGTCACGGGGCGGCCCTCGAAGCGATCGGTCAGCCAGCGTAGCGTCATCGGCGCCGACAGCGGGTGCAGCATCATGTGCTCGTTGAAGGCGTCACGGTGGTAGGTGACCTGCGCGCCGCCGGCGGAATAGGCGTCGGCCAGCACGTCGATGTCGTGCACGTCGATCAGGTAGTCGTGCACGGCCTGCACGATCAGCACCGGCGGCGTCGGGACGGCGGCGCCCAGCCTGATGTGGTCGAAGACGTAGGTGACCTCCGGCGTGGACAGGATCTGCTCGAGCGGCGCGTCGAGGTAGTCGCCCATGTTCTTGCCGGCCATCCGGATGACGGCCTCCACGGTCGTCATCTTCTCCAGCGAGTCCAGCAGGGCGCGCCCCTCCTCGTTGGCGTGCTCCTTGATCACCCGGTCCAGGTCGGGATAGATGTGCGCCAGCGCGGCCACCACCAGCGCCGGCAGCCCGGACAGGAAGCTGCCGTTGAGCCGGCGGAAGGTGTTGCCCAGGTCGCCGACGGGCGAGCCCAGCACCGCGCCCACCACGTTGAGTTCGGGCGCGTATTCGGCGCACGTCTCGGCGGCCCAGGCGCTGGCCAGCCCGCCGCCGGAATAGCCCCACAGCCCGATCGGGGCGGACGGGGACAGCCCGAGGCGTTCGGAGCCCAGGGCGGCCCGGATGCCGTCGAGGACCCGGTAACCCGGTTCGTACGGCGCGCCCCACAGGCCGCGCAGGCCCTCGTGGTCGGGCACCGAGACCGCCCAGCCCTCGGCGACCGCGGCGGTGATCAGGAAGAGTTCGAACTGGCCGATCGACCCGAGCGCCTTGGCCCGACGCCGCAGCGCGTAGGACGGGAAGCAACGCGACGACACGGCGTCGATCGCGCACTGGTAGGACAGCAGCGGGCAGGGCCGGCCCGGCACGGCGTCGGCCGGGACGATCACCGTCGTGACGGTCGCCTCCGGCTCGCCGTTCATGTCCATGGTCCGGTAGAGCAGCTGGACGGCCTTGATCGGCTGGGGAATCAGGCCGAGGAACGCCAGCTCGACGTCGCGCGAACGCAGCACCGTGCCGGGTTCGGCATGCTGGAAGCCCAGCGGCGGCTGGTAGAACGGGTCGTCGGAGGGCAGCAGCGGACGCACTTTGCGCTGCAGTTCCTCGTGCGGCGGCCGGGCGATCCATTCCGCGCCGTGCGTGCCTGCCAGATTGCCGAGCTCCGCCATTGAGGCTCCCTTCGTGGCCACCCGGCATTGTCGCGTACGAACAGCGGGTGGCCAAAACGTAATCGCCGCATTGTGAGCGACTTCTCGACACTACGGGCGTGGTCGCCTGCGCCACCGGTGTGGTCGAGCACCGCGTCGCCTGACGACGCCGTTGTGCCAGCCTAGCCTGGCAGGCCGGGCGGCCTGAGTGCGGCGAATTCGTCGGTGACCCGCAGCGCCGCGTCGGTGAACCGGTACAGGGCGGCCGGACGCCCGCCGCTGCGCCCGGACTGGGCGATGGTGCCGGTCGCGGTGATGACCCCGCGCCGGGCCAGCACCCGCTGCAGGTTCGTCGCGTCGACCTGATAGCCCAGCGCGGCGCCGTAGATGTCGCGCAGCGTGGACAGGGCAAATTCCCTTGGCGCCAAAGCGAATCCGATGTTCGTGTAGGAGAGCTTGGCGATCAGCCGGGCCCGCGCGTTGTCCACCATCTGACCGTGGTCGAAGGCCATCGGCGGCAGGCAGTTCACCGGGTGCCAGCGGGTGTCCGGCGGCAGCTCCGGACTGGCGGGGGAGGGCACCAGGCCCAGGAAAGTGGACGCGATCATCCGGGTGCCCGGCACCCGGTTCGGGTCGGAGAACACCGCGAGCTGTTCCAGGTGCGCCAGTTCCTTGAGGTCGACCTTCTCGGCCAGCTGGCGCCGCACCGAGGTGGTCATGTCCTCGTCGTTGCGCAGCCGCCCGCCCGGCAGCGACCACGCCCCGCGCTGCGGCTCCTTGGCCCGCTGCCATAACAGCACGTTCAGCTGCGGTTTCGCCCGATGGCGCCCCTTCGTAACCGGTTCGCTTGCTTCGCGAACCTGGAACACGACCGCGAGCACTTCGTGCGCGGTGCTACCATGGGCCATGTTTTCGATTATAAGTCGAAAACCTCCTGGCCGGAAAGGAGCCGCCATGACGGTGCTCAATCGCATGGACACGCTCGCTGAAGACATGGTTGCCGACATCACCGACTCGCCCACCGGTTACACCGGTGTGGACGGCGATGCGCAGTGGGCCGCCGAGGTTCGCCGCCTGGCGAAGTTGCGCGGTGCCACCATCCTGGCGCACAACTACCAGCTGCCCGAGATCCAAGACGTGGCCGACCACGTGGGCGACTCGCTGGCGCTGTCGCGGATCGCCGCCGAGGCACCCGAGGACACCATCGTGTTCTGCGGGGTGCACTTCATGGCCGAGACCGCCAAGATCCTCAGCCCCGACAAGACGGTGCTGATCCCCGACCAGCGCGCCGGCTGCTCGCTGGCCGACTCCATCACGCCCGAGGACCTGCGCGCCTGGAAGGACGAACACCCCGGCGCGGTCGTCGTCTCCTACGTCAACACCACCGCGGCGGTCAAGGCGCTCACCGACATCTGCTGCACCTCGTCCAATGCGGTCGACGTGGTGGCGTCCATCGACCCCGACCGCGAGGTGCTGTTCTGCCCCGACCAGTTCCTGGGCGCGCACGTGCGCCGGATGACGGGCCGGGAAAACCTGCACGTGTGGGCCGGCGAATGCCACGTGCACGCCGGCATCAACGGCGACGAACTGGGTGAGCGGGCGCGCGCCAACCCCGATGCCGAGCTGTTCGTCCATCCCGAATGTGGTTGTGCCACTTCGGCTTTGTACCTTGCGGGGGAGGGAGCCTTCCCCGCGGACCGGGTCAAGATCCTGTCCACCGGCGGCATGCTGGATGCCGCGAACACCACCAGCGCGCGCAAGGTGCTGGTGGCCACCGAGGTCGGCATGCTCTACCAATTGCGCCGGGCCGCACCGCAAGTCGATTTCCAGGCCGTCAACGACCGTGCCTCCTGCCGGTACATGAAGATGATCACCCCGGCGGCTCTGCTGCGCTGCCTGGTCGAGGGCGCCGACGAGGTGCACGTCGATCCCGGCATCGCGGCTGCCGGCCGGCGCAGCGTGCAGCGCATGATCGAGATCGGCCAACCGGGCGGTGGCGAATGATCGCCCGTCCCCAGTGGACACACAGCGCCGACGTCGTCGTGATCGGCACCGGCGTCGCCGGATTGGCCGCCGCGCTGGCCGCCCACCGCGCCGGCCGCAGCGTCGTCGTGCTGAGCAAGGCCGACCAGGCGCGCGGGGCCACCGCCACCCACTACGCGCAGGGCGGCATCGCGGTGGTGTTGCCGCACAACGACGATTCGGTCGAGGCCCATGTCGCCGACACCGTCGTCGCGGGCGCGGGCCTGTGCGACCCGCAGGCGGTCTACTCGATCGTGGCCGACGGGTACGCGGCGGTCTCCGAATTGGTCGGTGACGGAGCGCGATTCGACGAATCGGCCCCCGGCCAGTGGGCGCTGACCCGCGAGGGCGGGCACTCCAGGCGCCGCATCGTGCACGCCGGCGGCGACGCCACCGGCGCCGAGGTGCAGCGCGCGCTCGACCACGCCGCACGGATGCTGGACATCCGCACCGGGCACGTGGCGCTGCGGGTGCTGCACGACGGCTCCATGGGCGACGAAGCCGTCACCGGCGTGCTGGTCGGCAACCCGCACGGCTACGGGATCATCAGCGCGCCGTCGGTGATCCTGGCCTCCGGCGGTCTCGGGCACCTCTACGGCGCGACCACCAACCCGGAGGGCTCCACCGGCGACGGCATCGCGCTGGGCCTGTGGGCCGGTGTCGCGGTCAGCGACCTGGAGTTCATCCAGTTCCATCCCACCATGCTCTTCACCCCCGGCGCCGGCGGCGGTCGGCGCCCGCTGGTCACCGAGGCCATCCGCGGCGAGGGAGCGAAACTGATTGATTCCCAAGGCGATTCGGTGACCGCAGGGGTGCACCCGATGGGCGACCTGGCGCCGCGCGACGTGGTCGCCGCCGCCATCGACGCGCGGCTGAAAGCCACCGGCGACGCCTGCGTCTACCTGGACGCGCGGCACATCTTCGACTTCGCCGACCGGTTCCCGACCGTGACGGCGGCCTGCCGGGCCGCCGGCATCGACCCGGTGCGCCAACCCATCCCGGTGGTGCCCGGGGCGCACTACAGCTGCGGCGGCGTCGTCACCGACGTGTACGGCCGGACCGAGCTGCCCGGCCTGTTCGCCGCCGGCGAGGTGGCCCGCACCGGGCTGCACGGCGCCAACCGGCTGGCGTCCAACAGCCTGCTGGAAGGTCTGGTGGTCGGGGGCCGGGCCGGCAGGGCGGCGGCCGCGCATGCGGCGGAGGCCGGCCGCCCCGCGCGCTGGCGCCCGAGCCGTTGCGCACACCGCGCCGCCGCGCGCGGAGTTGCAGGCCGCGATGAGCCGCGACGCGTCGGTGGTGCGCGACGCGGCCGGGCTGACCCGGTTGTCGGCCACCCTGTCGCAGGCGCCGGCCCGCAGCATCGGCGGCCGCCGCGACTTCGAGGACGTGGCGTTGGCCGTCGCCGCCCGCGCGGTCGCGGCCGCGGCCCTGGCCCGCACCGAGAGCCGCGGCTGCCACCACCGCGAGGAGCATCCGCAGGCCGCGCCCGAGCAGGCGCGCAGCAACCTGCTGCGACTGGCCGACGACCAGAACTCGGTGCTGGTGCAGGCGCTGGCGGCGGTGGTGTGACGATGATCTCGGACTGCGAGCTCACCGCGGCGCGCGAGATCATCCGGCGCGGCCTGGTCGAGGACCTGCGCTACGGGCCCGACGTCACCACGTTGGCGACGGTGCCCGCCGAGGCGGTGGCCACCGCGTCGATGGTGCCCCGGCAGCCCGGCGTGATCGCCGGGGTGGACATCGCGCTGCTGGTGCTGGACGAGGTGCTCGGCGCCCGCGGCTACCAGGTGCTCGACCGCGTCGAGGACGGCGCCCACCTGCAGCCGGGCCAGTCGCTGCTGACCGTGCGGGCCGAAACCCGCGGTCTGCTGACCGCGGAGCGCACCATGCTGAACCTGATCTGCCACCTGTCCGGGATCGCCACCACGACGGCGCACTGGGTGGCCGCCGTGCAAGGCACCAAGGCCCAGGTGCGCGACACCCGCAAGACCCTGCCCGGCCTGCGGGCGTTGCAGAAATACGCGGTCCGGGTCGGCGGCGGCGTCAACCACCGGCTCGGTCTCGGCGACGCCGCGCTGATCAAGGACAACCACGTGGTGGCGGCCGGGTCGGTGGTCGACGCGCTGCGGGCGGTGCGGGACGCGGCGCCGGAGCTGCCCTGCGAGGTGGAGGTCGACTCGCTTGAGCAGCTCGACGAGGTGCTGCCGGAAAAGCCCGAACTGGTGCTGCTGGACAACTTCCCGGTGTGGCAGACGCAGATGGCCGTGCAGCGGCGCGACGCGCGCGCGCCCGCGGTCCTGCTCGAGTCCTCCGGCGGCCTCAGCCTGGAGAACGCCGCCGACTACGCCGCGACCGGGGTGGATTACCTGGCCGTCGGCGCGCTGACCCATTCGGTGCGGGTGCTCGACATCGGCCTGGACATGTAGCGGGTTGGGCATCCTGGGCGCCTTGGGCGCCCGAGTGGGCATCCTGGGCGTTCGGTGTAGCACCAGGTAGCGACTTCTCGGCGTGTCGGCGCCACCAGTGCACACTCGACGCCGATCGGCTCAGGCGATGTCGGCGACGAAAACCCCCATCCAGCGCAGCTGGACGCGGGCCATGAACGGCAGGCCTGCGCCGTCGGAACCGGCCGGCAGGATCCGCGGGTTGATCAGGTGCACCGAGCGGTCGCGGCCGAACACCACGTCCGCCTCGCCGGCGGCCAGCACGTTCTTGACCCAGTTCGTCTTGCCGTGGCCCAGCGCGATCGCCAGGGTGTTGCCCTTGCGATAGGGCGTGATGACGGTCTCGTACTGCTTGCCGGACGTGCGGCCACGATGCTTGATGGTCGCGGTCCCGGGAAGAAAACGCGCGAGCGGCTTGATCGCCGAATTCAGGTACTTGACCTGAAGGTTCTCAAACCAGACTGGAAATACCATCGGGACGCCCGGGGCGTTGTTGGGATGATCCTTGGCGGACATGGCGGCTCCGTGGGGTCGGCTCGTGCTGTCGGCGCGGGGTAGGGCCTCGATCCCGGCCTCGATACGGGCACTGTACCGGCCGCGATCCAGGCGCTGTACCGGCCGGATATCGACTTGAGTTCCTCTGGGACAATGGACACCGTGAGTCCCACCCCAGCGTCACCGATGGCCCGCATCGACCTGCGGGGCGCCGAGCTGACCGCTGCCCGATTGCGGTCGGCGCTGCCGCGCGGCGGCGCCGACGTGGAGACGGTGCTGCCCAAGGTGCGACCCATCGTGCAGGCGGTGGCCGAGCGCGGCGCCGACGCCGCGCTGGAGTTCGGGGCCTCCTTCGACGGTGTCCGCCCGGCGGCGGTCCGGGTGCCGGAGGCGGCGCTGGACAAGGCCCTGGCCGACCTGGACGCGGCCGTCGCCGACGCCCTGCGGGTGATGATCGACCGCGCCCGCGCCGTGCACGCCGACCAGCGCCGCACCGACGTCACCACCACGCTGGGACCGGGCGCGACGGTGACCGAGCGCTGGGTGCCGGTCGAGCGGGTGGGCCTGTACGTGCCCGGCGGCAACGCCGTCTACCCGTCCAGCGTGGTGATGAACGTGGTGCCCGCCCAGGCCGCCGGCGTCGCGTCGCTGGTGGTGGCCAGCCCGCCGCAGGCCCAGTTCGACGGGCTGCCGCATCCGACCATCCTTGCCGCGGCCCGGCTGCTGGGCGTCGACGAGGTGTGGGCGGTCGGCGGCGCGCAGGCGGTGGCGCTGCTGGCCTACGGCGGGACCGATACCGGGGCCGAATGGCCCGGCTTCTCCTCGGATCGCGCACGATCCGCATCGTCGCCGGGGGCAGACGCCGAGCTGGTGCCGGTCGACATGATCACCGGGCCGGGCAACATCTACGTCACCGCCGCCAAGCGGCTGTGCCGGTCGCGGGTCGGCATCGACGCCGAGGCCGGGCCGACCGAGATCGCGATCCTGGCCGACCACACCGCCGACCCCGCGCACGTGGCCGCCGACCTGATCAGCCAGGCCGAGCACGACGAGATGGCCGGCAGCGTGCTGGTCACCCCCAGCGAGGAGCTGGCCGCGGCCACCGACGCGGAACTGGCCGCCCAGCTGCCGACCACCGTGCACCGCGAGCGGGTGACCGCCGCGCTGGGCGGACGCCAGTCGGCGATCATCCTGGTCGACGACCTGGACGCCGGGATCACGGTCGTCAACGCCTACGCCGCCGAGCACCTGGAGATCCAGACCGCCGACGCGGCGGCCGTGGCCGGCCGGATCCGCGCGGCCGGAGCCGTTTTCGTCGGCCCATACTCGCCGGTCAGCCTGGGCGACTACTGCGCCGGCTCCAATCACGTCCTGCCCACCGCGGGCAGCGCCCGCCATTCCAGCGGCCTGTCGGTGCAGACCTTCTTGCGCGGCATCCACGTCGTCGACTACACCGAGGCGGCGCTGAAAGACGTGTCCGGGCACGTGATCACCCTGGCGCAGGCCGAAGACCTGCCGGCGCACGGCGAGGCGATACGGCGGAGGTTCGAGCGGTGACCGGCCAGCGGGCCACTCCCCAACCCACGCTGGACGACCTGCCGCTGCGCGATGACCTGCGCGGCAAATCGCCTTACGGCGCACCGCAATTGGCGGTCCCGGTGCGGCTGAACACCAACGAGAACCCGCACCCGCCCAGCCGGGCGCTGGTGGACGACGTGGTGCGCTCGGTGGCGCGGGCCGCCGCGGACCTGCACCGCTACCCCGACCGGGACGCGGTGCAGCTGCGCAGCGACCTGGCCCGCTACCTCACCGCCCAGACCGGCGTCCAACTGGGAGTCGAAAACCTCTGGGCGGCAAACGGTTCCAACGAGATCCTGCAGCAGCTGCTGCAGGCGTTCGGCGGCCCCGGACGCAGCGCCATCGGGTTCGTTCCGTCCTACTCGATGCACCCCATCATCTCCGACGGCACCCGCACCGAATGGCTGCAGGCCGCCCGGGCCGACGACTTCAGCCTGGACGTCGACGCCGCGGTGGCCGCCGTGACCGAGCGCACGCCCGACGTGGTGTTCGTCGCCAGCCCGAACAACCCGTCCGGGCAGAGCGTTTCGCTGTCCGGCCTGCGCCGGCTGCTCGACGCGGCGCCGGGCATCGTGATCGTGGACGAGGCGTACGGCGAGTTCTCGTCACAGCCCAGCGCGGTGCAGCTTGTGGGCGAGTATCCGACCAAGCTCGTCGTCACCCGCACCATGAGCAAGGCGTTCGCCTTCGCCGGCGGCCGGCTCGGCTACCTGATCGCCACACCGGCGGTGATCGAGGCGATGCTGCTGGTGCGGTTGCCCTACCACCTGTCGTCGGTGACCCAGGCCGCCGCCCGGGCCGCGCTGCGGCACGCCGACGACACGCTGGGCAGCGTCGCCGCGCTGATCGCCGAACGCGAACGCGTGTCAACGGCCTTGACCGGCATGGGTTTTCGAGTCATTCCCAGCGACGCCAACTTCGTGCTGTTCGGCGAGTTCACCGATGCGCCGGCCAGCTGGCAGCGCTACCTGGATGCCGGCGTGCTGATCCGCGACGTCGGCATCCCCGGCTACCTGCGGGCCACCACTGGCCTGGCCGAGGAGAACGACGCCTTCCTGCGGGCCAGCGCCCAACTCGCCGCCACCGAGCTGGCCCCCGTCAACGTAGGAGCGATCGCAAGCGCAGCCGAGCCGCGCGCAGCGGGTCGCGACCGTGTGTTAGGAGCCCCATGACCGCCGTGCAAGCTGCCCGTCGCGCGCGAATCGAGCGCCGCACCAAGGAATCCGACATCGTCATCGAACTCGACCTGGACGGCACCGGCCGGGTCGACGTGGAGACCGGTGTGCCGTTCTACGACCACATGCTCACCGCACTGGGCAGCCACGCCAGCTTCGACCTGACCGTGCGCACCACGGGCGACGTCGAGATCGAGGCACACCACACCATCGAGGACACCGCCATCGCGCTGGGCACCGCGCTGGGCCAGGCGCTCGGCGACAAGCGGGGCATCCGCCGCTTCGGTGACGCCTTCATCCCGATGGACGAGACGCTGGCCCACGCCGCCGTCGACGTGTCCGGCCGGCCCTACTGCGTGCACAGCGGCGAGCCGGATCACCTGCAGCACACCACGATCGCCGGCAGCTCGGTGCCCTACCACACCGTCATCAACCGGCACGTGTTCGAGTCGCTGGCGATGAACGCCCGCATCGCGCTGCACGTGCGGGTGCTCTACGGGCGCGACCCGCACCACATCACCGAAGCGCAGTACAAGGCGGTGGCCCGTGCGCTGCGTCAGGCCGTCGAGCCCGACCCGCGGGTGTCGGACGTGCCGTCCACCAAAGGTGTTCTGTGACAAGTAAATCGGTTGTTGTCCTCGACTACGGCTCGGGCAACCTGCGGTCGGCGCAGCGCGCGCTGGAGCGGGTCGGCGCCTCGGTGCAGGTGACCGCCGACGCCGACGCCGCCGCGGCCGCCGACGGACTGGTGGTGCCCGGCGTCGGCGCCTACGAGGCATGCATGACCGGGCTGCGCAAGATCGGCGGGGACCGCATCATCGCCGAGCGGGTCGCCGCGGGGCGTCCGGTGCTGGGCGTGTGCGTCGGGATGCAGATCCTGTTCGCCCGCGGCGTCGAATTCTCGGTGGAGACCTCCGGATGCGGGCAGTGGCCGGGATCGGTGACACGCCTGCAGGCGCCGGTAATCCCGCACATGGGCTGGAACGTGGTCGAATCCGGGCCGGGCAGCGTGCTGTTCCGCGGCCTCGACGCCGACACCCGGTTTTACTTCGTGCACTCCTACGCCGCCCAACAGTGGGAGGGTTCGCCCGAGGCGGTGCTGACCTGGTCGCGCCACGAGGGGCCGTTTCTGGCCGCGGTCGAGGACGGCCCGCTGTCGGCCACGCAGTTTCACCCGGAGAAGAGCGGGGATGCCGGCGCGGCCGTGCTGCGCAATTGGATTGAGCGCCTGTGAAAAGCAGCTCAGGAGGGAATGTGTTGATCTTGTTGCCCGCGGTCGACGTGGTCGACGGCCGCGCCGTGCGTTTGGTACAGGGCAAGGCGGGCAGTGAAACCGAATACGGCTCGGCGCTGGACGCCGCGCTGGGCTGGCAGCGCGACGGCGCGGAATGGATCCATCTGGTGGACCTGGACGCGGCGTTCGGACGCGGGTCCAACCGCGAGCTGCTCGCCGAGGTGGTCGGGAAGCTGGACGTGCAGGTGGAGCTGTCCGGCGGGATTCGCGACGACGATTCGCTGGCCGCGGCGCTGGCCACCGGCTGCGCCCGGGTGAACCTGGGCACCGCGGCGCTGGAGAACCCGCAGTGGTGCGCCCGGGCGATCGGCGAGCACGGCGACAAGGTCGCCGTCGGGCTGGACGTCCAGATCCTCGACGGGCAGCACCGGCTGCGCGGCCGCGGCTGGGAAACCGATGGTGGCGACCTGTGGGAGGTGCTGGAACGCCTTGAGCGGCAAGGCTGTTCGCGGTACGTGGTTACTGACGTCACCAAGGACGGCACGCTGGGCGGCCCGAACCTGGACCTGCTGGGCGCGGTGGCCGACCGCACCGACGCCCCGGTGATCGCCTCCGGCGGGGTGTCCAGCCTGGACGACCTGCGTGCCATCGCCACGCTCACCGGCCGCGGGGTCGAGGGCGCCATCGTCGGCAAGGCCCTCTACGCCGGGCGATTCACCCTGCCCCAGGCGCTGGCCGCGGTCGCGGAGTAACGCCGCATGGACCTGGACGCGTTGGTGGCGCGGGCGTCGGCGATCCTCGACGACGCCTCGAAGCCCTTCCTCGCCGGTCATCGTGCCGACTCCGCGGTCCGCAAGAAGGGCAACGACTTTGCCACCGACGTCGACCTCGCCATCGAGCGGCAGGTGGTCGCCGCGCTGGTGGAGGCCACCGGTATCGGGGTGCACGGCGAGGAGTTCGGCGGTTCGGCCGTCGACTCGGAATGGGTGTGGGTGCTCGACCCGGTGGACGGCACGTTCAACTACGCGGCCGGGTCCCCGATGGCCGGGATCCTGCTGGCCCTGCTGCACCACGGCGACCCGGTGGCCGGGCTGACCTGGTTGCCGTTCCTCGACCAGCGCTACACCGCGGTGACCGGCGGCCCGCTGCGCAAGAACGGAAACCCGCGTCCGCCACTGACTTCCATCGACCTGGCCGACGCCCTGGTCGGGGCCGGATCGTTCAGCGCGGACGCCCGCGGCCGGTTCCCGGGGCGCTACCGGATGGCGGTGCTGGAAAACCTCAGCCGGGTCTCGTCCCGGTTGCGCATGCACGGCTCCACCGGCCTGGATCTGGCCTATGTCGCCGACGGGATATTGGGCGCGGCGGTCAGTTTCGGCGGGCACGTGTGGGACCACGCCGCCGGGGTGGCGCTGGTGCGGGCCGCCGGCGGCGTGGTGACCGACCTGGCCGGGCGGCCGTGGACCCCGGCCTCGGATTCGGCGCTGGCCGCCGGACCCGGCGCGCACGCCGAGATCCTGGACATCCTGGGCAATATCGGCCGACCGGAGGACTACTGAGATGAGCCCGAACTCCACCGGCCTGGCGGTACGCGTGATCCCCTGCCTGGACGTCGACGACGGGCGGGTGGTCAAGGGCGTCAACTTCGAAAACCTTAGGGACGCAGGCGATCCCGTCGAACTTGCGGCTGTCTACGACGCCGAGGGCGCTGACGAGCTCACCTTCCTCGACGTGACCGCGTCGTCGTCGGGCCGCGCCACCATGCTGGACGTGGTGCGCCGCACCGCCGAACAGGTCTTCATTCCGCTCACCGTCGGCGGCGGGGTGCGCACGGTGGCCGACGTCGACGTGCTGCTGCGGGCCGGAGCCGACAAGGTCTCCGTCAACACCGCCGCGATCGCGCGCCCCGAGCTGCTCGAGGAGATGGCGCGGCAGTTCGGCTCCCAGTGCATCGTGTTGTCCGTGGACGCCCGCACGGTGCCGCCGGGCGCGGTGCCCACCCCGTCGGGCTGGGAGGTCACCACCCACGGCGGGCGACGTGGCACCGGCATCGATGCCGTCGAATGGGCTTCCCGCGGAGCCGATCTGGGCGTGGGGGAGATCCTGCTGAACTCGATGGACGCCGACGGCACCAAGGCCGGGTTCGACCTGGAGATGCTGCAGGCGGTGCGGTCCGCGGTCACCGTGCCGGTGATCGCCAGCGGCGGCGCCGGGGCGGCCGAACACTTCGCGCCCGCGATCGAGGCCGGGGCCGACGCGGTGTTGGCGGCCAGCGTTTTCCACTTCCGGGAGCTGACCATCGGACAGGTCAAGGCCGCCATGGCCGAGGCGGGCATACCGGTGAGGATGGTGCGATGACGCTCGACCCGCAGATCGCCGCTCGGCTGAAGCGCAACGCCGACGGCCTAGTCACGGCGGTGGTGCAGGAGCGCGGCAGCAAGGACGTGCTGATGGTCGCCTGGATGGACGACGCGGCATTGGCCCGCACGCTGGAAACCCGTGAGGCAACCTATTATTCGCGCTCACGCGGCCAGCAGTGGGTCAAGGGGGAGACGTCGGGGCACACCCAGTACGTCCACTCGGTGCGGCTGGACTGCGACGGCGACACCGTGTTGTTGACCGTCGATCAGGTCGGCGGCGCCTGCCACACCGGCGACCACAGCTGCTTCGACACCGACGTGCTGCTGCACCCGCAGGACTAGGGCGGGGTCAGGCCGGCGGCAGGTCGAGCCCGGCGCCTGACCAGCGTGTCGGGAGTCACTTCCGGGGGCGTCGGCGCATCACTTGGACGAGAATGGCACGCAATGTCGAAATGGTTGTCCCGGAACGTGTTGTCCTGGACCGTGGTGGTGCCGGTGCTCGCCGTCGTCGTGCTGGCATTGATCTGGGGCGAGCGACTGGGGCCGGTGCTGGTCGCGCTGGCCGCGCTGTTCCTGATCGGCGGGGTGGTGGCCGCGGTGCATCACGCCGAGGTGGTCGCGCACCGGATCGGCGAGCCGTTCGGGTCGCTGGTGCTCGCGGCCGCGGTGACCATCATCGAAGTGGCGCTGATCGTCGAGCTGATGGCGTCCGGCGGCAACGAGACGGCGACCCTGGCCCGGGACACGGCGTTCGCCGCGCTGATGATCACCACCAACGGCATCGCCGGGCTGTCGCTGCTGCTCGGGTCGCGCCGCTACGGCGTCACGTTGTTCAACGCCGAGGGCAGCGGCGCCGCGCTGGCCACGCTGACCACCCTGGCGACGCTGAGCCTGGTGCTGCCGGCGTTCACCACCACCCAGGTGGGCAAGGAGTTCTCGCCCGGCCAGCTCACCTTCGCCGCGGTCGCCTCGCTGCTGGTCTACCTGCTGTTCGTGTTCACCCAGACGGTGCGACACCGCGACTTCTTCCTGCCGATCGCGCAGAAGGGGCAGAAGAGCCTGTTCGAGGACGAGAGCCACGCGGATCCGCCCAGCACCCGCGAGGCGCTGGTCAGCCTGGTGCTGCTGCTGTGTGCGCTGGTGGCGGTGGTGGGGCTGGCCGAGGAGGAGTCACCGGCCGTCGAGCGGGCGGTCACCGCGGTGGGCTTCCCGCAGACGTTCGTGGGTGTGATCATCGCGGCGCTGGTGCTGCTGCCCGAGACCCTGGCGGCCGTGCGGGCCGCCCGCCAGGGCCGCATCCAGATCAGCCTGAACCTGGCCTACGGCTCGGCGATGGCCAGCATCGGGCTCACCATCCCGGCGATCGCGCTGGCCTCGATCTGGCTGAAGGGTCCGCTGGTGCTCGGGCTGGGCGCCATCCAGCTGGTGTTGCTGGCCCTGACCGTGGTGATCAGCGTGCTGACCGTCGTGCCCGGTCGGGCCACCCGGCTGCAGGGCGAGGTGCATCTGGTGCTGCTGGCCGCCTACGTCTTCCTGGCGGTCAGCCCGTGACGGTCAGGCCCGGGCGCGCAGCGTGGCCAGCGCCTTGTCGGCGTGGGTGTCCATGTTGAACTCGCTGGAGATCACGTCGAGCACGGTGCGGTCGGTGTCGATGACGAATGTGGTGCGCTTGACCGGCAGCAGTTTGCTCAGCAGTCCGCGCTTGACGCCGAACTGGGCGGCCACCGCGCCGTCGGTATCCGACAGCAGCGGATAGTCGAACTTCTGCAGGTCGGCGAACTTGGCCTGCTTGTCCACCGGGTCGGCGCTGATGCCCACCCGGTTGGCGCCGACGGCGGCGAACTCGGCGGCCAGGTCGCGGAAGTGACACGCCTCCTTGGTGCACCCGGGCGTCATCGCCGCCGGGTAGAAGAACAGGACGACGGGCCCCGCGGCGAGCAGGTCGCTGAGCTTGCGCGGCGTTCCCGTCTGGTCGGGCAGTTCGAAGTCCGCGACGGTGTCACCAGGTTTCATGGGCGACACGCTACGCGCGCCGCCGCCGGTCGTAACGCCACGGCGGAAAATGGGCCGCGAATTCGCCGTGGCGTTACATCCGCGGGCGGGCCGAGCCACCGGGCCGCGGGCGGGCCGAGCCACCGGGCCGCGTCTGGGAGGATGGGTCGGTGCACGCCCACCTCGCCGCGACGACCTCACGAGAGGATTTCCGCCAGCTGGCGGCCGAGCACCGCGTGGTCCCGGTGACCCGCAAGGTGCTGGCCGACAGCGAGACGCCGCTGTCGGCCTACCGCAAACTCGCCGCCAACCGCCCGGGCACCTTCCTGCTGGAGTCGGCCGAGCACGGCCGGTCCTGGTCGCGGTGGTCGTTCATCGGCGCCGGGTCGCCGTCGGCGCTGACCGTGCGCGACGGGGAAGCCGGCTGGCTGGGGGTGGTGCCGCAGGACGCACCGACCGGCGGCGATCCGCTGCAGGCGCTGCGCGCCACCCTGGACCTGCTGGCCACCGGGCCGCTGAGCGGGCTGCCGCCGTTGTCGGGCGGCATGGTCGGCTTCTTCGCCTACGACCTGGTGCGGCGCCTGGAGCGGCTGCCCGAGCTGGCCGTCGACGACCTGGGCCTGCCGGACATGCTGCTGCTGCTGGCCACCGATCTGGCGGCCGTCGACCACCACGAGGGCACCATCACGCTGATCGCCAACGCGGTGAACTGGAACGGGACCGACGAACGGGTCGACGAGGCCTACGACGACGCCGTCGCCCGGCTGGACGTGATGACCGCCGCGCTGGGCCAGCCGCTGGCCTCCACCGTGGCCACCTTCGAGCGGCCCGAGCCGCGCTACCGCGCGCAGCGCAGCGTCGAGGAGTACGGCAAGATCGTCGACTACCTCGTCGAGCAGATCGCCGCCGGTGAGGCGTTTCAGGTGGTGCCCTCGCAGCGGTTCGAAATGGACACCGACGTCGACCCGATCGACGTGTACCGGATGTTGCGGGTCACCAACCCCAGCCCCTACATGTATCTGCTGCATGTACCGAATGATGCTGGGGGAACGGACTTTTCGATCGTCGGGTCCAGCCCGGAGGCTCTGGTCACGGTGGCCGACGGCGTCGCGACCACCCACCCGATCGCCGGGACCCGGTGGCGCGGGCAGACCGACGAAGAGGACCAGCTGCTGGAAAAGGAGCTGCTGGCCGACGAGAAGGAACGCGCCGAGCATCTGATGCTGGTCGATCTGGGCCGCAACGATCTGGGCCGGGTGTGCGCGCCGGGCACCGTCCGGGTCGACGACTACAGCCACATCGAGCGCTACAGCCACGTCATGCATCTGGTCTCGACGGTGACCGGCGTGCTCGACGCGGGCAGGACCGCCCTGGACGCGGTGACGGCCTGCTTCCCGGCCGGCACCCTATCGGGTGCGCCGAAGGTGCGGGCGATGGAGCTGATCGAAGAGGTGGAGAAGACGCGCCGCGGCCTCTACGGCGGCGTGGTCGGCTACCTGGACTTCGCCGGCAACGCGGACTTCGCCATCGCCATCCGCACCGCGCTGATGCGCGGCGGCACCGCCTACGTGCAATCCGGTGGCGGGGTGGTGGCGGACTCCAACGGCCCCTACGAATACACCGAGGCCACCAACAAGGCGCGCGCGGTGCTCGGCGCGATCGCGGCCGCCGAGACGCTGACCGAACCGGGTGCGCGGCGATGACCGAGGCCCGCGCGCGGAGGCTGGACGGCCGCTGGTTGATCCGGATCGCCCAGCTGCTGCTGGTGATCGCGGCCGTGGGGTTGTGGGTGGCCGCGCGCCTGCCGTGGGTGGTGATCCGCTCGTTCGACGGGCTGGGGCCGCCCAAGGCGGTGACCCTGTCCGGCGGGACGTGGTCGACGGCGTTGCTGCCGCTGGCGTTGCTGCTGCTGGCCGCCGCGGTCGCCGCGATCGCGGTGCGCGGGTGGCTGCTGCGCGCGCTGGCCGGCCTGCTGGCGGTGGCCAGCCTGGCGGTCGGCTACCTGGGCGTCAGCCTGTGGGCGGTGCCCGACGTCGCGATGCGTGGCACCGAGCTGGCGCACCTGTCGGTGATGTCGCTGGTCGGCAGCGAGCGGCGGTACCTGGGCGCCGGGATCACGGTGGCCGTCGCCGCGCTCACGCTGATCGCCGCCGTGCTGCTGATGCGTTCCGCGTCGGACCCGAAGTCGGCCCGGTCGAGCGCAATGAAGTACGCGACACCGGCGACGCGCCGCTCGATTACGCGACGTAACGCGGCCGACGGAGCGATGCTGGAGCAGCCGGAGACGCCGGAAATGTCGGAGCGGATGATCTGGGACGCCCTTGACGAGGGGCGCGACCCGACCGATCGACCCAGTGGGTCCGACACCGAGGGTCGGTGACGGGACGCGAGCCGCGGGCCGCTACCCTTCATTGACGTCGTCGCAATCGGCTGGGGAACAACGAAGTGGCCGTGGGATGACGGCGGGCGACAGGGCGAAGGGAAACGACAGGCATGAGTCCGGCTACCGTGCTTGACTCCATCCTCGAAGGAGTCCGGGCCGACGTTGCCGCGCGCGAAGCCCTGATCAGCCTGTCGGAGATCAAAGCCGCCGCGGCCGCCGCGCCACCGCCACTCGACGTGATGGCCGCGTTGCGCGAGCCCGGAATCGGCGTCATCGCCGAAGTCAAGCGCGCCAGCCCGTCGGCGGGTTCCCTGGCGACCATCGCCGATCCGGCCAAACTGGCCCGCGCCTACGAAGACGGCGGCGCCCGCATCATCAGCGTGTTGACCGAGGAGCGGCGTTTTCACGGCTCGCTCGACGACCTGGACGCGGTCCGGGCCGCGGTCTCCATCCCGGTGCTGCGCAAAGACTTTGTGGTGCAGCCGTATCAGATCCACGAGGCGCGTGCGCACGGCGCCGACATGCTGCTGCTCATCGTGGCCGCGCTGGAGCAGTCGGCGCTGGTGTCGATGCTGGACCGCACCGAATCGCTGGGCATGACCGCGCTCGTCGAGGTGCACACCGAGGAAGAAGCCGACCGGGCGCTGCGGGCCGGCGCCAAGGTGATCGGCGTCAACGCCCGCGATCTGGCGACGCTGGAGGTGGACCGGGATTGCTTCGCCCGCATCGCTCCCGGCTTGCCCAGCAACGTGATCCGGATCGCCGAGTCCGGCGTGCGCGGCACCGGCGACCTGCTGGCGTATGCCGGCGCGGGCGCCGACGCCGTCCTGGTGGGCGAGGGCCTGGTGAAAAGCGGTGACCCGCGCGCCGCGGTCGCCGACCTGGTTACCGCGGGCACCCATCCGTCCTGTCCGAAACCGGCTCGCTAACCGCTCACGTCAGTGAAGAGCCGCCCCGCCGAAACGTTGAACCCGATGAGCCATCCCCGCGTAGAGCCCTGGTGACGGTGGACATCTCCCCCCGGACCCGTCCGGACCTTCCGCTTCCGAGCGCAGCGATCGCCGAACCCACCCGTCACGAACCCGACGCCGGTGGGCATTTCGGCGTGTACGGCGGCCGTTACGTCGCGGAGGCGCTGATGGCCGTCATCGAAGAGGTCACCACCGCCTACGAGAAGGAGCGCGTCAACCAGGACTTCCTGGACACGCTGGACTATCTGCAGGCGAACTACGCGGGGCGGCCGTCGCCGTTGTACGAGGCCGCGCGGCTGTCCGAGCAGGCCGGCGCGCGGATCTTCCTCAAGCGAGAAGACTTGAACCACACCGGTTCTCACAAGATCAACAACGTGCTCGGTCAGGCGTTGCTGGCCCAGCGGATGGGCAAGAAGCGGGTGATCGCCGAGACCGGGGCCGGCCAGCACGGCGTGGCCACCGCCACGGCCTGCGCCCTGCTGGGCCTGGAATGCGTGATCTACATGGGCGCGGTGGACACCGAGCGCCAGGCGCTCAACGTGGCGCGGATGCGCCTGCTGGGTGCGACGGTCGTCTCGGTGCAGAGCGGTTCGAAAACGCTCAAGGACGCCATCAACGAAGCCTTCCGGGACTGGGTCACCAACGCCGACAACACGTTCTACTGCTTCGGCACCGCGGCCGGGCCGCATCCCTTTCCGGCCATGGTCCGCGATTTCCAGCGCATCATCGGGCTGGAGGCCCGCGCCCAGATCCAGGCGCAGGCGGGCCGGCTGCCCGACGCGGTGGTGGCCTGCATCGGCGGCGGCTCCAACGCCATCGGGATCTTCCATCCGTTCATCGACGACCCCGGCGTGCGGCTGGTGGGATTCGAGGCGGCCGGTGACGGCGTCGAAACCGGAAGGCACGCCGCGACTTTCAGCGGCGGCTCGCCCGGGGCGTTCCAGGGGTCGTTCTCCTACCTGCTGCAGGACGAAGACGGGCAGACCATCGAATCCCATTCCATCTCAGCGGGTCTCGACTATCCCGGAGTCGGTCCAGAACATGCGTATCTGCGCGAGACCGGCCGTGCCGAATACCGTCCGATCACCGATGCCGAGGCGATGGACGCGTTTCGGGTGCTGTGCCGCACCGAGGGGATCATCCCGGCCATCGAGTCCGCGCACGCCGTGGCGGGTGCGCTGAAGTTGGGGCCCGAGCTGGGTCGCGGCGCGATCATCGTGGTGAACCTGTCCGGGCGCGGGGACAAGGACGTCGAGACGGCGGCAAAGTGGTTCGGGCTGTTGGGGTCCAGCGACCGATGACCGTCAAGCAGAGCCAGGCGAGCCGGCTGTCGCCGATCTTCGAGGCGTGCCGCGACGACGATCGGGCGGCGCTGATCGGTTACCTGCCCACCGGTTACCCGGACGTGCCGACCTCGGTGCAGGCGATGGTGGCGCTGGTCGAATCGGGTTGCGACATCGTCGAAGTCGGGGTGCCGTACTCGGATCCGGGGATGGACGGCCCGACCATCGCCCGGGCCACTGAGGCCGCGCTGCGCGGCGGCGTGCGGGTGCGCGACACACTGGCCGCGGTCGAGGCGATCAGCGCGGCGGGCGGGCGCGCGGTGGTGATGACCTACTGGAACCCGGTGCTGCGCTACGGGGTCGACGCGTTCGCCCGCGACCTGGCCGCGGCCGGCGGCTACGGCCTGATCACGCCCGACCTCATCCCCGACGAAGCCGGGCAGTGGCTGGCGGCCTCCGAGCGGCACGGGCTGGACCGGATCTTCCTGGTGGCGCCGTCGTCGACGCCGCAGCGGTTGGCGCTGACGGTCGAGGCGTCGCGCGGATTCGTCTATGCGGCTTCGACGATGGGCGTCACCGGGGCGCGCGACGCGGTGTCGCATGCCGCGCCGGAGCTGGTGAGCAGGGTCAGGGAGATCTCGGACATACCCGTCGGGGTCGGGCTCGGGGTGCGCTCGCGCGAGCAAGCCGCCCAGATCGGCGGCTACGCCGACGGTGTCATCGTCGGGTCGGCGCTGGTGTCGGCGCTGGGGGACGGAGGTTTGACCGCATTGCGTGCGCTGACTGAAGAACTCGCCGCCGGTGTTCGGCAGAGGGCGGCCGCCTCGTGACCAAGCTGCTCGCCTATTTCCCCAGCCCGCCGCAGGGCGTCTGGCATCTGGGACCGGTGCCGATCCGGGCCTACGCGTTGTTCATCATCGCAGGGATCGTGGCGGCGCTGCTGATCGGTGACCGCCGCTGGGAGGCGCGCGGCGGCGAACGCGGCGTCATCTATGACATCGCGTTGTGGACGGTGCCGTTCGGGTTGGTCGGTGGGCGGCTCTATCACCTGGCCACCGACTGGCGAACCTACTGGGGCCCCGGCGGCGCCGGATTCGGTGCGGCGGTGCGGATCTGGGACGGCGGCCTGGGCATTTGGGGCGCGGTGGCGCTCGGCGCGGTCGGCGCCTGGATCGGGTGCCGGCGACATGGGATTCCGCTGCCGGCGTTCGCGGACGCCTTGGCGCCGGGCATCATTCTGGCGCAGGCCATCGGCCGGCTCGGCAACTACTTCAATCAGGAGCTCTACGGCCGCGAAACCACCCTGCCCTGGGGCCTGGAGATCTTCTACCGGCGTGACCCGTCGGGATACATCGACCCGCATTCGCTGGACGGCGTCTCGACGGGCCAGGTCGCGCTGGTGGTGCAGCCGACGTTCCTGTACGAATTGCTGTGGAATCTTTTGATTTTCGTCGCGCTGCTGTACGCGGATCGACGGCTGACGCTGGGCCACGGCCGGCTGTTCGCGCTGTATGTGGCCGGCTACTGCGTGGGCCGCTTCTGTGTGGAGCTGTTGCGTGACGACACCGCCACCCACATCGCCGGCATCCGGATCAATTCGTTCACCTCGACGTTCGTGTTCATCGGGGCCGTGGTGTATCTGATGGCGGCGCCGAAGGGCCGCGAGGATCCGGAGAGCATGCGCGGCAACCAATACGTCGAGGAGGAACCCGCCGAGCCCGAGCCGGCGACGGTGGCGGCGACGACCGAGGCGGCGACCGAGGGTGTGGCGGCGCCGGCGGACGGCGCCGAAGCCGCCGGCGCCGACGCGACGGCGCAGCGGCCCGAAGAATCGGCGGAGCCGGACGTCGAGAAGCCGGAATCCGAAGAAACGGAAGCGGCCGAAGAGGCCGAAGAGCCGGAATCCGAAGAAACGGAAGCGGAAGCGGCCGAAGAGCCGGAATCCGAGGAAACGGAAGCGGCCGAAGAGGCGGGCGAGCCGGAAGCCGAGGAACCTGAAGCGCCAGAAGCTGAAGAGCCCGAAGAGCCGGAAACCGAAGAGCCCGAAGCGGATTCCGGCGAAGAGCCCGAAGAGGAATCCGGCGAAGCGCCCGAGCAACCCGTCGCCGAGGAACCCGAAACCGCCCCGCAGCAGCCGGAAACGAAACGGCGCTGGGGTGCGCGACTGCGCGACCGGCTCTCGGGCCGCTAGCGGCAGGCAATGACCCGGCGTCGATCTGGCATGCTGGGCAGGTGATGCCATCCCAGCCGCTCGCGCGCGGTGGCCGTCATCGCCGCCACGTCGCGGCCGGGACGGCCGTGGCACTCAGCGGCGCGCTCGGCTACATCGGGCTGGCCGACCCGCACGATCCGGCGTCGATCTACCCGCCGTGTCCGTTCAAATGGCTCACCGGCTGGAATTGCCCGTTCTGCGGCGGCCTGCGTATGACACACGACCTGCTGCACGGCGAGCTATGGGCCGCCGTCCACGACAACGTCTTCCTGCTGGCCGCCGTCCCGACGCTGGCCGCGTTCCTGCTGATTCGGCGCGCCCGCGGCCGGCGATCGCTGCCCGCGGCGGCGGTGCCGGCGGTCGTCGTCGCCACCCTGGTGTGGACAGTGCTGCGTAACCTGCCCGCCTTCCCCCTGTTTCCGACTGTTCTCGGTGGGTAACAGCACACTGCGCGCCGTGCGTTATGTGCGGGCCGGGACGCGGGCACACGACTATGCTGGGTCGGCGTGAGTAGACGCGGGAAGATCGTCTGCACCCTTGGCCCGGCGACCAATTCGGACGAGTTGATTTTGGCGCTGGTCGAGGCCGGAATGGACGTCGCCCGACTGAACTTCAGCCACGGCGACTACGCCGACCACAAAGCCGCCTACGAACGGGTGCGGGTGGCCTCCGACGCCACCGGCCGCGCCGTCGGCGTGCTCGCCGATCTGCAGGGCCCCAAGATCCGCCTGGGGCGCTTTGCCACCGGGCCCACCTACTGGGCCGACGGCGAAACGGTCCGCATCACCGTCGCCGACTGCGAAGGCAGCCACGACCGGGTGTCGACCACCTACAAACAACTGGCCCAGGACGCCGCGGTCGGGGACCGGGTCCTGGTCGACGACGGCAAGGTCGGCCTGGTGGTCGACGGCATCGAGGGCGACGACGTCATCTGCACCGTGGTCGAGGGCGGCCCGGTCAGCAACAACAAGGGCATCTCGCTGCCGGGCATGAACGTCTCCGCACCGGCCTTGTCCGACAAGGACATCGAGGACCTCACCTTCGCGCTCCAGCTGGGCGTCGACCTGGTCGCGCTGTCCTTCGTGCGTTCGCCCTCCGACGTCGAGCTGGTGCACGAGGTGATGGACCGCGTCGGCCGGCGGGTGCCCGTGATCGCCAAACTGGAAAAGCCGGAGGCCGTCGACAACCTGGAAGCCATCGTGCTGGCCTTCGACGCCATCATGGTGGCCCGCGGCGACCTCGGTGTCGAACTTCCCCTGGAAGAGGTTCCGCTGGTGCAGAAGCGGGCCATCCAGATGGCCCGGGAAAACGCCAAACCCGTCATCGTGGCAACCCAGATGCTCGATTCGATGATCGAGAACTCACGGCCGACCCGGGCCGAGGCCTCCGACGTCGCCAACGCCGTGCTGGACGGCGCCGACGCCGTGATGCTGTCCGGGGAGACCTCGGTGGGCAAATACCCGCTGGCGGCCGTGCGGACCATGGCGCGCATCATCTGCGCGGTCGAGGACAACTCCACGGCCGCCCGCCGCTCACCCACGTGCCCCGCACCAAACGCGGGGTGATCTCGTATGCGGCCCGCGACATCGGCGAACGCCTGGACGCCAAGGCGCTGGTCGCGTTCACCCAGTCCGGCGACACCGTCAAGCGGCTGGCGCGGCTGCACACCCCGCTGCCACTGCTGGCCTTCACGGCATGGCCGGAGGTGCGCAGCCAGCTGGCCATGACCTGGGGCACCGAGACGTTCATCGTGCCGATGATGACCTCCACCGACGGCATGATCCGCCAGGTGGACAAGTCGCTGCTGGAACTCGGTCGGTACCGGCGTGGTGACCTGGTGGTGATCGTCGCCGGCGCGCCACCTGGCACAGTAGGGTCAACCAACCTGATCCACGTGCACCGGATCGGCGAGGACGACGTCTAGCCCGCCCGGCGACGACACGGGCCGCTGCGCGGCCTGAGAAACGGGCGGGCGCATCGAACCAGAGGAGAACTCGTGCCAGCCGGCGCTGAATCCCAGGAGCCGAACACCACGGCCGACTTCGAGGAGCTGCTGGCGACGCTGGACCTCCGGCGCGTCGCCGACGATCTGTTCGTCGGATCGCATCCCAGCAAGAATCCGATGCGAACGTTCGGCGGACAGCTCATGTCGCAGTCGTTTGTGGCCAGCAGCCGCAGCCTGATTCGCGACGACCTGCCCCCCAGCGCGCTCTCGGTGCATTTCATCAACGGCGGCGACACCGGCAAGGATATCGAATACCGCGTCACCCGGCTGCGCGACGAGCGGCGGTTCGCCAACCGCCGCGTCGACGCGGTGCAGGACGGCACGCTGCTGTCCTCGGCACTGATCTCCTACATGGCCGGTGGCCGCGGACTCGAGCACGGCGTCGACCCGCCACGGGTGGCCGACCCGGAGACCCAACCCACGATCGGCGAACTGCTGCGCGGCTACGAAGAGACCGTGCCGCACTTCGTCAACGCGCTGCAGCCCATCGAATGGCGCTACACCAACGACCCGGCGTGGGTGATGCGGACGAAAGGGGAGCGGCTGCCCCACAATCGGGTCTGGGTCAAGGCGCTGGGCAAGCTTCCCGACGACCCGGTCCTGCACACCGCGACCATGGTGTACTCCTCGGACACCACGGTGCTGGACTCCGTCATCACCACGCACGGTCTTTCCTGGGGATTCGACCGCATTTTCGCCGCCTCGGCCAACCATTCCATCTGGTTTCACCGTCAGGTCGACTTCAGCGACTGGGTGCTGTACTCCACGTCGTCGCCGGTGGCCGCGGATTCGCGCGGGCTGGGCACCGGGCATTTCTTCGACCGGTCCGGGCAACCGCTGGCCACCGTCGTGCAGGAGGGTGTGCTGAAATACTTTCCCTCCGCCCGCCGGTAAACCGTTACGCAAAAGCTGCAGGATATCGGCCCGAAACCGGCCGATACGAGCCGGCTCGGGCGTAATTTTGACGGTGCCGGGTATTCGGTGCAGAGGCGGCGCACAGCCGCCCGGCTGTTGTCAGCGCATCGGGAGGTGAGGGTGAACGGGCCGGTGGTGGACGTCGCAACCAAACCGCGCGCGGGGGAACGCGTTGTGGTTTCCGCCGATTCGCGGGCGGCCCGGCTGATCGGAGCCCTGGCACTGTTCTGCGCGGCGTGCTGGTTGATCCAGATCCTCGTGCACCACCACAGCAATCCGAGTTGGCACTACGCCGATCGGCTGGCCTGGTCGCTGACCGTCCTGGTCGCCGTGGCCTGGATCGCGCGCGGGATCTTCCTGGGCCGGCCGGTGACGACGATGCACGCCGCCGTCGCCGCCTTTTTCGTGCTGGCGGGGCTGGGGCTGCACGTGTTGTCCTTCGACCTGCTGGGCGACGTGCTGATCGCCGGCTCGGGAACGGTGTTGATGTGGCCGACGTCGTCGCACCCGCGGCCCGCCGACCTGCCGCGAATATGGGAGCTGATCAACGCCACCCGCGACGACGCGCTGGCGCCGTTCACCATGCAGACCGGCAAGAGCTACCACTTCAGCGCCGACGGCAGCGCCGCGCTGGCCTACCGGACGCGGCTGGGGATCGCGGTGGTCAGCGGGGACCCGATCGGCGACGAGGCCCACTTCCCGGAACTGGTCGCCGATTTCGCCGCCACCTGCCACGCCCACGGATGGCGCATCGCCGTGGTGGGCTGCAGCGAGCGGCGCCTCGAGTTGTGGAAGGACTCGGCGGTCCTGGGACAAACGTTGCGGCCCATACCGATCGGGCGCGACGTGGTCGTCGACGTGAGCAGCTTCGACATGGTCGGCCGCAAGTTCCGCAACCTGCGTCAGGCCGTCAAACGCACCCACAACTGCGGCGTCACAACCGAAATCGTCGCCGAGCAGGAACTCAGCGACGAGCTGCTGGCCGAGCTGACCGAGGTGGTGCGGGAGTCGTCCAAGGGGGCCCACGCCGATCGCGGCTTCCACATGAACCTCGACGGGGTGCTCGAAGGGCGGTTCCCCGGAATCTTGTTGATCATAGCCAGGGACGCGACGGGCAAGGTGCAGGCGTTTCACCGCTACGCCACCGCCGGCGGCGGCAGCGACATCACCCTCGACGTGCCGTGGCGGCGCCGCGGCGCCCCCAACGGACTCGACGAGCGGCTCAGCGTCGACATTGTCATGGCCGGCAAAGACCGTGGGGCGCAACGGGTATCGCTGGCCTTCGCCGCGTTCCCGGAGATCTTCGAGGACAAGAACCGCGGCTGGACCCGGCGCATCTTCTACCGGTTGACCCACGTGCTCGACCCGTTGATCGCGCTGGAGTCGCTGTACCGGTACGTGCGCAAGTGGCATGCACTGGACGGGCGGCGCTACGCGGTGATCTCCATGACCCAGATCGTCCCGCTGCTGTTCGTGCTGTTGTCGCTGGAATTCCTGCCGCGCCGCCGGCACCTGTAGGCATCGCTAGCCGGCGGCCGGGCCCCGATCGACGCGAAGTTCGCGACAGCCGATTCCCTCCGGCAGGTGATGGGTGGCCACCACCACGGTGCGCGGCGGGGACAGCAGCCGCGAATCCGGCGCCAGCAGGTCGCGCAGCAGCCGCTCGGCGTCGCCGGCGTCGAGGTGCTCGGTGGGCTCGTCGAGCAGCACGATGCGGGCGGGGGAGATCACCGCGCGGGCCAGCAACAGCCTGCGCCGCTGGCCCGCCGAAATCGCCTGCGCGCCACCGGTCAACACCGTGGACAGGCCGTCGGGCAACCCGGCCAGCCAGTCGCCCAGCCCGACCGCCCCCAGCGCGTCGGTCAGTTCGTCGTCGGGGCAGTCGCCGCGGGCCACCAGCAGGTTGTCCCGGACGGTGGTGGCGAAGACATGCGCGTCCTCGGCGAAAAAGACGATGGCCCTTGCTAACTCGCGTTCATCGAGCTCGCTCAACGCGACGCCGTCCAGCACCACCTGTCCCTGCAGCGGCGGCAGCAGACCGGCCAGCGTCATCAGCAGCGTCGTCTTTCCGCAGCCGCTGGCGCCGGTGACGGCCAGCCGCGCCCCCGGCGGCAGGTCCAGCGTCACGCGGGACTCGCGGGCCGCGCCGTCGTGACCGGACTGGATGTCGGCGGTCAGCCGGCCCGGGCCCGTCGGCCGGGGTGCGGACCCGGCCGGCCGCGGGGGTTCTGTCGCGGTGAGCTCGAGCAGGCGGCGCGCGGCGATCCGTGACCGGGTCAACTGGACGGCGGCGGCCGGCAGCGGCGTCATCGCCTCGAATGCGGACAGCGGCAGCAACATCAGGACCGCCAGGGTGGTGGGCGCGACGGCGTGCGCCATGCCGATGGCGGCCACCACCGCGCCCAGCACGCTGGCCCCGATCGCCGCGGTGGGCATCGCCTCGGCCACGGCGGCCGGCTTGCCCGCCGCGTCCAGGGCGGCGCCCCACGCCCGTTGGCGGCGTTGCGATTCGGCGATGACGTCGGGCAGCAGACCGGCGATGCGCAGCTCGGGGGCGTGTTCGAGCGCCAGCATCGCCGCGCTGTCGCGCTGCGAATGCTGTTGGCGCGCAATGTCTTCCTGAGTCGCGGCGGCCCGGCCCGCCAGGCGGGGCGCGACGAAGCCGGCGACCAGCAGGCAGATCGCCAATGCCCCGCCCGCCGCCGGTGAGATCGCGGCGACGACCGCGGTCGCCGCCACCGCCAGCACCGCCGCCACACCCATCGGCACCAGTGCGCGCACCAGCACGTTGGCCAGTTCGTCGACATCGGCGCCCACCCGGGCCACCAGCTCGCCGCTGTGCAGCCGGACGGCGGCCGCCGCGCCGCCGCGCGTCAGCCGCTGGTATACCGCCACCCGCGCGGCGCCGGCCGCCCGCAGGGCCGTGTCGTGGGTGACCAGTCGCTCGCAGTAGTGCAGCACGCCGCGGGAGATCGCGAACATCCGCACCGCGACCGCGGCGACGGACAGGTCCAGCACCGGCGGCATCTGCCAGGCGCGGGTGATCAGCCACGCGGACACCCCGGCCAACGCCAGCGCGCTGCCCAGCGACAGCACCCCCAGCATGATCGCCGCGGCGAGGCGCGGCAGCCGGGGCGACAGCAGGCCCGCGGCCGCCAGCAGCGGCCTGCCGCTGGAGGCGGACGCGAACGAATCAGGCCGCGGCACAACGTGCTCCACGGTCGGCGGACACCGCGACCACCCGGTCGCCGATGGCCAGGACCGGCTCGCGGTGCCCCACCACGACGACGGTGGCGCCGGCGCGGGCCCGTTCGACGACAGCCCGCAACACGCGTTCTTCGGTGCCCGCGTCCAGGTGCGCGGTCGGCTCGTCGAGCAGCAGCACGGCGGCCCGCGATCCGAGCGCGCGGGCAAGGCCCAGCCGCTGCCGCTGACCCAGGGACAGGCCGACTCCGCCGCGGCCCAGCAGGGTGGCGCCCGCATCGGGCAGCTCGGCCAGCACAGTGTCGAAACCCGCGATGGCACAGGCGGTTTCGATGTCGTCGAGTTCGCCGAACAGCCGCAGGTTGTCGTCGACGGTGCCCGGCACCAGCACCGGGCGCTGCGGCAGCCAGGACAACTGCGCCCACCACCCGCGCGGCGCCAGGTCGGCGACGTCGACACCGCGCACGGTGACCCGGCCCGACGACGGCGCCGTGATGCCGGCAATCGCCTGCAGCGTGGTGCTCTTGCCGGCGCCGTTGCGCCCGGTCAGCACGGTCACCGCGCCGGGTTCGATCACCGCGCTCAGGTCGCAGGGCGCCTGGCCGTCGCGACCCGCCACGCTGAGGTGTTCCAGACGGATCGGCGCGCCGCGGGCGGTGACGGTGCGGGTGCGAACCTTCGCGGCGCTCGGCCCGCCCGGCTCGCCGATGAGGGCGAACGCCGCGCCGGCGGCGGTTCTTCCGTCTTGAGCGGCATGGAATTCCACACCGATGCGGCGCAGCGGCCAGTACACGTCCGGCGCCAGCAGCAACACCGTCAAACCGGCGGCCAGTGTCATCTCGCCGAACACCAGACGCAGGCCGATGCCGACGGCGATCAGCGCCACCCCCAGCGTGGCCAGCAATTCCAGCACCAGCGCCGACAGGAAGGCGATCCGCAGCGTCGCCATCGCCGAGCGGCGGTGCGCGGCAGCGAGTTCGGCGATGCGCCGGTCGGGACCCGAGCTTCGTCCCAGCGCGCGCAGGGTGGGGATGCCGGCGATCAGGTCGAGCAGCCGAGCCTGCAGGGTGGTCATCGCGGCCAGCGCCGCCGCGGAGCGGTCACGGGTCGCCAGCCCGATCAGCACCATGAAGATCGGGATCAGCGGCAGCGTGATCGCCACGATCACGGTGGATTTCACGTCGTAGGCCGCGATCACCGCCACGGTGGCCGGGGTCAGGATGGCGGCCAGCATCAGCGTCGGCAGGTATCCGGTGAAGTAGGGCCGCAGCCCGTCCAGGCCGCGGGTGACCACCACCGCCGCTTCGTCGCGTTGCGCGGCCAACTCGGCGGGCGGGCGGGCGGTGACCGCGGCGAGCACCTGCCCGGACAGATCGGCGATCACCGCGCTGGCTCCCCGCTGCCCCAGCCGGGCCTGCAGCCAATGCGCCACCGCCCGGACGGCCCACAGCGCCAACAGGATTGACAGCGGCGCCGGCCAGGAGCGCATCCCGCCGGCGGAGGTATCGCCGACGACGCGCGCGACGATGCCGGCCAGCACAACGGCCGAGCCGATCGCGCAGCCCGAGATCAGCACCCCGCAGCCCACCGCCGCCACCAGGTAGCGGCGCACCGGCCTCGAGGACCGCCACAGTCTCGGGTCCAGCGGCGCCCGGCTGGTGCCGTGTTCACCGCTCAGGACGGGCGCCTTGTCAGCCCGACGGGCGCCGGGATCCGGTCGGCCGAAAGCCGTTGCCGGAACACCCAATACGTCCACGCCTGGTACACCACCGTCACCGGGGCCATGATCGCCGTTACCCACGTCATGACCTTGAGGGTGTAATGCGTCGAGGACGCGTTGTAGATGGTCAGGCTCCACCGGCTGTCCAGTGTGGACGGCACCAGGTTCGGATACAGCGCGCCGAAGAGCAGGATCACCACGGCGGCGACCACCAGCGCGAGGCAGGTGAACGCCCAGCCGTCGGACGCGCGCCGCCACACCAACAGCACCGCCGCCACTTGCGCCACCACCGCCACCGCGAGCACCAGCCAGGTCCAGTTCTTGCCGTAGCCGAGCTGGGTCCAAAGCCCAAAGCCCGCAACCAGTCCCGTCACCGGAAGCGAAAGCCAGACGGCGAAGCGGTAGGCGTCGTCGCGGATCGCACCGGACGTTTTCAACGCCACGAACACCGCCCCGTACAACAGGAACAGCCCGGCGGTGGCCAGGCCACCCAACAGCGTGTAGGGGTTGAGCACGTCGGTGACGGAGAGGTGGATGTGGCCGTCGGCGTCCACCGGCAGCCCGCGGACCAGGACGGCGAACGCCACCCCCCACAGCACCGCCGGCAGCCACGACCCGGCGGCGATGCCGAAATCGGCCCAGCCGCGCCACTTGGTGTCGTCGATCTTGCCGCGCCACTCGATCGCCACGGCGCGCAGGATCATCCCGAACAGGATCGCCAACAGTGGCAGGTACAGCGTGGAGAACACGGTGGCGTACCAGCCGGGAAAGGCCGCGAACATGGCCGCGCCGCCGACGATCAACCACACCTCGTTGCCGTCCCACACCGGGCCGATGGTGTTGAGTGCGGTGCGGCGCAACGGTTCTGGCTCACCGATTCCGACCCGGGCGAACGGTTCCATCAACATGCCCACCCCGAAGTCGAAGCCCTCCAGGATGAAGAAACCCAGGAACAGCATCCCGATGATGCCGAACCACACCTCTTGCAGTCCCATCGGTTCAGCTCCTTATGTGGTAGGTGTGCCCCGTCAGTAGGCGAAGGACAGCGGCGCCACCTCGTCATCGCTGGGTGCCCGCGGCGGAGCGGGTTCCGCGTCGTGTTCCAACGGACCCTCGACGGTGTAGCGCTTGAGCAGAAAGAACCAGACCACCGCCAGCACCGCGTAGACGAGGGTGAAGGTCACCAGCGACGTGATCACCATGCCGGGCACATGGTTGGACACGCCCTCGCGGACCGTCATCCGGACCGCCTGGTCGCCGGTCGGGTTCGGCACCACCACCCAGGGCTGGCGCCCCATTTCGGTGAACACCCACCCCGCGATGTTGGCCAGGAAGGGGGTGGGAATGGTCAGCAGCGCGAACCACGATATCCAGCGTTGCCGCGGTGTGCGCCCGCGGCGGGTCACCCACAGCACGGTCAGCGCGAACAACACCGGGATCGCCAGGAATCCGATCATCAGCCGGAACGACCAATAGGTGACGAACAGATTCGGCCGGTAGTCGTCGGGGCCGAAGCGCTGCTGGTACTGCTGCTGCAGCTCGTTCACCCCGCGCAGCGTCACGCCGCTGAACCGGCCCTCGGCCAGCCACGGCAGCACGTAGTGCACCTTGATCACTTCGGTGACGCTGCCGCAGTTGTTGTGGGTGCCGATGGTCAGCACCGAGAAGTCGGGGTCGGTTTGGGTGTGGCACAACGATTCTGCCGACGCCATCTTCATCGGCTGCTGGACGAACATCAGCTTGCCCTGGCGGTCACCGGTGAAGAACAGGGCGACGGTGGCCAGTAACACGACCCCGCAGCCCAGGATGGCCGCCGGACGAAACATGGTGCGGGCCTCGGTTTCCGCGGCGGGCGTGGTGGATCCGCCGGCGCGGGAGCGCACCATCCACCAGGCGCTGACGGCGGCGACGAAGGTGCCCGCCGTCAGCAACGCTCCGGTCACGGTGTGTGAAAACGCCGCCTGCGCAGTGTTGTTCGACAGCAGCGCGAAGATGTCGTCCAGCTCGGCACGCCGCGTCGCCGGGTTGTAGTGCGCGCCGACCGGATGCTGCATGAAGGAGTTCGCGGCGATGATGAAGAAGGCCGACGCGTTGACGCCGATGGCCACGATCCAGATGCACGCCAAGTGAATCAGCTTGGGCAGTCGGCCCCAGCCGAAGATCCACAGGCCGATGAAGGTGGATTCGAAAAAGAACGCGAACAGTCCCTCCATCGCCAGCGGCGCACCGAAGATGTCACCGACGAACCGCGAGTACTCGCTCCAGTTCATGCCGAACTGGAATTCCTGGACGATCCCGGTGGCCACGCCGATGGCGAAGTTGATCAGAAACAGCTTGCCGAAGAATTTGGTCAACCGGTACCAGGCGGTGTTCCCGGTGGCCACCCACGCCGTCTGCATGATGGCCAGCAGCGGGGCCAAACCGATGGTGAGCGGCACGAAGATGAAGTGGTAGACGGTGACAATACCGAACTGCCACCGCGAAATATCGACGACATTCATCCGTCATCTCCCGAACTGCGGAGGCCCGAACCAACGGCTACGACAGAGTGTAGTAGATAGGCCCGGGCCTCCGCTACCGGCCGGCCTCAGCCGGCGAGGGTCTTGGACGCCTTGCGGATGCCGAACGAGGAGATGATCTCGAACACCCCGATGACCACGAACCACGCGCCCACCACAATCGCCAGCGTGACAATGGATTCGAACGGCGAGGCCAGCACGACGATGCCGGCCAGCAGGCTGATCACCCCGAGGAAGATGTTCCAGCCCCGGCCCGGCAGGTTCGGGTCGCTGACCGCCGAGATCGTGGTGGCCACGCCGCGGAAGATGAACCCGATACCAATCCAGATGGCCAGCAGCAGAATTGCGTAGCCCTGGCCGAAATGGCGGAACGCCAGCAGCGCCAGAATCAGCGAGGCGGCGCCGCTGATGAACAACAGCACCCGGCTTCCCGCCGAAACATGCAGCGAGAAGGCGAATACCACCTGGGCGATACCGGTGATGAGCAGATAGACGCCGAAGGCGACTGCGGCGACCAGGATGGAGATTCCCGGCCACACCAGCACCAGGACACCGAGGGCAAGCGACAGAATTCCCGACAGCAGAGCGGATTTCCACAGATGCGGCAGCAAGCTTGGAACAGGGGAGCCAGGGGACATAGTCATGGCCGCAGTCTGGCACAAACGCTGGCCGTGGTACAGGGACTTTGGTCAGACGTGCGCGGTGTGTGGTTGCTCGGTAACCAGATCGGTGGGCGCCTCGGCCGGCTTGCGGCCGATCAGATACCAGGTGCGCATCACACCCTTGCCCTTGACCTCGATGCGGCCGCGTTCCTGCAGCACGAATTCGGGCGCGAGCCGCTCGTACATCGTCTCGGGTACCTGGATGCGGCCCACCGAGTCGGTGGATTCCATCCGTGACGCCACGTTGACCGCGTCGCCCCACACGTCGTAGAAGAACCGGCGCGAGCCCACCACACCCGCGACCACCGGTCCACAGGCCATCCCCACCCGCAGCGGCACCGGTCGGCCGTACGGATCCTTCAGTGCCGCAGCAACTTTGACCATGTCGAGGGCGAAGTCGGCGAGAGCGGCGGCGTGGTCCGGCCGGACCCGCGGCACGCCGCTGACCACCATGTAGGAGTCGCCGCTGACCTTGATCTTCTCCAGGCCGTGTTTGTCCACCAACTCGTCGAAGGCGATGTAGAGCCGGTTCAGGAACCGCACCAGGTCGGCCGGGGCGGTGCCGCTGGCGCGTTCGGTGAACCCGACGATATCGGCGAACAACACCGAGGCGTCGTCGTATTTGTCGGCGATGATGTCGCCGTCGGAGTGCTTCAGCCGCTCGGCGATGCTGCCCGGCAACATGTTGGCCAGCAGCGCTTCTGAGCGTTGGTACTCCGACTCCATCACCGCCTCGGCGCGCTGGGTGTCGCGCAGCGCGAACCACACCGCGACGAAGACCATGATGCAGGCCGAGACGATGGTCACCACGAAGGACATCGACTGCGCCCAGGCCGGCTGCAGCCCGGTGTCGCGGGGAAAGGCGAACTCGACGGCGATCACCAGCCCGGCACCGATCGCGGCCAGGACGGCCGCGAGCACGGTGTGTTCGATGCCCATCACCAGCAGCACCAGGCAGGCGCCCACCAGGAAGAAGTACTGCCCGCCCGATGCCGTGCCGACGTCCCAGCAGCTGACGAAGACGGTGACATAGGCCGCGCCGAGGAAGGTCAGCGGGGCGACCAGGTCACCGAACCGGTGCAGCCACGGGACGATCGCGAAAATCAACGCGGCGACGACGTTGAGCGAAACGATCTGCCAGGTCCACGCCCCGGTGACCACTTGCAGAAGGATGAAGTCGGCGCAGACCAACACGGCCAGCCACGCGGCAATGGCAAGTACCCGGGACTGGCGCGCGGCGCTGTCGGCGTAGTGCTGGTTGCGGGCACGCGACTGGGCCCGCGCCGCGGCCACACAGTCCGGGCGCTTCGACGAGCCGTTTGGCCATAGCGGTGCGGCACCACAACTCTTGGCCGCCACGCAGCAAGCCTAACCGCTGAGCAGGCAATCTTGTCGACTGTCGGACGAATATCGCCGTTTTCGCCCCCGTAAGTTTCCCAAGTCTGATACGACTTTCGTTATCGGGTTGTAATCGGGTTTGCGCGTCATTCGTTTGGGTTATCTGACACATGTTCGACGGCTGTGTCGGACGTGCGTTCGCCTCGACCAAGGGGTGCCTGATGGCGGGTCTAAAAAGATTCGTTTTTGCGTTAATCCTTGTTCTCACCGCGGTGCTGATGGGCGGCTGCAGCGCCGCGTGCGGTCAGCCGAGTTGGCTGCTTCGGGTGGCCGGCGATTCGATCGGCAACGATACGCCGGGGCTGAATGTGTCTGCGGCAAACCAGGTTTGCGTCACCGGTTCTATCGGCGGCTGACTCGGCTGCCCGTCTCGATCGGTGCCCACCACTGGGCTGCGACCGCGCTGTCGAGGGGTCTGCGCGCCAGCCCGGCCGGTGTTTTCGAGGGTCCCGGCGAAAGGATTTGATGAATTCATTTGTCGCGCCTCAGCTATTTCGCCGGAATGCGACGAATTCGAGCTTTTGGTGGCGCCAGGTTTAAAAATTGCGCTTATTTCATACCCATGGTCGGTATTTGGTCGATTTCGCAGACCGTGGGATCGGATGAATGCAAATTCCGGACGCCGCGGACCGGCGGCGTGCGGCGGGTAGCGGTGGTGCCCTCGGTGAGATTCGAACTCACACTGTACGGGTTTTGAATCCGTTTCCTCTGCCAGTTGGGATACGAGGGCTTATCGGCCTACCACCTTAGAGGATTTGGTGTCCTCACCCGTCACACCGCCCCCGCGCTCGCTGGTCTGAGGCGTTCACGACACAATGTCCGTCATGACAGGCCCCACGACCGACACCGACGCTGCTGTGCCGCGCCGGGTCCTGATCGCTGAAGACGAAGCGCTCATTCGACTGGATCTCGCCGAGATGCTCCGGGAGGAGGGGTACGAGATCGTCGGGGAGGCCGGCGACGGGCAGGAAGCCGTCGAGCTGGCCGAGCGCTATCGCCCGGACCTGGTGATCATGGACGTCAAGATGCCGCGCCGCGACGGGATCGACGCGGCCTCCGAGATCGCCAGCAAGCGCATCGCGCCGATCGTCGTGCTGACCGCGTTCAGTCAGCGCGATCTGGTGGAGCGCGCCCGCGACGCCGGGGCGATGGCCTACCTGGTCAAGCCGTTCACCATCAGCGACCTGATCCCGGCGATCGAATTGGCCGTCAGCCGGTTCAGCGAGATCGCCGAGCTGGAACGCGAGGTCGCCACGCTGTCCGAGCGGCTGGAGACCCGCAAGCTGGTGGAGCGGGCCAAGGGCCTGCTGCAGACCGAGCAGGGCATGACCGAGCCCGAGGCGTTCAAGTGGATCCAGCGTGCCGCGATGGACCGGCGGACCACGATGAAGCGGGTGGCCGAGGTGGTGCTGGAGACGCTGGGCACGCCCAAGGAGTAGCCCGCCGCCGTCGAGTGTGAATCGTTGGCGTTGAGTGTGCATCGTTGGCGACGACACGCCGAGGGGGCTCGCCCAGGCTTCACACTCGAAGCCCAGGCTTCACACTCGAAGCCCGCGCCGCCGGCAATCCCTATCGCGCGACGATCACCGACGAGCCGTGGCCGAACAGGCCCTGGTTGGCGGTGATGCCGACCGTGGCGTTCTCCACCTGCCGGCCGGTGGCCTGACCCCGCAGTTGCCAGGTCAGCTCGCAGACCTGAGCGATCGCCTGCGCGGGAATGGCCTCGCCGAAACAGGCCAGCCCGCCGGACGGGTTGACCGGCACCCGGCCGCCGAGGGTGGTGGCGCCGCTGCGCAGCAGCGCCTCGGCCTCACCCTTGGGGCACAGGCCCAGGTGCTCGTACCAGTCGAGCTCCAGCGCGGTGGACAGGTCGTACACCTCGGCCAGGCACAGGTCCTCGGGCGCGACACCGGCCTCGGCGTAGGCCGCGTCGATGATCTGGTCCTTGAACACCCGATCCGGCGCGGGCACCGCGGCCGTGGAATCCGTTGCGATATCCGGTAATTCGGGCAGATGCTGGGGGTAGCGCGGAGTCACCGTGCTGACCGCGCGCACCGACGGCACACCGGCCAGCGAGCCGAGGTGTTCGCGGGCGAACTTCGCGCTGGCCACGACCAGCGCGGCCGCGCCGTCGGAGGTGGCGCAGATGTCCAGCAGCCGCAGCGGGTCGGCCACCACCGCACTGGCCAGCACGTCCTCGACGGACACCTCCTTGCGGTAGCGGGCATTCGGGTTCTGCAGGCCGTGGCGCGAGTTCTTCACCTTCACCTGGGCGAAGTCCTCGAGTGTGGCGCCGTAGAGGTCCATCCGCCGCCGCGCCAGCAGCGCGAAGTACACGGGGTTGGTAGCGCCGATCAGGTGGAACCGCTGCCAGTCGGGATCGTTCTTGCGCTCACCGCCGACCGGGGCGAAGAAGCCCTTGGGCGTGGTGTCGGCGCCGATCACCAGGGCCACATCGCAGAAGCCCGCGAGGATTTGTGCCCGGGCGCTCTGCAGCGCCTGCGACCCGCTGGCGCACGCGGCGTAGCTGGAGCTGACCGGCACGCCGTTCCATCCCAGCTTCTGGGCGAACGTCGCGCCCGCGACGAATCCCGGGTAGCCGTTGCGGATGGTATCGGCGCCGGCCACCAACTGGATCTGACGCCAGTCCAGGCCGGCTTCGGCCAGAGCCGCGCGCGCCGCCGCCACGCCGTATTCGGTGAAATCGTTGCCCCACTTGCCCCAGGGGTGCATGCCCGCCCCGAGGATGTAGAGCGGTTCGGGCGGGGTGCTCGGGGTTGTCATGCGCGCCTCCACGCGTGCACCATGCGCTGCACGCCGTCGTCGTCGGTGTACAGCGGCATCGTGGTCAGCTCCATCTCCATGCCGACCTTCAGGTCGGCGGCCAGCGTGCCCTCGACCACCTTGCCCAGCACGATCAGACCCTCCTTCGCCAACTCCACGGCGGCGACGGCGAACGGCTCGAACGGGTCCGGGGACGGGTAGGGCGGGGGCGGGGCATAGCGGTTCTCGGTGTAGCTCCACAGCGTTCCCCGCCTGGACAGCGGAGTCGATTCCAGCGCGTCGCCGTCGCAACCCGGATTGGGGCAGTTGTTCTCCCGGGGCGGGAAGACGTAGGTGCCGCACTGGGGGCATTTGCTGCCGATCAGGTGCGGGGCGCCGGCCTCGTCGGTGGCGAACCATCCCTCGACCGCCGGTTGTTGTCGGATGACTTCGGGCACCGGGTCAGCGTACCCAGCGGCAGCACAAAACTGAAACGTGTTGCAGTTCTGCCGGCGGCGCGGTCGCGGGGCGGAACTCGTCGTAGCGGGTGCCTAAAGTGAGAGCCGTGCCCGCCACGAAAGCCGCGACGAAAACCGCCACCAAAACCGCCGCCGGGGCCGGCGAGGAACAAAACCGGCCGACACTGATGCTGCTGGACGGCAACTCGCTGGCGTTCCGGGCGTTCTATGCGCTGCCCGCCGAGAACTTCAAGACCCGCGGCGGGCTGACCACCAACGCGGTCTACGGCTTCACCGCGATGCTGATCAACCTGCTGCGCGACGAGGCCCCGACCCACATCGCCGCGGCCTTCGACGTGTCCCGGCAGACCTTTCGCTCCGATCGCTACCCGGAATACAAGGCCAACCGCTCGGCGTCCCCAGACGAGTTCCACGGCCAGATCGACATCACCAAGGAAGTCCTGGCGGCGCTGGGCATCACGGTGCTCGCCGAGCCGGGATTCGAGGCCGACGACCTGATCGCCACCCTGGCCACCCAGGCCGAGAACGAGGGCTACCGGGTGCTGGTGGTCACCGGGGACCGCGACTCGCTGCAGTTGGTCAGCGACAACGTGACGGTGCTCTACCCGCGCAAGGGCGTCAGCGAGCTGACCCGCTTCACCCCCGAGGCGGTCGTCGAAAAATACGGGCTGACCCCCCAGCAGTACCCCGACTTCGCCGCCCTGCGCGGCGACCCCAGCGACAACCTGCCCGGCATTCCCGGTGTGGGGGAGAAGACCGCCTCCAAGTGGATCGCCGAATACGGGTCGCTGCAGGCGCTGGTCGACAACGTCGACTCGGTACGCGGCAAGGTCGGCGACGCGCTGCGCGAACACCTGGCCAGCGTGATCCGCAACCGCGAGCTGACCGATCTGATCAAGGACGTGCCGCTGGCCCAGACGCCCGACACGCTGCGGCTGCAGCCCTGGGACCGCGACCAGATCCACCGGCTCTTCGACGACCTGGAGTTCCGGGTGCTGCGCGACCGGCTGTTTGAAACCCTGGCCGCGGTGGAGCCTGAGGTCGACGAGGGTTTCGACGTGCGCGGCGGCGCGCTGGAAGCCGGCGAACTGGCGGTGTGGTTGGCCGAGCACAGCTCCGGCAAGCGCTTCGGGCTGGCCGTCGCCGGCACCCACCTGGCCTACGACGCCGACTGCACCGCGCTGGCCATCGTCTCCGCCGACGGCGAGGGCCGCTACATCGACACCTCGGCGCTGGATCCCGACGACGAAGCCGCGCTGGCGTCCTGGCTGGCCGACCCCGGTCCGCCCAAGGCGCTGCACGAGGCCAAGCTGGCGATGCACGACCTGGCCGGGCGGGGCTGGACGCTGGCCGGCGTCACCTCCGACACCGCGCTGGCCGCCTACCTGGTGCGGCCCGGTCAGCGCAGCTTCTCCCTCGACGATCTGGCGCTGCGCTATCTGCGCCGCGAGCTGCGCGCGGAAAACCCTCAGCAGCAACAGCTTTCGCTGCTGGATGACACCGACGGCACCGACGACCAGGCGGTGCAGACGCTGATCCTGCGGGCGGTGGCGGTGCTGGATCTGGCCGACGCGCTCGACGAGGAACTGGCCCGCATCAACTCCACCTCGCTGTTGAGCGGCATGGAGCTGCCGGTGCAGCGGGTGCTCGCCGGAATGGAAAACGCCGGTATCGCAGTCGATTTGGACTTGCTCAGCGAGTTGCAGAGCGATTTCGCCCACCAGATCCGCGACGCGGCCGAGGCGGCGTACGCGGTGATCGGCAAGCAGATCAACCTCGGCTCGCCAAAACAGTTGCAGGCGGTGCTCTTCGACGAGCTTCAGATGCCGAAGACCAAACGCACCAAGACCGGCTACACCACCGACGCGGATGCCCTGCAGTCGCTGTTCGACAAGACCGGCCACCCGTTCCTGCAGCACCTTTTGGCCCACCGGGACGCCACCCGGCTCAAGGTCACCGTCGACGGGCTGCTCAACTCGGTGGCCTCCGACGGGCGCATCCACACCACTTTCAACCAAACCATCGCGGCGACGGGCCGATTGTCGTCGACCGAGCCGAACCTGCAGAACATTCCGATCCGCACCGAGGCGGGCCGGCGGATCCGCGACGCGTTCGTGGTCGGCGACGGTTATGCCGAGCTGATGACCGCCGACTACAGCCAGATCGAGATGCGGATCATGGCCCACCTGTCCCAGGACGCCGGGCTGATCGAAGCCTTCAACACGGGGGAGGACCTGCACTCGTTCGTGGCCTCCCGCGCCTTCGGGGTGCCCATCGAGGAGGTCACCGGCGAGCTGCGCCGCCGGGTCAAGGCCATGTCCTACGGGCTGGCCTACGGGCTGAGCGCCTACGGGCTGTCGCAACAGCTCAAGATCTCCACCGAGGAGGCCAAGGAGCAGATGGACGCCTACTTCGCCCGGTTCGGCGGGGTGCGCGACTACCTGCACGCCGTCGTCGAACAGGCCCGCAAGGACGGCTACACCTCGACGGTGCTGGGCCGCCGCCGGTACCTGCCCGAGCTCGACAGCAGCAACCGGCAGGTACGCGAAGCCGCCGAGCGGGCGGCGCTGAATGCGCCCATCCAGGGCAGCGCCGCCGACATCATCAAGGTGGCCATGATCGAGGTCGACAAGGCGATCAAGGAGGCGGGCCTGCGGTCGCGGATCCTGTTGCAGGTGCACGACGAGCTGCTCTTCGAGGTCGCGGCCGGCGAGCGGGAGCAGCTGGAAGCGCTGGCCCGCGACAAGATGGGCGGCGCCTACCCGCTCGACGTCCCGCTGGAGGTGTCCGTGGGCTACGGCCGCAGCTGGGACGCTGCGGCGCACTGAGGACCACCGCCCATGCCTGCGGCGAGACGCCGTCGCGGTCGCCCGGCCGGTTCCCGGGTCGATCCCGACGAGCGGCGCACCGCGCTTCTCGACGCCGCCGAGCGGGCCATCCGGGCCAAGGGCCCGTCCGCCGGGCTGGTCGACATCGCCGGTGAGGCGGGCTTCGTCCGGTCGGCGGTCTACGCGATGTACCCCGGGCGGGACGCGCTGCTGGCCGAGCTGAGCCGGCGAACCGCGCAGCGGCTGCTCGGCGAAATCACCACGCGCGCAGCGGGTTCCACCGATCTACGGCAGCGGATGGCGCTGTTCTTCGACGTGATCAGCGCGTGGATGCAGGCCGAGCCCGACCTGTACCGGGCGCTGACCGGCGACCCGTCCACCAGCGTCTTCGAACAGCTGGCCGGGGCGGTCGAACAGATGCTGACGACCTCCTCGGGGTCGGAGCAGGCCCGCCGGGCGGCCGCGCCGTGGTCGCGGGCCATCGTCGGGTCGGCGGTGTCGGCCGCCGAATGGTGGTGCCGCGCCGGCACCATGCCCCGCGCCGAGCTCGTCGAACACCTGACCGCGCTGTGCTGGGACGGCGGCGCGGCGCTGCCGTTCAACGCCGACGACATCAGAACCATTGACAGCGGACCCCATTAATAAACACACTGTCTTTTATGGTTCTGGCAGACGTGCAAGCGCCGTCGCGCTACTGGGAAAACATCGCCGGCGAAACCGACCTCGACGTCACCGACATCACCGGCACCTTGCCCGACGGCCTCGTCGGCACCCTGTACCGCAACGGCTCGGGCCGCTGGACGGTGGGATCGACGCAAGTCGAGAGCATTTTCGACGCCGACGGGATGGTCAGCGCGTTCGTGCTCGACGGGTCCGGGGTGCGGTTCCGCAACCGGTTCGTGCGCACCCGCCACTACCTGAGGTCGACCGCTGCGGGGCGGCTGGTCGACCGCGGGTTCGCCTACCAGCGACCCGGCGGCCCGCCGGCCAATGCGCTGCGGCTGCCGGCCAACACCGCCAACACCAGCGTCATGGTCAACCGCAACCAGCTGCTGGCGCTGTGGGAGGGCGGGCCACCGCACGAACTCGACCTCGACACGCTGGACACCATCGGGCCGTGCAACCTGGGCGGGGCGCTGCGGGGTCCGGTGCGCGCCTATTCGGCGCACTACCGCTACGACCCGATGACCAACACCAAGGTCAACTTCGGCTTCGACCCGTACGTCCCGCGCATCGACCCCGGCCATGCGCTGCGCGGTCCCCGGCGGCTGCGGCGGCTGCGGGAGCTGGCCGCCGAGGCGGTGCCCCGGGTGCGGCTGCGCCTGTATGAGACCGGCGCCGACGGGGTGACGCGATACCTGCGCGCGGTGCCGTTGCCGGGCATGGGCGTGGTGCACGACATGGCGTTGACCACGCGCTACGCCGTCTTCGTGCTGTCCCCGCTGCGGATCAACCCGTGGGCGTTGACCGGCCGCCAATCTTATTGGGAATCCATACGTTTCAAGCCGGACGCGCCGTCGTATTTCGTGCTCGCCCCACGCGACGGCGGGGCAGTCCGGGTGGTCGAGACCGACCCGTTCTATCACTGGCATTTCACCAACGCCTACGACGACGGCGACGACGTCGTCGTCGAACTGCCGCGGTTCGCGCCGCAGACCTACGCCGGCATGAAGAACTACACCGCGCACATCCGCTCGGACATCGCGCAGGTCGACGACTACGGAGCCATCGAGGACGCCGTGGTGCTCACCCGGTTCCGGATCGCGGCGTCGGGCCGGGTGACTCGCGAGCCACTGGCCGATTTCGGCTGCGAATTCCCCCAGATCGACCCCCGCCGCGGCACCATGCGCCACCACGTCTCCTACCTGACCGTCCAGGACCCGGCCAGGTTCCCCGGACAAGGGATAGCCCGCGTCGACCACCGCACCGGCGAGGCGCAAACGTACTGCCCACCCGGGCAGGTGTTGGTGGAGCCGATCTTCGTGCCGCGGCCCGGCGGCACCGCCGAGGACGACGGGTGGCTGCTCACCGTCGGCTATGACGAATCGCGGCATCGCAGCAGGTTGATGGTGGTGGACGCGGCGCACGTGGCCGACGGGCCGGTCGCGGAGGCGTGGCTGCCGTTTCATGTCCCGATGAGCTATCACGGCACCTTCACCACCCGGGTGGCGCAGCGGACCGGGTGACGCGGCGGGTCCGGGTTTGGCCAGCTTGCGCACAGTCGAGTAGCCTCGACAGGTAAATCCCAATTGTCCCTACGACCAAACCTGTCCGGAGCAACCCAACAACATGCCGAGTCCCGCCGTCACCTCGCCCCAAGTAGCCGTCAACGACATTGGCTCCAGCGAGGACTTTCTCGCCGCAATCGACAAAACGATCAAGTACTTCAACGATGGCGACATCGTCGAGGGCACGATCGTCAAAGTGGACCGGGACGAGGTGCTCCTCGACATCGGCTACAAGACCGAAGGGGTCATCCCCGCCCGCGAGCTCTCCATCAAGCACGACGTCGACCCCAACGAGGTCGTTTCCGTGGGAGACGAGGTGGAAGCCCTGGTCCTCACCAAGGAGGACAAAGAGGGCCGCCTGATCCTGTCCAAGAAGCGCGCTCAGTACGAGCGCGCCTGGGGCACCATCGAGGCGCTCAAGGAGAAGGACGAGGCCGTCAAGGGCACCGTCATCGAGGTGGTCAAGGGTGGCCTGATCCTCGACATCGGCCTGCGCGGCTTCCTGCCCGCCTCGCTGGTCGAGATGCGCCGGGTCCGCGATCTGCAGCCCTACATCGGCAAGGAGATCGAGGCCAAGATCATCGAGCTGGACAAGAACCGCAACAACGTGGTGCTGAGCCGCCGCGCCTGGCTGGAGCAGACCCAGTCCGAGGTGCGCAGCGAGTTCCTCAACCAGCTGCAGAAGGGCGCCATCCGCAAGGGTGTGGTCTCCTCCATCGTCAACTTCGGCGCATTCGTCGACCTGGGCGGTGTGGACGGCCTGGTGCACGTCTCCGAGCTCTCCTGGAAGCACATCGACCACCCGTCCGAGGTGGTGCAGGTGGGCGACGAGGTCACCGTCGAGGTGCTCGACGTCGACATGGACCGCGAGCGGGTTTCGTTGTCGCTCAAGGCAACTCAGGAAGACCCGTGGCGCCACTTCGCCCGCACCCACGCCATCGGCCAGATCGTGCCCGGCAAGGTCACCAAGCTGGTTCCGTTCGGCGCGTTCGTGCGCGTCGAGGAGGGCATCGAGGGTCTGGTGCACATCTCCGAGCTGGCCGAGCGCCACGTCGAGGTGCCCGACCAGGTGGTCGCGGTCGGCGACGACGCGATGGTCAAGGTCATCGACATCGACCTGGAGCGGCGCCGGATCTCGTTGAGCCTCAAGCAGGCCAACGAGGACTACACCGAGGAGTTCGACCCCGCCAAGTACGGCATGGCCGACTCCTACGACGAGCAGGGCAACTACATCTTCCCCGAGGGATTCGACCCCGAAACCAACGAATGGCTCGAGGGATTCGAGAAGCAGCGCGCCGAGTGGGAGGCCCGCTACGCCGAGGCCGAGCGCCGGCACAAGATGCACACCGCGCAGATGGAGAAGTTCGCCGCGGCCGAGGCGGCCGGGCACGCCGGCGGCGAGCAGTCGCCCGGCAACGGCGCACCGGCGGAGAAGGCGGGCGGTTCGCTGGCCAGCGACGCCCAACTGGCCGCGCTGCGGGAAAAGCTCGCCGGCAACGCCTGATTCAGCTCGCTGATGCTGCGCATCGGGTTGACCGGCGGCATCGGCGCCGGCAAGTCGGCGCTGTCCTCCGCGTTCGCGCAGTGCGGTGCGATCATCGTCGACGGTGACGTCATCGCCCGTGAGGTGGTCCGGCCCGGTACCGAGGGCCTGGCGGCGCTGGTCGAGGCGTTCGGACGCGACATCCTGCTCGCGGACGGATCGCTGGACCGGCCGGCGTTGGCGGCCAAGGCTTTCGCCGACGACGCCGCTCGTCAGACGCTCAACGGGATCGTGCATCCGCTGGTGGGTGCGCGCCGCGCCGAGATAATCGCGTCGGTGCCCGCGGATTCCGTTGTGGTCGAGGACATTCCGCTGCTGGTGGAATCCGGTATGGCGCCGCTGTTCCCGCTCGTCGTCATCGTGTACGCCGATGTCGAGGTGCGGCTGCGGCGGCTGGTCGAGCAGCGCGGCATGGCCGAAGCCGACGCCCGCGCCCGGATCGCCGCTCAGGCCAGCGACGAGCAGCGCCGCGCCGTCGCCGACATCTGGCTGGACAACTCGGGCAGCCCGGCGGAGTTGGTGCAACGGGCCCAGCAGGTGTGGAACGAGCGCATCGTGCCGTTCACCCACAACCTGAGCACGCGTCAGATCGCCCGGGCGCCGGTGCGGTTGGTGCCGCCCGATCCCGAGTGGCCGGCCCAGGCGCAGCGAATCGTCAACCGGCTCAAGACCGCATCCGGCCATCGGGCGCTGCGCGTCGACCACGTCGGCTCCACGGCGTTGCCCGGGGATTCGGATTTCGCGGCCAAGGACGTCATCGACATCCAGATCACCGTGGAATCCCTGGCCGCCGCCGACGAACTCGTCGAACCGTTGCTGGCCGCCGGATACCCTCGCCTCGAACACATCACCGCCGACGTCGCCAAGCCCGACGCCCGCAGCACCGTCGAGCGCTACGATCACACCGACGATCCGGCCTTGTGGCACAAGCGGATTCACGCCTCGGCGGACCCGGGCCGGCCCACCAACGTGCACATCCGGGTGGACGGCTGGCCCGGCCAGCAGTTCGCCCTGCTGTTCGTGGACTGGTTGACCGCCGACCCCGATGCTCGGGCCGACTATCTGGCCGTCAAGCGCAGCGCCGAACAGCGGGCCGACGGTGACATCGACGCCTACGTCGCCGTCAAGGAGCCGTGGTTTCGCGACGCCTACCGGCGGGCCTGGGATTGGGCCGACTCGACGGGCTGGAAACCCTAGCCGCGGGGCCTCAGGGCAGCGGTGCGCCGCATTGCAGGGCCCCGTTCATGGGGTCGGTGTTGCCCGGCGCCGGCCTGACCATCTGATCGGTCTGCACGAAAACGTCGTCGTCCACGTCGATTTCGCAGTGCACGTTCGCCGCGTAGGGGAAGTGCAGCACGATGCGCATCCCGGCCTGCTGCGGGTCGGGCAGCACCGTGTCGGCCTCGAAGGCGTTGCCGGGCATCGAACTCAGCGCGGCGGTGTTGGTCTGGCCGCCGTTGGTCACAAAGGTGGCCTGACTGCCGGTGGTGACGGCGTCGATCCTGGCCCGGTAGGTGATGTTGTGCAGATCCGCCCGTGCCGGTGCCGGACTTAGCTGGGAGCCGGCCGCGATGATGATCAGGGCGGCGATCGGCATCAACCTGTGGTTGCTGGCGCTCATGCGCCGAGATTACCCGGGCTGACAGCGCGGGCACCACAGGGTGGTCCGGCCGCCCACCCGGGCGTGGTCCAGGCGGCCGCCGCAGCGGGGGCAGTGCGGGTCGGGCGCGTCGCGGGCGCCGGTGAGCCAGCGCGGCAGGCCCGGCACCCGGCCATGCCGCACCGCGGTGCGCAGCACCTGCGTCATCGCGCGGTGCAGCGCCTTCACCTCGTCGTCGTCCAGGTCCGCGACCGCGCGGGTGGGGCGGATCCGGGCCCGCCAGCAGATCTCGTCGACCAGCAGGTTGCCCAGCCCGGCGAGCACCGACTGGTCCATCAGCGCGGATTTGAGCTGCCGCCTTAGGGCCGAGCGCGCCGTCAGCGCGTCGCGGAAATCGCGCAGGCCAAGACCCAGCGCGTCGGGGCCTTGCCGGCCGGTGATGGGCACCAGATCGTCGGGATCGTCGGCCAGCCACACTCCCCGCAATTTGCGAAGATCGGTGTAGCGCAGTTCGCCCTGGTCCAGCGACACCACGAGGCGCTGGTAGCGGTCCTCGGCGGCACCGTCGGCGCAATAGTAGGGGCGGCCGGTCATTCCGCTGTGGATCAGCAGCGTCGGGCCGTCGGTGGGCAGTACCAGCCACTTGCCGTGTCGTCGCGGGCCGGCGAACCGCCCCCCGGTCAGCCGGCGGGCCAGCGTCGTCGCGGTGGTGTTGCGCAGGATCCCGGGATCGTGCACCTTCACCCGCCGGACGCGTCGCCCCGGCAACGCGTCGGCCAGTTGCCGCCGGAATCCCTCCACGTCGGGCAGTTCCGGCATCAGCGCGTCTCCCGGATCACCTCGGTGGGATCCTTGTCGGTGCGGATGCCGAGATAGCGGGGGTGACGTAGCTTTCCGTCGCGGGTCCACTCGGTGAACCCGATCTGGACCACCAGCTCCGGGCGCACCCAGTGCGCGCCGGCCTCGGGCACCAAACTCCGGGTGAACGGCGTTGTGTCGCAAGCGATCCCGGACAGCAGCTGGTGCAAGCGGTGTAGCGTCGCCTCGTCGAAACCGGTGCCCACCTTGCCGGCGTAGTGCAACTGGTCCCCCTGGTAATAGCCCAGCAGCAGGGCGCCCAACTCGAGCCGCTTGCCCTTGGGGCTGGTGTAGCCGCCGACCACGAATTCCTGGTCGCGCACGCATTTGAACTTCAACCAGTTCTCCGAGCGGCGGCCGTCATAGGCCGATTCGGCCCGCTTGGCGATCACACCCTCGTCACCACGACCGCACGCCGCCCGGTACGCGGCCATCCCGTCCCCGACCCGGTGCGGTGCATAGCGCAGCGGATCGGTGAAGTCGATTGCCTTGCGCAGCAATCTCTTACGCCAGATCAGCGGCACCGCGACGGTCGACTTGCCGTCGAGATGCAGCAGGTCGAACACGTAGTAGTAGATACGCACCGGCGATGCCCGGGCCACGTCGGGGTCGGTGATGCCCAGCCGGCCCTGCAGCCGGGCGAAGCTGGTGCGGCGGCCCTCGAACGCCACCACCTCGCCGTCCAGCACGAAGCGCGTCTCGCGCTGCGCGGCCAGCGCCTCCACCAATTCCGGGTAGGTCCCGTTGAGCGGCTTGCGGTTTCGCGACAGCAGCCGGACCCGGTCGCCGTCGCGGAAGGCCAGGCAGCGCATGCCGTCGAACTTGCGCTCGAAGATCCAGTGCGGGTCGGAGAATCGCTTCTCGGTGAGGGTGGCCAGCGTGGGCGAGCACCACTGGGGCACGGGCTCGTCTCGCAGCGCGGCACGCACGGAATCGGGCAGCGCGGCGAAGTCGGTCACGGCGCCGGCCCCGGCGCCGCGGCGCGTCCCCGCCAGGTCAGTTCCATGCCGATCTCGCTCAGCCACCGGGTCAGGTCATAGCCGTTGCGGGCCAGCCCGTCGACGGCGGCCACCGCGCGTTGGATCGCCCGTTCGATGACCTCCGGGGTGAGCAGGCCGTGCCGGAGGGCATCGAGCAACTCGTCGACATCGGTCAGCTCGGCGCGGATGCCGGTGCGGACCTCGATGTCCAGGTAGTGGTCCTCCGAACGCCACACCGTGGGCCCGGGCAGGTAGTCGCCCACGTCCAGGTAGTAGTCGTGATCGCGTTCGTGCCCGGGATTGAAGTGAAAAACCGTGGCGCGCAAGCCCAACGACGGCAGCAGCCACGACTCGAGGTAATGGAACTGGACGCGGCCGGGGGTGGGGCGGGCAAGGTACAGGCCCCACGGCCGCACCGCATACTCGTCGACGGTCCGCACGATGCCCTTCGGATCGGTGTTGGTGCGGGCCCGCAGGTCGAACGTCTCATGCTTGGGAGGGTGGATGATGTCACCCTACCGGCCGTTCACCCATTCCTCACCGGCGCAACCGGATCTTCCACCGCACGAAGACGGCGTAACACAGCGCGAGCGCGGCCAGCATGCCCATGTCGAGCAGCCAGGTCCCCGGCGTGTGCAGCCAGAACCGATCCTGCGACAGCAGCGAATCGGGCACCAGATGGCGCAGGTCCACCGTGGCCGACGCCGCGGCGTAGCCCCAGCGCGCCGGCATCGCCCACGACAACTGGTTCAGGCCCAGCCGGCCGGTCACCGGCACCATGCCGCCGCACAGCACCAGCTGCGCCATCACGGTGACGACGAACAGCGGCATGATCTGCTCGCTGGAGCGGACCAGCGACGAGATGGCCAGGCCCAGAACGGCCGAGGCGACACACGTCGCCGCGACCGTGGCGAACAGTTCGGCGACGGCGCCGGCGGTGGAATGGCCGAACAGCACCGCGCCGCGCGTCGGGGCGCCCTTGCCGATCACCACGATCGCCGTCACGATCGCCGACTGCAGCACGGCGAAGCCGCAGAACACCGCGGTCTTGGCGAGCAGGTAGGCGGTGGTCGACAGGCCCACCGCCTGCTCGCGCTGGAAGATGGCGCGTTCGCCGACCAGATCGCGAATCGTCAACGCGGTTCCCATGAATGCCGCGGCCGGCAGCAGCAGGGCCAGGATCTGCGCGGCCTCGTCGGGTGTCCCGGCCGCGGGCGCCGGAACGCGAAATCCGTTGTGGCCCGGCACGGTCAATGACAGCGAACCCAGGATGAACGGCAGCAGCGCCAGGAAGACGAAGTAGGCGCGGTCGGCCACCACCAGCCGGACCTGCCGGCGCGCGATCGTCGAAATCTGGTGCCGCAGACTGGTATGCACCGGCTCGCCCAGATCTTCGGGCTCGTCGGCGCGGTCGGATTTATGGGACCGTTGCTGGGCCTCGCGCTGTTCCCGGAAGCGGCGGTTGGCCTCCTCGGGATCGGCGCCGACCTGAGTGAAGATCTTGGCCCAGTTGGTAGTTCCCATCGCCGGGCCGATTCGGTCGGGGGCGCCGCAGTAGGCCGTCTTGCCGCCCGGAGCCATCAGCAGCACCTGGTCGCACACGTCCAGGTAGGACAGCGAGTGGGTGACCACCAGCACCACCCGGCCGGCGTCGGCCAACTGGCGCAGCATCGTCATGACTTGAAGGTCCAGCGCGGGATCCAGGCCCGAGGTCGGTTCGTCGAGGATCAGCAGCGACGGCCCGGTCAGCAGTTCGAGGGCCACCGAGGCGCGTTTGCGCTGCCCACCGGACAGTTTGTCGACGCGGGTGTCGGCGTGCTTGGTCAGGTCGAGTTCCTCGAGGACCTGAGCGACCACCCGGGCGCGGTCGGCCTTGCCGGTGTCGGGCGGCAGCCGCAGTTCGGCGGCGTAGCCGAGCGCCTGGTTGACGGTCAGCTGGCGATGCACCACGTCGTCCTGCGGCACCATGCCGATCCGGCTGCGCAGGGAGGCGTACTCGTCGTGAATGTTGTGCCCCTCGAACGTCACCGAGCCCGAACTCGGCGTCGTGTAGCCGGCGATGAGCCGGGCCAGGGTGCTCTTTCCGGCGCCCGACCCGCCGATCACCGCGGTCAGCGTTCCCGGCCGCGCGGTCAGCGAGATGTCGTCGAGCAGCTGCTTGCCGTCGTCGACGACGTAGGTGACGTTGCGCACCTCGAGACCGCCGCTGCGCGTTGCGGTTTGGCCGCGTTCGGTCAGCGTGCCGTCGCGGAACACCAGGTCGACGTTGCCGATGGTGACGACGTCGTCGTCGGACAGGATCGCCGAACCCACCCGGGTGCCGTTGACGAAGGTTCCGTTGACGCTGTTGTCGCGGATCTCGGTGCCCAGCGCCGTGGGCACCAGCGTCGCGTGGTGGCGCGACGCCAGGACGTCGGCGACGACGATGTCGTTGTCGGCGGCACGGCCGATCGTCATGGCGCCGGCCGTGCCCGCGGCCGAGGAGGCGCGCGGGGACAGCAGTTTCACGAACCGCGTCGCCAGGTTCGACACGTCGGCCGTCTTGGCGTCGATCACGGTGAATTCCGTTGCCGGCGTGGGCGATGTCCGCGGTGGCCCGGCCGGAGCGCTCGCCGGGGCGACGCGCGATCGGGCCGGCGAGCCGGGGACGATGACGGTGCGTTCCTCCGGCGGTGTGCTCGGCGGTCGGGCCGGCCGGCGGGGCGGCACCGGGCGCCGCGGCGGGCGCGTCGGGTTGGTCTGCTCGGTGATCGCGGTCCAGGTCAGGGTCGGCGGCCCGGAGTCATGACTCGGCCGGGGCCGGGCCGGGTGGCCCGCGTGACCCTGCTGCGGCCCCAGCGCGAAGGTCAGCCGCGGGCCGTGCGGGTTTCCGACGTGGATGCTCTGGCCGTCGTGGATGTCGACGACCGGCATCCGGTAGCCGTTGAGGTAGGTGCCGTTGAGCGAGCCGTTGTCGATCGCCAGCCAGCGGCCCTGCTCGAAACGCAGGATCAGATGCGCACGCGAGATCCGCGGATCCGGGATGCGCACATCGGCCTGCACGTGGCGTCCGACGACCACCTCGTGGCCGGCTGCGAAGGATCGTTGGGACCCGTCGTGCCGAATTGTCAGGATGGGCGGGGCGGGTCGAGTCACCACTCAAGTATCGGCCCGCGTCGACAGTGCCTCCATGAGTAGCGGCTGTGACTTCCCTTTGTTTCGGTTCGGTCACTCACAGCGCTTTCATAACCTGCCGAGGCGAATCGCCCACTGGCGTGCGGCATTATTCGAACGGGAGGGGTGCACGCAGACTGCGTCCGGACCAGCCGCGGGTGCGATCCGCATCACAGTGGAGGCGACCGGTGACGAGGGGGCGAGGCAGACGTGAACGAGCACAAGGGAACTACCCGGCGCATCGGGGCCGGGCGGCGACTGTTGAGCAACCCGCGACAGGCCCGCGCGGCGCTGCGCGCGGGTTTTCAGTCGCTGCCCGGCATGCCCATCGGGCAGCTGTTTCGCCGGATCCCGCCGGTCGATTCCCGTCCGCACCCGGAACCCGCAGCGGCGCAAGGGAATAGCGAGCCCGGCGGGCCGCGACTGACGATAGGCAACGGAGCGTCGTTCGCCGGGTACACCATTTTGCGGCAGCTGGGCGCCGGCGGTATGGCCGAGGTGTACCTGGCTCTGCATCCCCGGCTGCCGCGCCGCGACGTGATCAAGGTGCTCGCCGAGGCGGTGACGGTCGATCCCGAGTTTCGCGAAAGGTTCAACCGGGAGGCCGATCTGGCCGCGACGCTGTGGCATCCGCACATCGTCGGCGTGCACGACCGCGGTGAATTCAACGGCCACCTGTGGATCTCGATGGACTACGTCGAGGGCACCGACGCCTCGCGGCTGGTCAAAGAGAGCTACCCCGACGGCATGCCGTTGGACGAGGTGTCGGCCATCGTGCAGGCGGTGGCGGGCGCGCTGGACTACGCGCACGCCCGCGGCCTACTGCACCGCGATGTGAAGCCGGCCAACATCCTGCTCACCCATCCCGAAGCGGGGGAGCGGCGAATCTTGTTGGCGGACTTCGGGGTTGCGCGGCATCTGGGCGACATCAGCGGGATCACCGAAACCAACGTCGCGGTGGGGACGGTGGCGTATGCCGCGCCCGAGCAGCTGACCGGTTCGCCCATCGACGGCCGGGCAGACCAATATGCCTTGGCCGCAACGGCTTTCCATCTGCTCACCGGTGCGCCGCCCTTCCAGCACTCCAACCCGATCGCGGTGATCGGTCAGCATCTGCACGAGGACCCGCCCCGGCTCAGCGATTTCCGGCCCGAGCTGGCCGCGCTGGACGAGGTGTTCTGCCAGGCCCTGGCCAAGGCGCCCGAGGACAGGTTCGACCAGTGTCGCGCGTTCGCCGCCGCCGTCGGCCGGGAGTGCGACGGCGCCGCGGCGATCGGCCCTGATGCCCGGTCGCGCACCGTCGCGTCGCCGGCGCACCGCCGGCGCGGGCCGGGCCGTGTCATCGCCGCCGTGACGCACCGGTTCTCGCCGCAAACCCGGTGGGCCGCCGCGTTGGTGTGCGCGGTGCTCGTCGCGGTCGCGGCGACCTGGTCGGTGCTCTACTCGTTTCAGCCCGGCGCTCCGCCGGCCAACCCCGCGCTCGCGTCGAAACCGTCGCCGCCCGCCGCCGTCGCCGCGCCCATCGCGGGCGGACCGGTGCTCAACGGGACCTACAAGCTGGACTACGACCAGACCAAGCGCACCACCAATGGCATCGGGATCCGCCACGACGGAGCCGGTACCAACTGGTGGGCCTTCCGGTCGGCGTGCACCAGCAGCGGGTGTGCGGCCACCGGGACGCGGTTGGACGACACAACCCATCAAGCGGCCGGCGGTCCCGACGGGGGCCAGACGGACACGCTGCGCTTCGTGGGCGGTTACTGGCAGGGCGCGCCCGAACAGCAGCGGGTGGGCTGCACCCGGCCCGGCGGGCCGGCCGGGGCGACTCAGCAGGAAACGATCGCCTGGTCGCTGGCGCCGCAGAGCGACGGGACGCTGCGCGGCACCGAGACCGAGACGGTGCTCAGCAACGAGTGCGGCGCTCAGGGGGCGGTGGTGCGGGTGCCGGTGGTGGCCACCCGGGTCGGCGACGTGCCGCCGGGAGTGAACGTGGCCGATCCCGCTTCGGTGATCAACGCCTCGCCCACCGCGACCGCGCCGGCGCCGCCGGTGCTGGGCGGGCTGTGCAGCGATGTCGGCAAGGTCGCCTACGACCCGACCAACAACGAGCAGATCGTCTGCGAGGGCAGCAGCTGGGCCAAGGCGCCGATCACCATGGGCGTGCACGCGGCCGGCAGCTCGTGTGACCGGCCGGGCACCTCGGTGTTCGCCATGAGCACCTCCAGTGACGGCTACCTGCTGCAGTGCGATCCGGTCACCCGCACGTGGACGCGTCCCGCTGGGTAGTTGTCTTTTGGCGCCTCGACTCCGGGTGCCGTCTCCGGGCGCCTCACCTTTTGCCGCCTCGGGGTGCCGGGTCTCCGGACACCATGAGGTGAGTTTCAAACTCGCTAGCGGATGCGCTAGGGGGTTTGGGAGACACGTTGTCCTTCCGGACAGGTACGCACGTGACGCATGTGGCACGGGTGGGCCTGGCGCTGACTGACTTTCGCCGCGTCGCATTCCCAATAAAATCCCCACCTATGCAGGCAGTGCGGGTGGACCCCGCTGGATTGGCAGCGATGGCTGGTCGCTGGGCGACGGCAGTGGGCGAATTGCACGTTCCAGCGGCGCCGACGGCCTCGGGATTGCCGAGGCAGGCCAGCGTGGCCGCGGTCAACGCCGCTCATGCCGACGTCACGGCTTTCACGGCTGGGCTTGCCACCCGGGTGCAGGCGCATTCACGTCGTGTCGCCGAGGCGGGCCGGCGCTACGCCTCCAACGAGGCGGACTCGGCGGACGCGATGGCCGCGGTGGCCCGTTCGGCGGCTCATTCGACGGTCCCCGTGTAGGCCATGGCAGTGGTGGCGGGGTTCCCCGACCTCTCGCAGGTGTTGGCGTGGCCGACCCAACACCTGACCGACGCCGCCCGCCACTGGGAGGCCGTCGGCGAGCGGAGTTACTCAGTCATCCACCAAGTCTGGCGGGACGGTCTGTCCAGTGATTGGCGAGGCCGCGCGGCTGACGCGTTGCACGCTGCGACGCACGACGACGTGGGGAAGACCAGCGGGGTCGCCGACCAACTGCGGGCAGCGGCCGGAGTCGCCCGAAGCGGCGCCTGCGAGTTGGTCGCGGCCCGCTCGCGAGTCCGCTACGCCGTCGAGGACGCCACGCGGTCGGGCTTCGATGTGTACGAAGACATGTCGGTCGCAGATCGTTCGACGGGTGGTTCGGCTGCGCAGCGAGCTGCCCGGCAGGCTCAGGCGCAAGCCTTCGCCGGTGACATACGCCGGCGCGCCGCTGAATTGGTCGCCCTGGACCAGCAGGTCGCCGGCAGAGTCACCGCGGCCACGGCCGGAATCCGCGACACGTTTCCGCAAACCCCGGATTCCGATGCGCCTCAGCGCAAACCGAAATTCCAAGCGGTCGACCACCACACCTTCAAAGAAGATCCACCGCCCAACGGATCCTATCCAGTCAACGAGGTGGTGGCCGAGGCAACCGATCTCGACGGCAACCATGTCGTGCTGCGGCGGGGCTACTACAACGCTAAGACGGACAGGGGGTTCGGGTGGGACAAGGCGTACTGGAAGCACGGAATAGTCAATCCCAACGTGTTCAAAGACCTGATTTCCCACAGCCGTCCCGTGCGCCAGCCGGACGGTACGCTTCGGTATGACGTTTCGGTCGATCGCGCTCACTGCACGAGAGGTCCCCTGGGGATCGCGAGCTGCCAGGACACTGGCGAGAGTCTGACGATGAGGATCGTCGTCGATCCGCGTTCTGGGCGCGCAGATGTGTCAGATGGGGGACAGAAAGGGGTGATCACCATGTTCCCCCTCCCGGGAGGAAGTGGAGTGGTGGAGATCCGTCCGGGGTGGACTTTGACGCCGCCATGGGTGAATAACAATGTGCCCATCAACTGAACACACGGACGAGCAACGCGCATTCGCAGCCGACGTTCTGCGAAAGCTCTTGCAACACATAGTGAACCAGAACCAGTTTGCCAACGCGGCAGAAGGGCATTACACGTTTCTGGTGTCGCACGCATGGACAGAAGGGCCGATGATGTACCTGGTGTACCAGGCTCCGCCATCCGACATCAGTTGGGGCTTGGTCCGCGACACCAGAGAATCGATCCTCGACCCGAGTCCCTGGCCGGACGTAGATGAGGCAGTGCTGTACTACTACTTGCTAGATCTCGAGGAGAATTGGCCCGGGCACTTTTCCCGTCAGCCCGGGGAAACCGACACGATCTGCTGGAGAGGCGATCGACACCCAGGCCTTCCAGAACACCCATCAGACATCGACGATGAGCATCGCTACACGCCGACGGCACCGTCGTTGGCGCAGCACCGCCCGGAGCAAACGCATCGGGTGGTCAACGAACCGCGCTTGTACGCCGACCCACCGTGATCGATCCGGTCACCGCGCGACCAGCGTGAGCCACCTTCGCGAACCCGCCCCGCCGCACTTGTCGGTGATCGCCTCTACCCTGGTGACATGGCATTTGCCACGGAACATCCAGTAGTCGCGCATTCGGAGTACCGCCCGGCCGAGGAGGCCGTCGAAGGGCTGGTACGAGCCGGCGGCCGCTTCGAGGTGGTCAGCCCGCACGCGCCGGCCGGTGACCAGCCGGCCGCCATCGACGAGCTCGAGCGCCGCATCAGGGCGGGGGAGCGCGACGTGGTGCTGCTCGGGGCCACCGGCACCGGCAAGTCGGCCACCACCGCCTGGCTCATCGAGCGGCTGCAACGGCCCACGCTGGTGATGGCGCCCAACAAGACGCTGGCCGCCCAGCTGGCCAACGAACTGCGAGAGATGTTGCCGCACAACGCGGTTGAATATTTCGTGTCGTACTACGACTACTACCAGCCCGAGGCGTACATCGCGCAGACCGACACCTACATCGAAAAGGACAGCTCCATCAACGACGACGTCGAGCGCCTCAGGCACTCGGCGACCTCGAGCCTGCTGTCGCGCCGCGACGTGGTGGTGGTGGCCTCGGTGTCGTGCATCTACGGCCTGGGCACGCCGCAGTCCTACCTGGACCGCTCGGTGGAGCTGCGGGTCGGCACCGAGGTGCCCCGCGACGCCCTGCTGCGGCTGCTGGTCGACGTCCAATACACCCGCAACGACCTGTCCTTCACCCGCGGCTCGTTCCGGGTCCGCGGCGACACCGTCGAGATCATCCCGTCCTACGAAGAGCTGGCCGTGCGCATCGAGTTCTTCGGCGACGAGATCGAGGCGTTGTACTACCTGCACCCGCTGACCGGCGACGTGATCCGCCAAGTCGACTCGCTGCGGATCTTCCCGGCCACCCACTACGTGGCCGGCCCGGAAAGAATGGCCCACGCCATCTCCACCATCGAGCAGGAGCTGGCCGAGCGGCTGGCCGAACTGGAGGGCCAAGGCAAGCTGCTGGAGGCCCAACGGCTGCGGATGCGCACCAACTACGACATCGAGATGATGCGCCAGGTCGGATTCTGCTCGGGCATCGAGAACTACTCGCGCCACATCGACGGCCGCGGCCCGGGCTCGCCGCCGGCCACCTTGCTCGACTACTTCCCGGAAGACTTCCTGCTGGTCATCGACGAGTCCCACGTCACCGTCCCGCAGATCGGCGGCATGTACGAGGGCGACATGTCGCGCAAACGCAACCTGGTCGAGTACGGGTTCCGGCTGCCGTCGGCCTGCGACAACCGGCCGCTCACCTGGGAGGAGTTCGCCGACCGCATCGGCCAGACGGTCTACCTGTCGGCCACCCCGGGCCCGTACGAACTCAGCCAGACCGGCGGCGAGTTCGTCGAGCAGGTGATCCGCCCCACCGGGCTGGTCGATCCCAAGGTGGTGGTCAAGCCGACCAAGGGGCAGATCGACGACCTGATCGGCGAAATCCGCAAGCGCACCGAGGCCGACGAACGGGTGCTGGTCACGACGCTGACCAAGAAGATGGCCGAAGACCTCACCGACTACCTGCTGGAGATGGGTATCCGGGTGCGCTACCTGCACTCCGAGGTCGACACGTTGCGCCGGGTGGAGCTGCTGCGCCAGCTGCGGCTGGGCGAGTACGACGTGCTGGTCGGCATCAACCTGCTGCGTGAGGGCCTCGACCTGCCCGAGGTGTCGCTGGTGGCGATCCTGGACGCCGACAAGGAAGGCTTCCTGCGGTCCGCGCGCAGCCTGATTCAAACCATCGGCCGCGCCGCCCGCAACGTCTCCGGCGAGGTGCACATGTACGCCGACACCATCACCGAGTCGATGAAGGAGGCCATCGACGAGACCGAGCGGCGCCGGGCCAAGCAGATCGCCTACAACGAGGCCCACGGCATCGATCCGCAGCCGCTGCGCAAGAAGATCGCCGACATCCTCGACCAGGTCTACCGGGAGGCCGACGACACCGACACCGTCGAGATCGGCTCCGGGCGCAGCATGTCCCGCGGGCGGCGCGCCCAGGGCGAGCCCGGCCGGGCCGTTAGCGCCGGCATCGTCGAGGGCCGCGACACCACCAACATGCCCCGCGCCGAGCTGGCCGACCTGATCAAGGACCTCACCGCGCAGATGATGGCCGCGGCCCGCGACCTGCAGTTCGAGCTGGCCGCGCGGTTCCGCGACGAGATCGCCGACCTGAAGAAGGAGCTGCGCGGGATGGACGCCGCCGGCCTGAAATGAGTTTGCTGGCAACCGATCTCCAGCTCGCATCGCCGCGGCACGCCATACGGTAGAGGGGTGACGGATGCGGCGACCATCACCGGCGGCTGGCGAGAGCTGCTGGGCGCCAGGTATCTGAGGACCTCGATCCTGCTCGCCGGCGGGGTGGCGCTCTACGCCACGAATGAGTTCCTGACCACCAGCTTGTTGCCCAACACCATCGCCGAGATCGGCGGCAGTCGGCTCTATGCGTGGGTGACGACGCTGTATCTGGTCGGCTCGGTGGTCGCGGCCACCATGGTCAATCCGATGCTGCTGCGCGTCGGCGCGCGGGCGTCGTATCTGCTGGGGCTGGCCGTGTTCGGCGTCGCCAGCCTGGTTTGCGGTGCCGCACCCGATATGCATGTTTTGATTGCTGGGCGCGCCATGCAGGGGGTGGCCGGCGGCTTGCTGGCCGGCCTGGGCTACGCGGTGATCAACTCGGCGCTGCCACGCTGGTTGTGGACCCGCGGCTCGGCGCTGGTGTCGGCGATGTGGGGCGTCGCGACCGTGGTCGGGCCCGCGACGGGCGGGCTGTTCGCGCAGCTCGGGATCTGGCGCTGGGCCTTCGTGGTGATGGCCGTCCTGACCGCGCTGATGGCGCTGCTGGTGCCGGTCGCGCTGGCCCGCGTCGACCCGGCCCCCGCCATACCCCGGATGAAGGTGCCGGTGTGGTCGCTGCTGATCATCGGTGTCGCCGCGCTGGCGGTCAGCGTGGCGCAGATCCCGCACAACACCGCGGAGACCTTCGGGCTACTGGCGGCCGGGATCATGCTGGTCGGGCTGTTCGTGATCGTCGACTGGCGGATGCATGCCGCCATCCTGCCGCCCAGCGTGTTCTCGCCGGGGCCGCTGAAGTGGATCTACCTGACCATGGGCGTGCTGATGGCCGCCGCGATGGTGAACACCTATGTGCCGCTGTTCGGTCAGCGGCTGGCCCACCTCACCCCGATCGCGGCCGGCTTCCTGGGAGCGGCGCTCGCGCTGGGCTGGACGGTCAGCGAGATCGTCAGCGCCTCCCTGGAGAACCCGCGCACGGTGGGACGGGTGGTCATGGTGGCGCCGCTCGTGGCGGCGTCCGGGCTGGCGCTGGGGGCGGTGGCCCGGCACGGCGACGGGTCGGCCTGGACCGCCGCGCTGTGGGCGGTGGCGCTGCTGGTCGCCGGCACGGGCATCGGGATGGCCTGGCCGCATCTGTCGGCGCGGGCCATGGCGTCGGTCAACGACCCGGCCGAGGGCGGCGCCGCTTCGGCGGCGATCAACACCGTCCAGCTGACCTCCGCCGCGATCGGCGCCGGGTTGGCGGGCGTCGTCGTCAACACCGCCACCGGGGGTGACGAGATGGCCGCCCACCTGCTGTTCACCGTCTTCACCGCGCTCAGTGCGGCGGGGGTGGCCGTCTCTTACGCCGCCACCCGGGCCACCCGCCAGGCGCAGCCGGTCGGCAACGTCGGCTGAATTCAGTCCGTCGCATCATCGGCCGACAGCACCGCGGCGACCCCGTCCACCTCGGCGAAGACGTGCGCCGCATCGGCGATCTTGGCTCCCGACAACGTCATTGACACCGCGACTTCGCCGTCGTCGATGTCGTGCGGGTCGGCGTCGAGCTCGGTGAGCTGCCAGTCGCGCTGCCCGGAAAGACGCAGCAGCTCGCGCAGCACGCCGCGGCCGTTGGCGTAGATGATGCGCAACCGGACCGTGCCGCGCAGCCGCGCATTGAGTTGGCGTTCCACCGTATTGAACGCCAGCGCGCTCACGAAGTGCAGCCCGACGACCGCGATCGCCAGCAGCAGCAGGCCCGCGCCGGTGGCCAAACCGATGGCCGCCGATTCCCACACCGCGGCCGCCGTGGTAAGACCGTGCACCGCACCGCGCCGGGTGATGATGATGCCGGCACCGAGGAATCCGATCCCCGAAACCACTTGGGCCGCAACGCGAGACGGGTCCAGCACGATGCTGCCCGCCGACAGCACGTCGCTGAAGCCGTACTTGCTGACCAACATGATCAGCGCCGAGGAGGTGCCCACGATCGTCTGCGTCCGCAAACCGGCGCTCTTGCCCTGGATGGTGCGCTCCAGCCCGATGAGCGCCGTCAACCCGAACGCCGCGAACAGTTCGACGGCATGCCGCGCGCCCTGCACGCTGCCGCCCAGCAGCGGCGCCCCGGTCAGCCAGATCTGCATGCCGTCAAGCTACCCAGCATCCGGAACTTCACGCGGCCGGCGGCCGTCGTCGTCAGCGGGTGGACTTGACAACCTGCGAGTAGTGGAATTGCCACCGCTCGACGATGTGGAAGCCGAGATAGCCGGGGAATCGATATGCGGGGGCCTGCCCGAATGCGCTGCCCGGTGGCAGCGATTGCCCGGACTGATGGTCGGGCAGCGAGTTGTCCTTATTGGTGATCGTCCAGATGGTCGAGCATTTGTTGATTTTGGCCGTGGTCAGCCAGATGGCGACGTGGCCGTCCCACAGCGTCCCGACCTTGGGGCCGTATGCGCCGCGTTCGACGTCGATCAGTGACCGGAACGCCGCGGGCCGGGTGGCCAACAGCGCGCGGATCGGGCCGGGCCGCCACGGCACGGTGTTGTCCACCAGCAGACAGTCGCCGGGTGCGGCGTGCGAGCCGATCAGGTCGGCGACCTGGCTGTAGTCCCAGCCCTCCTTGGCGTACGGCCAGCGTTGCACGAACAGGTAATTCGGCAGCGCGGCAACGGCGCACAGCAGCACCGCGCCGGCGATGGGCCAGGGGCGGCGGGCCAGCGTGACGATGCAGACGGCCAGCACGATGGCCATCGCGGGCGCGGTGAAGATCAGGTAGCGCGGGTAGTAGATCGGTTCGCCGACGGCCGAGTAAACGACCACCAGCGCGGTGGGAATCACCATCCAGGCCGCGCAGAGGATCAACAACCGGCGCAGGTCGCCCGGCGGCGCCGGCACCCCGGCCAGCCGGGCCACCGCCGCCGCCACGATCAGCACGGCGCTCAGCACGGCCAGCGCGACGCTGTGGTCGAAATACTGGCGCAAGATGATGTCGAACGCGTAATGCCAGCTCACCGGGTAGATCCAGTTGACCTGCCAGACCTGGTTGTGCGCGAACAGCAGGAACGGCGTCATCGCCCCGACGGCGACGGCCGAGCTGCCGGCCCACCACAGCGCCGCCGACGTGCGTGCGCCGCGGGCCGTGAGCAGCGGCAGCATCACGCCGTACACCGGCACCATCAGCACCATGTTGAGGTTGAGCAGGATCGCCAGCATCAACGCCAGCGCGTACCCGACCCACCGGCGGGGCGCGCCGCGCCGGACGGCGGCGACGAACAACACGGTCAGCCAGACGGCGGCGGCGGCCACGAACGCGTACGGGCGCGCCTCCATGCCCGCCCACGTCATGCGGGGCAGCAGGGCGAACACGGCGCCCGCGCACACCGCCGTCCGCCGCGGGGCGAACTGCCTGGTGAACACCGTGACACCGGCGGCCGCGGCCCCGACCGCCAGGGCGCTGGGTAACCGGGAGAAGAACTCGGTGGGCGGGAACAGCGCGAACCAGCCGTGCATCAGCAGGTAATAGGCCCCGTGGACGGCGTCGATATGTCCGAGCAGCCGCCACAACTCGGGCAATGTCCGGTTGGCCGCGGCCGAGATCGTCGCCCCCTCGTCGAACCACAGCGACGGCCGGCACGCCCAGGCGGCGCTGAGCGCGGTGGCGAGCACCGCGATCGCCCACGGATCGAGCAACCTTCCCCGCGGACGGCGAGGCGCAGGTTCGGCGACGATATCCCCGGCGCCCGACTCGAAAGTCGGCTCGAGGGTGGGCATGGACATGATGCTTGTTACTTTAGGGCGCGCCCGGTGCGGCGGCTCACAAACAGCCGCCGGGCTATTCGCCGTCGGCCCCGCAATCGGCGAAAAGCGGCGTAATGCAATGCTTTCCGCGCTGCCCTCGGGGATGGGATTGTTTTGGCATCGGCGAAATTGTCCATTGCCGCAGCCGGGCCCGCCGAATTGGCAAACCCGCCGCGCCACACCGTGTCGCTGATCTACCTCCTCAGCATCGAGCAAACGCGATACTGTCTTGGGTTGGCTGACCAACCGACACTGGGAGGGTAAATGGGCGCCTATCGGACTGTCGTGGTAGGAACCGATGGCTCGGACTCGTCGATGCGTGCGGTAGAGCGGGCGGCGCAGATCGCCGGACCGGATGCCAAGCTGATCGTGGCCTCGGCGTACTTGCCCCAGCATGAGGACGCCCGGGCCGCCGACGCCCTGCGGGAAGAAAGCTACAAGGTGTCGGGCACCGCCCCGATCTATGCGATTCTGCGCGACGCCAAGGAGCGCGCCCACCAGGCCGGAGCGAAGAACGTCGACGAGCGCCCCATCGTGGGGGCCCCGGTGGATGCGCTCGTGCACCTCGCCGAGGAGGAGCAGGCGGACCTACTGGTGGTCGGCAACGTCGGTCTGAGCACCATCGCCGGACGGTTGCTGGGCTCGGTGCCCGCCAACGTGTCGCGGCGGGCCAAGACCGACGTGCTGATCGTGCACACCACCTCATGACCGCTACCGGTTGACCGTTACCAGCCCCGCTCGCGCCATTCGCTGAGGTGGGGGCGTTCGTTGCCCAACACGGTGTCGTCGCCGTGCCCGGGGTAGACGACGGTGGAGTCGTCGTACACGTCGAACACCCGGGTGGTGACGTCGTCGATCAGCTGGTCGAAGTCGCCGGGCTGCCACGTCTTGCCCACCCCGCCGGGGAACAGGCAGTCGCCGGTGAACAACTGGGTGACCCCGCCGGTCGCCGCCCCGTCCAGAGCCAGCGCGATCGAGCCGGGAGTGTGCCCGCGCAGGTGGATGACGTCGAACGTCAGCTCCCCGATGCGCACGGTGTCCCCGCCCGCCAGCAAACGATCCGGTTTGACCGGCAGCGGGCCGGCGTCGATCTCGTTGGCGGCGGTGGGCGCCCCCGTGGCGGCGGCGACGTCGGCCAGCGCCTGCCAGTGATCGAAGTGCTGGTGGCTGGTCACGATCAGCGACAGCTTGGGGGCGTAGTCGCGGATCAGGCCGATCAGCACGTCGGCGTCGTTGGCGGCGTCGATCAGCAGTGTTTCGCCCGTCGCGGAACACGTCACCAGGTACGCGTTGTTGTCCATCGGGCCCACCGACGCCTTTATGATCGTGGCGCCGGGTAGGGTCCGGCGGGCCGCGGTGCCCGGATCGACGTGTCCGGTGTAGTTGTCGCTGGGAACAACCGAGGCAGTCATAGCGGCCACGTTACTGGTCAAACGTTGCTTGTCGGTATGGGCACCTAGCATGGAATGCGCCGTGCGCATACCGGCTGTACGGAGCGGATTCATTGAGAGAGGGCAGCGTGGCTGACCGTCTGATCGTCAAGGGCGCCCGCGAGCACAACCTGCGCGGCGTCGACCTCGACCTGCCCCGCGACGCGCTGATCGTGTTCACCGGGCTGTCGGGATCGGGCAAGTCGTCGCTGGCCTTCGACACGATCTTCGCCGAGGGGCAGCGGCGCTACGTGGAGTCGCTGTCGGCCTACGCCCGCCAGTTCCTGGGGCAGATGGACAAACCGGACGTGGACTTCATCGAGGGGCTGTCGCCGGCGGTGTCCATCGACCAGAAGTCGACCAACCGCAACCCGCGGTCGACAGTCGGCACCATCACCGAGGTCTACGACTACCTGCGGCTGCTCTACGCCCGCGCGGGCACCCCGCATTGCCCGGTGTGCGGCGAGCGGATCGCCCGCCAGACGCCCCAGCAAATCGTCGACCAGGTGCTGGCGATGCCCGAGGGCACCCGGTTCCTGGTGCTGGCCCCGGTGGTGCGCACCCGCAAGGGCGAGTTCGCCGACCTGTTCGAGAAGCTCAACGCCCAGGGCTACAGCCGGGTCCGGGTCGACGGCGTGGTGCATCCGCTGACCGATCCGCCGAAGCTGAAGAAGCAGGAAAAGCACGACATCGAGGTGGTGGTGGACCGCCTCACCGTCAAGGCGTCCGCCAAGCAGCGGCTCACCGATTCGGTGGAGACCGCGCTGAACCTGGCCGACGGCATCGTGGTGCTGGAATTCGTCGACCACGAGCACGACGCCCACAACCGCGAGCAGCGGTTCTCCGAGAAGCTGGCCTGCCCCAACGGGCACGCGTTGGCGGTCGACGACCTGGAACCGCGGTCGTTCTCGTTCAACTCGCCCTACGGCGCCTGCCCGGAGTGCAGCGGGCTCGGCATCCGCAAGGAGGTCGACCCCGACCTGGTGGTGCCCGACCCGGAGCGCACCCTGGCCGAGGGGGCGGTGGCGCCGTGGTCGACGGGCCACACCGCGGAGTACTTCACCCGGATGATGGCCGGGCTCGGCGAGGAGCTGGGCTTCGACGTCGACACCCCCTGGCGCAAGCTGCCGGCCAAGGCCCGCAAGGCGATTCTCGAGGGTTCCGACCACCAGGTGCATGTGCGCTACCGCAACCGGTACGGCCGGACCCGCTCGTACTACGCCGATTTCGAGGGCGTGCTGGCGTTCCTGCAGCGCAAGATGGCCCAGACCGAGTCGGAGCAGATGAAGGAGCGCTACGAGGGCTTCATGCGCGACGTGCCCTGCCCGGTCTGCGAGGGCACCCGGCTGAAGCCGGAGATCCTGGCCGTCACGCTGGCGGCGGGGCGGCACGGGAAGAAATCCATCGCCGAGGTGTGCGAGCTGTCCATCTCGGATTGCGCGGAGTTCCTCAACACGCTCACCCTGGGGCCCCGCGAGCAGGCGATCGCCGGGCAGGTGCTCAAGGAGATCCAGTCCCGGCTGGGGTTCCTGCTCGACGTCGGGCTGGAATATCTGTCGCTGTCGCGCGCGGCGGCCACCCTGTCCGGCGGTGAGGCGCAACGCATCCGGCTGGCCACCCAGATCGGGTCCGGGCTGGTGGGGGTGCTCTATGTGCTCGACGAGCCGTCCATCGGTCTGCACCAGCGCGACAACCGCCGGCTTATCGAAACCCTCACGCGATTAAGGGATTTGGGTAACACGCTGATCGTCGTGGAGCACGACGAGGACACCATCGCCCATGCCGACTGGATCGTGGACATCGGCCCGCGGGCCGGTGAGCACGGCGGCCAGATCGTGCACAGCGGAACCTATGCCGAGCTGCTGGCCAACCAGGACTCGATCACCGGGGCCTACCTGTCCGGCAAGGAAAGCATCGAGATGCCGGCGATCCGGCGCCCGGTCGACCGCCGCCGCCAGCTCACCGTGGTAGGGGCGCGCGAGCACAACCTGCGCGGCATCGACGTGTCGTTCCCGCTCGGTGTGCTGACGTCGGTGACGGGCGTATCGGGCTCGGGCAAATCGACTCTGGTCAACGACATCCTGGCCACGGTGCTGGCCAACCGGCTCAACGGCGCCCGGCTGGTGCCGGGCCGGCACACCCGGGTCACCGGGCTGGACCACCTGGACAAACTGGTGCGGGTGGACCAGTCGCCGATCGGGCGCACACCGCGGTCCAACCCGGCCACCTACACCGGCGTGTTCGACAAGATCCGCACCCTGTTCGCCGCCACCACCGAGGCCAAAGTCCGTGGCTATCAACCGGGCCGGTTCTCGTTCAACGTCAAGGGCGGCCGGTGCGAGGCGTGCACGGGCGACGGCACCATCAAGATCGAGATGAACTTCCTGCCCGACGTGTACGTGCCGTGCGAGGTGTGCCACGGTGCCCGCTACAACCGGGAGACCCTGGAGGTGCACTACAAGGGCAAGACCATCTCCGAGGTGCTGGACATGTCCATCGAGGAGGCGGCGGAGTTCTTCGAGCCGATCACCGGCATCCACCGCTACCTGCGCACCCTGGTCGACGTCGGCCTCGGTTATGTGCGGCTCGGCCAGCCGGCGCCCACCCTGTCCGGCGGCGAGGCGCAGCGCGTCAAACTGGCCGCCGAACTGCAGAAGCGCTCCACCGGCCGCACCGTCTACATCCTCGACGAGCCCACCACGGGGTTGCATTTCGACGACATCCGCAAGCTGCTGAAGGTCATCAACGGCCTTGTCGACAAAGGCAACACGGTGATCGTCATCGAACACAACCTGGATGTGATCAAGACCTCGGACTGGATCGTCGACATGGGCCCGGAGGGCGGGGCCGAGGGCGGAACCGTTGTCGCGCAAGGCACTCCGGAGGACGTCGCCGCGGTGCCGGAGAGCTACACCGGCAAGTTCCTCGCCGAGGTGATCGGCCGTGGCGGGGCGGCGGCCGGCGCCCCGCGCCGGTCGAGCCGGCGCCGCAAGGCCACCGCCTGAGTCAATCCTGCTGCGGCCGCATGGACTCGCGGATCTGGGCCAGCCGCCGTGCGGCGGCGCGTTGCCGCTCGTCGTACTGCTCGGCGACCGATCGGCCTTCGGGCGATTCCGCGTCGAGGTCGGCGGCGCCCTGCGCCGTCGCGTAGCGCGCCTCGATCTTGTCCCGGACGGAATCGAAGGTGGGCACGCCGGCGTTGTCGTAGCCGGCGTCGGCCGGCGTAGCTGATTCGTCGGGCATGCGGTTACGCTACTGCGGCGGCGATCGAAATAGGCAACGCCTGTTGTCACCGTTGGGCGTCAAATCATCGGCACAGACGATTGGGGAAGATTCGTCGCTGCACGCCACATTTTCCATGCTCTGGCCGGGACCGGCGTTAACCATAAATCGGCCGCGACCGCGGTTACTGAACAGTAGCTGTTCTATTCGCCAAATCCCATGCGCCGCTGAGCAAGCGCGCCGTGCAACTTCTTGCCCGAGCCGAAGGGACGTAATTAGCTGCTTGTGCCACAATCACCTTGGTTATTTGTCACGAGTCTTATTAACAAACAAATTGGTGTTGAAGGCTCGGTCAAAAATGGCTCCGATCGTACGGCAAATGAGTGGAGGTAAACATGGAAGCGGCTCAGCTCGCGGCAAGAGAGATTAGCGACGGCCCGTGGCCGGAGACCGGATTCGGCTGGTACGACCAGGCGACGGGTTGTCGGGTCACCGCGTCGACGCCGGAAGCGGAGCCCGAATTGTGGAATCAATATCTGGACGGCGCACTCGAGAGTTATCGCAAGCACGGCCTGGACTGGGTGCTCGACCTGGAGCGGATCAGGGATGGCGCCGACACGACCCTGTTCTTTGCCGCGCTTGACCCCCAAGGTCGGGTCGTCGGGGGGACGCGGGTGGTGGGGCCGTTGCGGTCTCCGGAGGATTCGCACGCCCTGCAGGAGTGGAAAGGAAACCCGGGGCTTCCGCTGCTGCGCTACATGATTGCCAACCGGATTCCCTTTGGCGTCGTGGAAGTGAAAAGCGCATGGACGAATTCCCGCGAATACGGCAATCGGGCCCTTTCCACCGTGCTGGCCCGCACCGCGTTGCCGACGATGACGCTGCTCGGTGCCCAGTTCGTCATGGCCACCGCGGCGGCGCACGTGCTCGAGCAGTGGCAGTCCTCCGGCGGTGTGGTGGCGTCTCGGGTGCCGGCGGCGGCCTATCCCAACGAGAACTACCGAACCAAGGTGATGTGGTGGGACCGCCGCACCCTCGCCGCCCATGCCGATCCGGCGCAATTCAAGTTGATGTGCGCCGAGAACACCGAAATCCTCAGCCGCCTATCGGCATAGGCGATGTCGGCCCGAGGTCGCAAGTTCCGCGTGCCCGATGCGAAAGTGTTCTAGGGTCGAATCGTGTCGGTCGCCGAACCCAAGCGTGACATCGCCGAATTGCCCTTGGCCCCCAAAAACCCGCTTTCCTATCGCGAACGGCTAAGGGCCATCAAGGAATTCCACACCGGTACTAACAAGCTTCGCGATGCGGGCGGACCCGTCACCCGGGTCACCCTGGGACCCAGGTGGCTGATTCCACCGATCGTTTTGGCGACGTCCCCGCAGGGCATCCGCGACATCGTCAGCGTGCGGGACGGTTCGATTGACAAGACGAGCACGGTAGCCACCGAGCTGCGCCGACTGCTCGGTCCGAACCTGTTCGTCCTGCCCCACACCGAGTGGTTGCCGCGCCGACGGACCCTGCAGCCGGTGTTCACCCGTCAGCGTGTCCGTGAGTTCGGGGGACACATGGCCGAGGCCGCGGAGAGCGTGTGCGCCGGGTGGCCCGAAGACACCGAGATCGACCTGGATGCGCAGTGCCGCACACTGACCTTGCGCGCGCTGGGCCGCTCGGTATTGGGTTTGGACCTCGACGAGCGCTCCGACGCGATCGCCGAGCCCCTGCGCGTGGCGACGAGCTACGCGGTGCGGCGGGCGCTGCGGCCGCTGCGCGCACCGGAGTGGCTGCCCACGCCGTCCCGGCGGCGCGCCCGCGCCGCGGCCGGCGCCATTCGCGCGCTGGCGGATGAGATCCTGCAGGCGTGCCGCGCCGACCCCGGCCGGGAGGCCCCGTTGGTGCATGCGCTCATCGCGGCCACCGACCCGGAGACCGGGCAGGCGTTGTCGGACAAGGAAATCCGCGACGAAATGATCATCTTCCTGTTCGCCGGCCACGACACCACGGCGACGACGCTGACCTACGCGCTGTGGGCGCTGGGCCGCCATCCCGAGTTTCAGGCGCGGGTCGCGGCCGAAGTGGCCGAGTTACCGGACCGTCACCTTACTCCCGATGACGTTGCGCGGCTGGGATTTACGGTCCGCGTGCTCCAGGAGGCGCTGCGGCTGTGCCCGCCCGGGCCGACCGGAACCCGGATGGCCACCCGCGATGTCGAAGTCGCCGGCTACCGCGTCGAAGCCGGAACCATGCTGGCGTTCGGCAGAATGGCGGTACAAACCGATCCGAGCCTGTGGGACGCCCCGCTGCGCTTCGACCCGGATCGATTCGATCCCCGCCGTGCCGGTGATCGCGACCGGTGGCAGTACCTACCGTTCGGGGGCGGGCCGCGCTCGTGCATCGGGGACCACTTTGCGATGCTGGAGGCCACGCTCGCGTTGGCAACCATCGTTCGCCGCGTCGAAATCGAGTCCCTGTCCGACGATTTCCCGCTGGCCGTGCCCTTCACCATGGTCGCGGCGGCGCCGATCAGGGCCATGGTGAGACGACGGCGCTGACGCTGTCGTGCTTGGCCTCGCTCGTCGCCGGGGGGCGGGCGACGCTCCGGCTGCGGTGAATGCCATCATTGCGGCTATGGCTTCACGGCGCGCACGATTCCGGTTCTTCTACCGGGTCGGCTTCACCCCCTGGGAAGGGCATCCGATCGGGCAGGGTCTGCGGGATCTGGTCGAAGGGGCCGCTGGCACGCAGGCGCTGCCCACGGGCTGGGCCCTCGACTTGGGGTGCGGCACGGGGGATTGCGCTATTTACCTCGCTCAGCACGGCTGGAATGTCACCGGAGTCGACTACGTCGCGAAGCCGCTCGACAAGGCGCGCGCGAAGGCCGCCGCCGCCGGCGTTGCGGTCGATTTCGTCCGTGCCGACGTCACGCAGTTGAGCCAGTCTGGGATTGGGGCGGCATTCGATTTGATCGTCGACAACGGCTGCATCCACAACATGAGTGGCGGCGATCGCGACGCGTATGTCCGGGAGGTCAGCGCCGTTGCGGCGCCCGACGCACGGCTGTTCATCGTCGCGTTTCCTCCCGGGGGCCGGTTCGGCGTGCCGGGCATCGATCGCGCCGAAATCGAACGGCGGTTCACCGCGGGTTGGACGCTGTTGTCCACTGGCGAGGAGCGGGCGCTCGACGACAAGACCCCGACGTATTACTACCTATTTCAACGCCGCCCGTGAGCGCGGGGGTACTGCGCTCTCGGCGGATCTAGACCGCTGGCCCGGTCTCGGAGAAATTCATGGGGACGACGCGCTGGGCGAGAAGCGACTCCATCGCGGCACTGTCCAGCGGCCGCGATAGCAGAAACCCTTGGGCGCGATGACAACCCAAGCTGAGCAGCGTTTGGGCCGCGGCCACCGTTTCGACTCCTTCGGCGACAACGCCGAGCCCGAAGGCATCGGCCAGGGCCAGCGTCGAGCGGACGATCGCCAGGTCGCCGGCGTTCGTATCGACACTGTGCACGAAGCCCTTGTCGATCTTGAGTGAATCGACGGGAAGAGACTTCAGATACGTCAGCACGCTGTACCCGGTGCCGAAGTCGTCGATGGCGATCTGCACGCCAATGTCCTTCAACCCGAACAGGGTTTGGCGGGTAGCGTCGATGTCCTGGACCACGACGCTCTCGGTGATCTCGAGGCAGATAGTGCTGGGATCGAGGCGGAACTCGTCGAGGGTGGCCGCGACCGTGTCTACGATGCCTGCCGTGACGAGCTGTACGGGAGACACGTTGATGCGCAGCACCGCTCCCTTGCCGACACCACGCGATTGCCAGAGCCCGAATTGCGCACAGGCCGAATGCATTACGAGACGACCGAGTTTGGCGCCCAGGTTGATCGATTCCACGACCTGAATGAACGAATCGGGCATCAACAATCCCAGAGTCGGGTGTTGCCAACGCAATAGCGCCTCGGTGCCGAGCACCGCGCCGGTGCGCATGTCGAACTCCGGCAGGTAATGCAGGACCAGGGCACCGCTGGCTCCGTCGATCATCCCTTCCAGGTGCAGTTCGATGTCGTTGCGGATCGTGTCCGTCGTCGACATCTCCGGCCTGAACGTCGCGACGTTGTTTCCGCCGGAACTCTTGGCCGAACGGGTGGCCTGGTCGACTCGGCGCAGCAGGTCCGACGTGGTCTCGTCGCCCGGCGCACCGGCCGCGACACCGATACTCACTGTGCGACTAAGCATTTCGTGGTCGATCTCGACCTGCTGGTGCAGCAGGCCGTGCAGCGACCGGGCGAACGCCTCGGCCGCTTCGACGTCCATTGGCGCCTCGGGCACGACAACGAACTCGTCACCGCCGAAGCGAGCGATGACCGACGGAATGTCGATGGTCTGGCGGATGAGCGCGGCGAAGGCCTCGATGAACCGGTCGCCGGCGTGTTGCCCGAGGCGACCGTTGATGACCTTGAACCGGTCGACGGCCAGGAACACGACCGAGACCGGGCCCGGTTGCCCCGGGGCGAGGCGCTTGTCGAGGTATGCGATGAGCGCCCTGCGGTTCAGCAGCCCGGTGAGTTCATCGTGCTCGGCGAGGTAGTGGATCTGCTTCTCGGCGACGACGCGGGCCTGCAGCTGCGCGAAGAGCGCCGCGATTGCCTGCAGCGCATTGAGCTCTTCGGGCAGCCATTCGCGGTCGCCGGCCTTGCCGAAGGCCAGCGTGCCGGTCGTCACGTCCCCGGAGAGCAGGGGCACGGCGGCAAGCGAGACGGTTCCCCAGCCGGTGCCCTCGTCGATATTGCGTTGATAGTCGGCATTTGCCGCCTCCGGGCGGACCACCTGGGGCGCCTTGAGGTGTTCGGCCTGCGCGAACACGGAGTCGGCGTCGGCGAAATACACCACACCGAGCGGGTCTGGGTCGGCATTGCGTGGCGGCCACTCGGCGACGAGGATCGTCGCGCGGATCGTGTGGTCGTTGTGGCGCAGGAAGCTGAAGTCCACGCCCAAGTCGCGAACCAGGTTGCCGAGCACCCGTTGGCTGATCGCGGCCGAGTCCGCCGCCGTCGCCGCCATCAATTCGGCGGCAGCAGCGGTGACCAGGTAGTCCAACGTGCCCGACATTTCCATTACCGTAGCTTCAACGGGGGAACGGGGCGGGCAATGTGCCCGGAGTCACGAATCCGGCCGCGCGCCGGACTCACAATCGATATGCAGTGTGCGAGCAGCCAGCCGCTCAATTGCGCACCCGGGTTCGTTCGACGCTGCGCCGGCTCGGCACCGATGCCGGCGGTGCGGCGGTGAACCGGAGCAGCAGCACCGCGGCTTCGTCTTTGGTTATGTCCGCCAGTGCTCGGAAGTTGCGCTCCAATTGCATTAGCTCGCCGGCGAATTGGGGTGACAGCTGGTCGAACTCTGCCCGGTTGTGGGCGTACAAGAAGACCGGCGAGACGGGCTGCACCGCGAGCCCCAGGCGCTGGGCGATGATCCAGACCAGCTCGACGGCAGCCCCGCCCCGCGCATAGTCGCGCAGCTCACGTCCCCGGACGGTGATTGCGGCCAAGGCCGAACTGGCCAGTATCCGGTCGCGCGTGTCTTCCCCGAGTGCGCCGCCCGCGTTCCATCGGGCGAGGTAGGCCATGACGTCCTCGCGACGCAGGATGCCGAGGAGCGCCAGGTCGCCGGCGTCGAGTTCCAGGCTGCGCACATCGATTCCGGTGTCCGGGTCGGCGTCGCCGGGCCAGCGAAGTTCGGACACCATTTCCCGGTGCAGGTGTGGCGTTAGATAGCGGATGCGGTCTGATGCGGCGAGAAGCATTGCCGCACGTGCGATCTCGTCACGGCCGGTGATCAGGTGCAGTCGCGCGCACTCGCGGTTTGCCGCGTCGCCGAGCGCCTCGATGGTCGCGGCGTCGACCGCTCGCGGGCTTCCGTGATGGCGATTTGTCTCGCGCCGGATCATCGACTGATAGAGATCCGCGAGCCAGGGGTCGGTGCCATCGCTCAGGTTTAGAGTGGCGCGCACCGGCGACCCGTTGACCCGTTCACTGAGGCTGAAGGGCCCGAGAACCTGGTGCGCCGCCGCAGCGATCCTGGCGTTCATCAGAGCTGCGCCCACCGCGACGGAGCTGCCTCGGAACCCGACGTCCATCGTCGAAGTATGTTGGGCGGCAACGTCGATGGTGATACTGGTGGGTCCGGCTTGGACAAACCAGGGCTGGACGTTTCCCCCGGAGGGGGCGCGGATCGCGGCGCTGGCGATGGTTCCGGCCATTCCGGGCAGTTCCGGCGCCTCGTGAACGTCGTCCACCGGTGTGGGGCCGTGCCGAGTCATGTCAGGCTCGTCGAGTCGGTCGAGCGCCCAGCCGATATCGATGCGGGTGCGGCCCGAGCGGAGCTCTTCGCCGAGTCCGATCCGACGCACGCCCTCCGCCAGCGCCGCGGCACCGAGGATGACGTCCGACGCGAGTTGGGGCCAGGTCGACACCGTGCGGTCGATCTCGACCAATGATGCGGCCGTGCGGGGCGAAAGTCGTTCCGCTTCAAGGTGACGCAAGATGTGGGGGACCTTCTCGCGGCTGCTCATACCCGGGAGTAGGCCGATGTCGAGGTCGCCGAGTAGGCCATGCAAGATCGGGCGCTGCGGCTCCTGGTCGAAACGCTCCACGTCGACTAGTCCGCGATCGCTGGTCGCCATCAACACCGGAATCCGGCGGGCGCGGGCGCCTTCGCGCAGTACCGCCTTCATGTCGAGCGAGTCACACTCTTCGATCACGATGTCGAGGCCGTCCAGGAACGCGTCGACGGTGTCGAAGGTGAGCCCGGCGGCGAAGACCTCGACCGGCAGGTACGGGTCGAGTTCGGCAACCCTGCGCGCCGCCACGCACGCCTTATTGACGCCGAGGTCGAATACGGTGGCGGGCACCCGATTCAGGTTCGACAGCTCCATATGATCGAAATCGGCGAGCCGAAGCCGGCCGCACAATCCCTGCGCGGCAAGGGTGTGCGCGATGACGTGGCCGACGCTCAGGCCGGCCACCCCGACCCGGAGCGTAGCGAGCCGGTCCTGCTCCGCGGAAGTGATGTTGTTGCGGTTGCGGTCCAGGCGCACGGCACGGTACCCGCGGGGGCCGAGCACCGCCACGACGGCGCGTCGCCATGGGTAGTAGGCCCATCGGCCGGGCTCCGCGAGAAGCTCGGGAGGCGGTGCGGGACGCAGGTTGGCGAGGTTGGCCATCTGCGTGTCGAGCCGATCGATGAATTCCACGTTCGGATCGCCTTGCAGCCGCTGCAACTCCGGCATGTCGTCGGGGTTGTCGGCGTCGAGAAGTTGCGCGGCATAGGCGGATACGGCGGACTCATGCATGGTGTCTCGTGTATAGCACCTGGGTCGTGGGCGGGACCCCGTTTCTGAAACGTGCGATCGGCGGGTACCTCCGACGCGGCTGGGGGGTCACTCGCCGCGCCCGTGCTCCCGGGCTTCGGGTGCATCGAGGAAGAGCCCGTGCCGGATGAGACTGGTGACGGCGGCGTCCCAGCGTCGCAGCTCCGGCTCGGCGAAGAACGATTTGCGCAGGCGCAACTCGATGTAAGGATGCAAAATGATGGCACCGACCCGCAAGATCAGTGGGTTGAGTGCCGCCCACTCGGGATCGAGATCGGGGCGGGTGTTGCCCTGCCGGACGAATTCGTCGCGCTGGGCCGCGCTGATGGCCAACAGCCCGTCGAAGATGACCGCCCCCAGAGTTCCGCCCTCGGCGAGCGCGCGCCCGAGATAAGACATCACGTCAGGGCGTTCGGCCATCAACGAGGTCAGGCGCTGGCCGGCATCGTCGAGGCCGTCAACCGGCGCATCGGTCAACGCCGTCGCTTCCAACGCCTCACCGACCTGAGCCAGTACGTACTGGTCGACGGCGGCGACTAGCGCCAACTTGGTGCCGAAGTGGTGCTGCACGAGCCCGACCGACACCTCCGCGGCTTCGGCGACAGTGCGCAGCGATGTGGCGGCGACGCCGCGAATGGCGAAACAGCTCAGCGCCGCGTCGCGTATCCGCTCCTTCGCCGATCGTTGCGCGGGGGGCGGATCGTACGGAAACAGCCGGGTGGGTCCCACGGCCTGACAATACCTTCGTATCGCTCAGCGATACGCGCGTATTGCCCTGTCTCGCAGACGATCGGCCGCGTTACCGCATCTCGCGTTCGAGATACCGAACCATCTGCTGCCAGTACACCAGCGTCAGCGCCATCTGCAGGGCGGTCGCGACCAGCGCGGGTCTCAGCCGATGGCGATGGGCGGCGATCACCGCAACCAGCGCGGCCGCCGACGTCGCCGCGCTGACCACCATCGCCGCGTCCCGGGGCCGGCGGGTGATCCACAGTGCCTCGCCCAGCATCGCCCGTGTGGCCCAGGCGCGGTGATGGGCCGGTTCGCCGAAGATGAACGGATTCACCGCCAGCCACAGCGCAATCCATACCGCGTGCTTGGCCCGTCGCGTCCAGGGCGGCACCAGGATCAGCGGCGTGCTCGCCCATCGGGACCACGCGCTGCACGGGTGGCAGTGCCGCGCGAAGACCGCACGCCGCACGCGCGCAACCGACGCCACCGGCGCTATCGCTTGCCGGTGTTGGACCGCTCGGCCGGGACCACCAGCGGAGCGCCGACGGCCGGGGACGACGTGGCGGGCAACGGGGTTCGCGGGATTCCGGGAGTGCCCAGCGCCCCGGCCAGCCAGGGCAGCGCGGCCGCGAACGCGCGGTCCGCGAACGGCCAGTCGTGCCGACCGGGCTGCGGCACCACGGCGCAGTCGATGCCGTTGGCGCGGCCCAGCGCACACAGCGAATAGGCGGCGGCGGTCTGGTTGCCGGGGTTGGCCGCGGCCTCGCGTGCCGCGAGCCGGATGGCACCGCTGTCGCTGAGCTGGATGTCACGCCGGGGCGCGGGCGGGCCGTCCGAGGAGATCGCGAACCAGCCGGCCACGTCGCGGTACGGTCCGTGCCGGTTGATCACCGTGGTCGGATCGAATGCCGCCCAGGCGTCGGCGTTTCCGCCGAACAGCCGGGCGATGGTCTGCGCCTTGTTGCCCGCATTGGGGAAGAAGTCGCCGGCGACGTCGACGAACGCGCTGAACAGCTCCGGGTGCATGACGGTCAGATCCACCGCGCAGGTGCCGCCCATCGACCACCCCGCGACGCCCCAGTTGGACCGGTGCGGGCTGACCCCGAACGCCGAGATCATGAACGGCACAACATCTTTGGTGAGGTGGTCGGCGGCGTTGCCGCGGACCCCGTTGACGCACTCGGTGTCGTTGTTGAAGGCGCCGCCGGAGTCCACGAACACCAACACCGGCGCCTGGCCGTGGTGGGCGGCCGCGAAGTCGTCGATCGTCTTGACCGCGTTGCCCGCCCGGGTCCAGTCCGCCGGGGTGTTGAACTGACCGCCGATCATCATCACCGTCGGCAACGCCGGCGGCGGGGTGGTGGCGAACCATTCGGGCGGCAGGTAGACCAGCTCGCCGCGGTGTTTGAAGTGCGAGCCGTCCGACGGGATCGCCACCGGCACCACGGTGCCGTGCGGCGGCCGGATTCGACTGGCGGCCATGGCGGTAACGGTGGCCTGGTCGGTCTGGTCGGGCAGCGGGCCCGACGTCAGCTGACTCCACGCGGACTGCACCGTGGGGAAGTAGCCGACCCACAGGTTGAGCACCAGGGCCGCGCTGAGCAAGCACAGCGGAACCGCCAGCACCGCGGCGCCGCGCCGCCAGCGGCGCGCGGTCCGCCAGCCCAGCACCAGCACCGCCACCGCCGTCCCGGTCAGCATGACCCAGAGCCACAGCGCCGCCGGGGCGGGCTCGTCGGACAGCCCGCGGTCGACGATGTACCAGTGCGTCAGGTAGGCCACGGCGGCGCCGGCCAGCGCGGCCGCCGGCACCCACACCGTCCGCCAGCGGCGCGACCGCCAGCCGACCGCCAACGTCAGCACGACACCGGCCAGCACCTGGACCGTCATCGGCACCCAGCCATGCATCAGCGAGGTGTGGCTAAACGCCAGGAACTGTGCGGGTGCACCGTTCGGGGAGTCTGTCACGTGAGTCATTGTGATCTATTGTTAACCGGCCTGGAACGTATTCACCGAATGTTCGCCCCGGGTTGGCCGAGTGTCGGATGGCCTCCGCTAATGCGGCTTGGCCAGCGGAAACGGCAAGGTTTCGCGGATGCTGCGGCCCGTTATGAGCATGACGAGGCGATCGACGCCCATGCCCAGCCCGCCCGTCGGCGGCATCGCGTACTCCATCGCCTGCAGGAAGTCCTCGTCGAGTTCCATCGCCTCGGGATCCCCGCCGGCAGCTAACAGCGACTGCTCCTGCAGGCGGCGGCGCTGCTCCACCGGATCGGTCAGCTCGCTGTAGGCGGTGGCCAGTTCGACACCCCAGGCCACCAGGTCCCACCGCTCCGCGACCCCGGGCCGGCTGCGGTGCGGCCGGGTCAGCGGTGACACCGAGGTGGGGAAGTCGACGTAGAACGTCGGCTCCTCGGTCCGGTCCTCGACCAGGTGCTCGTAGAGCTCGAGCACCACCGCGCCGGCGTCCCAGTGCGCGCGGTAGGGGATGCGCGCCGCGTCGGACAGTTTGCGCAGGGTGGACAGCGACGTGCCGGGGTCGACCTGCTCGCCGAGCGCCTCGGACACCGCGTCGTGCACGGTCTTGACCGCCCAGATCCCGGAGATGTCGACCGGTTGCAGCCGGCCGTCGGCGCCGGGCCGCAGCACGGTCTGCTCGCCGTGCGCGGCCTGGGCGGCGTTCTGGATCAGCTCGCGGCACCCGTCGATCCACACCCGATAGTCGGCGTGCGCCTGGTAGGCCTCCAGCAGGGTGAACTCCGGGTTGTGGCTGAAGTCGACCCCCTCGTTGCGGAACGCCCGGCCCAACTCGAAGACGCGCTCCACGCCGCCGACGCACAGCCGCTTCAGATACAGCTCCGGCGCGATGCGCAGGAACAGATCCATGTCGTAGGTGTTGATGTGCGTGACGAACGGTCGGGCGGTGGCGCCGCCGTGGATCTGCTGCAGGATCGGGGTCTCGACCTCGATGAATCCCTTGGCGAACAGGGTCTGCCGGACTGAGCGCAGCACCTCGCTGCGCGCCGCGATCAACTCCCGCGACTCGGGGTTGACCGCCAGGTCGACGTAGCGGGTTCGCACCCGGGCCTCCGGATCGGTTAGCCCCTTCCACTTATTCGGCAACGGCCGCAAGCACTTACCGATCATCCGCCAGTCGGTGACGATCAGCGACCGGGTGCCTTTCTTGGAGAACCCCATCTGACCGGACACCTCGACCAGGTCGCCGAGATCGATGGCCGCGGTGAAGTCGGCCGTGCGGCCCCGCCCCAGACGCGAATTGTCCAGCAGCACTTGCATTTCCCCCGACCAGTCCCGCAGCTGGGCGAACAGCACCCCACCGAAGTCGCGGATCCGCAGGATCCGGCCGGCGACGGTGATGTCCTGCTGGTCGTCGGCGTCCAGCGCCTGCGCGACGGTGTGGCTGGGCGGACAGCCCACCGGATAGGCGTCAACACCGTTGCGCTGCAACACCTTCAGCTTGGCCAGGCGCACCCTAACCTGCTCGGGCAGCCGCGAGCGCGCCTCCTCGGCGTCGGTGCGCTCCGGGCGCAGCCCGCTCACGTCCGGTGCCGAGCCGTCGTGGTGCAGCAGGCCCGACTGCGCCAGCCGGGCCGGCACGGCGGGGTGGTGGCCGGTGTGCACCTTGTCGCGCCGGCTGAACGGCAACACCAGGAAGCCCTCGGCGATCACCGACGCGACGCCGACCCGGGGGATCAGCCGGGCATCCTCGTAGCAGGCGTAGCGCGGAACCCAATCGGGTTGGTACTTCATGTTCGAGCGGTACAGGGTCTCTAGCTGCCACCACCGGGAGAAGAACAGCAGCAACCCCCGCCACAGCCGCGCGACCGGGCCGGCGCCCAGCTGGGCGCCCTGTTCGAACGCCGACCTAAACATCGCGAAGTTCAGCGAAATGCGGGTGATACCAAGGCTTTCGGCGTTCAACGCCAGCTCGCTGACCATCAGCTCGATGGTGCCGTTGGGTGAACTCGGCGACCGGCGCATCAAGTCCAGCGACACACCGGTGGTGCCCCACGGGACCAGCGACAGCATCGCGACCACGCTGCCGTCCCGGTCGATGGCCTCCACCAGCAGGCAGTCCCCGTCGGCCGGGTCACCGAGCCGGCCCAGCGCCATGGAGAAGCCGCGCTCGGTCTGGGTGTCACGCCAGGCGTCGGCGCGGGCGATGGTGTCGGCCATCGCCTCGGGGGGGATGTCGCGGTGCCGGCGGATCCGCACCGTCAACCCGGCGCGGCGGGCCCGGGTCACCGCCTGGCGGACGCCGCGCATGTCCGGGCCGGACAGCTTGAACTCGGAGGTGCGCAGGATGGCCTCGTCACCCAGCTCGAGCGCGTTGAGGCCGGCCTCGCGATAGGTCCGAGCCCCCTGCGTGCTGGCGCCCATCACGCCGGGCGCCCAGCCGTAGGTCTGGCACAGGCCCAGCCAGGCGTCGACCGCCTGCGGCCACGCGCGGGGATCGCCGATCGGGTCGCCGCTGGCCAAACAGACCCCGATCTCGACCCGGTAGGTGATGGCGGCGCGTCCGCTCTGGGCGAAGACCACCGATTTGTCGCGGCGGGTGGCGAAGTAGCCCAGCGAGTCGTTCTTGCCGTACAACTCCAGCAGTCCGCGGATGGCCGACTCGTCCTCACCGGTCAGCGCGTTCTCCGCGCGCTGGGATTGAAAGAGCACGATGGTCGCCATGATCAGCGCGAGCGTGCCGAACAACCCGAAGATCGCGTTGAGGAACACGTGCGGGCGGCCGGTGAAAAGGTCCGGGTCGGCCAGCGCGAAGCCGACCACCCGGTTGACCACGTAGGGCAGCCGGTCCTGGCGGGCCAGGGTGCCGGGGAACAACTCGACCAGGCCCCAGGACACCAGGATGCCCACCACGTCCCCGGCGACCAGCACCGCGGCCGCCTTGACCAGCGCGCCCTTGCGGACCTTGGCCCAGAACTCCCGATACGCCAGCACCAGCAGGACGATCGCGACGATGTGGACGGCGAAACCCAGGTTCTCGCCGAAGATCTCGGCGGCGGTGTTGTCACCGGCGGCGATGTCGGCGACGTTGAGGGCGGCGGCCAGGATCATGTTGCCCAGCAACAGCAGCCAGGCGATCCGCTTGCGTGCCGTCAGCGCCGCCGCCAGCAGGGCCAGCACGAACGACCAGGCGATGCTGGTGTCGGGGAAGTTGAACAGGTAGTCGTTGATGAACTCGCGCGGGACCTTGATCAGGTACCGGATCAGCGGGGACACGCTGCCCAGCAGCGACACCGTGGCGATCACACCCACGGTCCACCCGGCGGCCGCCGGCACCCAGCGATACCGCGAGGTCGACCGGTTGCGAGGCCCCAACCGCGGCCCCGAACGAGGACCCGAACCAGACCTCGAACCAGGAGATGCGAGTGTCACAGACCGCGAGGATATGCCCTCTATCCGTGAAAAGCTTGTCGAAGCGCTAAGAGTGGCCGGCACGAATTTCGCGGTGTTTTCCCGGCCGGATCGACGCCCGCGCGGGCCCGGTCGGGCGGCCGAAGTGCTAAAAGCCTCCTCAACACTGCTAAACTGACGGCTGCGACCAGCCCGGCGCAAGCCGGGAACAGTAAGTGGAGTCCCACTCCCACCGCGGGCCGACGAGATCCTGAGCGGATTCTCCCAGGTCCGGCGGTCCGGTCACAGGCATCGCGAATGCCTGTTCCGCGGCTACCGCGGGCGGCTCGAGCACCGCTCAGCCGGGATCGGTCGGCATTGGGCCCTGCTTGTGCAGGGCCTTTTTGCTAGTGGTGTGGTGTCTCCGCCGCTGCTTCCCGGACCACCCGGTCACCGGTCGTCACGCAGGATATTCGCCAGGACATATAGAAGCCCAACAAGGGAGGCCCCATCAGCACTGAGACCCGCGTCAACGAGCGCATCCGCGTACCTGAAGTCCGGTTGATCGGCCCAGGGGGAGAGCAGGTAGGCATAGTGCGCATCGAAGACGCACTGCGCGTCGCCGCGGACGCCGATCTCGACCTTGTCGAAGTCGCCCCGAACGCCAGACCACCGGTCTGCAAGATCATGGACTACGGCAAGTTCAAATACGAAGCGGCGCAAAAGGCGCGCGAATCCCGCCGGAACCAGCAGCAGACCGTCGTCAAGGAACAAAAGCTGCGACCCAAGATCGACGATCACGACTACGAGACCAAAAAGGGTCACGTCATCCGCTTCCTGGAAGCGGGATCGAAGGTGAAGGTGACCATCATGTTCCGCGGACGTGAGCAGTCGCGGCCCGAGCTGGGCTACCGATTGCTGCAGCGGCTGGGCGCCGACGTCGCCGAATACGGTTTCGTCGAGACGTCCGCCAAGCAGGACGGCCGCAACATGACGATGGTGCTGGCACCGCATCGCGGCGCGAAGACTCGCGCCAGGGCGCGGCATCCCGAGGGGCCCGGCGGCGCGGCATCGGACTCCGATGCGGCCGCGGACGCCGAACCCTCGTCGAGCTGACCCACCGCCCGACCACGACAGTCCTTACCGAACAGAGGAAACATGCCCAAAGCCAAGACCCACAGCGGGGCTTCAAAGCGGTTCCGGCGCACCGGAACCGGCAAGATCGTCCGGCAGAAGACCAACCGCCGGCATCTGCTCGAACACAAGCCGACCACCCGCACGCGGCGGCTGGAAGGCCGCACCACGGTGTCGGCCAACGACACCAAGCGGGTCAACAGCCTGCTGAACGGCTGACCCCCGCGCCGGCCAGACCCGTCCGCGAGCTGGCACGGCACCTCCGACCGAATGACGTTTGAACGAGAGTAGGAACATCCCATGGCACGCGTGAAGCGGGCGGTCAACGCCCACAAGAAGAGGCGCAGCATCCTGAAGGCCTCGAAGGGCTATCGCGGCCAGCGATCCCGGCTCTACCGCAAAGCCAAAGAGCAGCAACTGCATTCGCTGAACTACGCCTACCGCGACCGTCGCGCGCGCAAGGGCGAGTTCCGCAAGCTGTGGATCTCGCGGATCAACGCCGCGGCGCGCGCCAACGACATCACCTACAACCGGCTGATCCAGGGCCTCAAGGCCGCCGGCGTGGAGGTGGACCGCAAGAACCTCGCCGACATCGCGATCGCCGACCCGGCCGCCTTCACCGCGCTGGTCGACGTCGCCCGGGCGGCGCTGCCCGAGGACGTCAACGCCCCGTCGGACTCCGGAGAAGCGGCCTAACCGACCCGGCGACGACGGGGACGCCGCAGGGTGCTGACCGAACGTTCGGGCAGGGTCGCCGCGGCGGCCAAACTGCACCGCCACGCCGGCCGGCGCCGGGCCGCCCGGTTCCTGGCCGAGGGCCCCAACCTGGTCGAGGCGGCCGCGGGCCGCGGCCTGGTCCGCGACGTCTTCGTCACCGAAGCCGCGCAGCAGCGGTATGCGCCGCTGCTGGCGGCGCTGGACTGCCCGGTCCATCTGATCACCGAGCGCGCCGCCAAGGCGCTCTCCGACACCGTCACCCCGGCCGGGCTGGTCGCGGTGTGCGACCTGCCGGCCACCGGCCTGCGCGACGTGCTGGCCGGGTCGCCGCGGCTCATCGCGGTCGCGGTCCAGATCAGCGAGCCGGGCAACGCCGGCACCCTGATTCGGCTGGCCGACGCCATGGGCGCGGCCGGCGTGCTGCTGGCCGGCCACAGCGTCGACCCGTACAACGGCAAATGCCTGCGCGCATCGGCCGGCAGCATCTTCTCCGTCCCGGTGGCCGCCGCGCCGGACCTGCGCGAGGCCGTCGCCGCGGTGCGCGAGGCCGGCCTGCAGCTGCTGGCCACCACCGTGGACGGCGAGGTGCGCCTGGATCGGGCGGGTGAACTGCTGGCCAAGCCGACGGCCTGGCTGTTCGGCCCCGAATCACACGGTCTGCCAAGCGAAGTCGCGGCGGCGGCCGATCACCGGGTGCGCATCCCGATGGTCGGCGGCGCGGAGAGCCTGAACGTGGCCTCGGCCGCGGCGATCTGCCTCTACCAGAGCGCGCGGGCGCTGGAGCTGTTCATGCGGCCCTGACCGGTCGTTTCGGCCGGCCCCGCCCGGCGCGCAGGCCGGCCAGCGACAACGTGGTGTGCACCAGCGATCCGGCGCGTTCCATCAGCGCCCGCGCGGGCTGCAGGGCCGGGTCGAACGGCAACCTGGGCGGCGGCGGAAAGTAGTGCATCGGCAGTCCGCGCCGGTCCCGCGGCGGCGCCATGAACGGCGGGGCCTCCACCAGCGGCGCGTCGCTGGGCAGCCGTCCCTGTTCGCGCCGGTAGGCGGCCAGCGCCCGCGGGTGCAGCCGGATCTCGTCGGGCACCGCCAGGAAGGCCAGTTCGACGATCTTGCCGAACAGGCGCAACAGCACCTCGTCGCCCGGCGTCCAGTGCATGCCGGCCTTCTCGCGCACCGCGGGCTCGAACAACCCGGCCGCGATCCAGCGCTGGCCGGCCACCAGCGGCCGGAACAGCTGGTCCCACAGCGGGGTCGGCATCAACACGAACTTCGGTTTGGGGATGCGCATTCGGAAGATGTCCAGCGTCGCCTGGTTGATCTCGAGGACCTCGCGGCCGGTGCGCTCCCAGTACTCCTGGAATTCCTCCCACGACTTGGGCACCGGACGCATGCTCATCCCGTACATCCGGTACCACTGCACGTGCTCGTCGAACAGCTGCCGCTTCTCGGCCTCCGTCAGGCCGCCGCAGAAGTACTCGGCCACCTTGATGATGAGCATGAAAAACGTGGCGTGCGCCCAGTAGAAGGTGTCCGGGTTGAGCGCGTGGTACCGGCGCCCCGAGGCGTCGGTCCCCTTGATGGTGTGGTGGTAGCTGGTGATCTGCCGGCCGGTCTGCGGCGCCCGGTCGCCGTCGTAGACCACACCCATGATCGGGTAGACCGACCGGGCCACCCGTTGCAGCGGCTCGCGCAGCAGGATCGAATGCTCTTGCACGCCGGCGCCGAGTTCGGGATACATGTTCTGGATGGCGCCGATCCACACGCCCATCATTCCGGTGCGCAGATCGCCAAAGTACTTCCAGGTCAGGGAATCTGGTCCGAGCGGATCAGCGGCTGTGGTCGATCTGCCAGTCATCGCGGCCTCCTGCGCCAGTTGCGGTCACGATAACTTTTGACAACGCGTGTTGTCTACGATTTCGGTGCCGTGTCCGGGGAGTGTTATCGGGGTTCCACGCCGGTGTGCCGCCTCCGTGATCGAGGCCCGTGATCAACCCCGTGCGAATGCGAGCTGCGACACATGCGACGCGGCCGTCGTTGCCTGGCGTCGACGAAAGCAAATAACCTGGCCAGGTGGAACTCGCGCGTCGCGATCTGGATCCGGGCGAGCCCGAGGAATCCGCGGCGGCGCAGTCGGCTTCGCGACGCACCGCACTGTCGGTGCACAACGCGACCCAGTGGCTGCACAACCGAAACCACAGCCCCGGGGCGGTGGCCCTGGTTCGGCGTGCGCGCCGGTTGCTGCCGGGCGACCCCGACTTCGGCGATCCGCTGTCCACCGCCGGCGACGGCGGCCCGCGCGCCGCGGCCCGCGCGGCCGACCGGCTGCTGGGGGACCGCGACGCGGTGTCGCGTGAGGTCAGCCTCGGGGTGCTGCAGGTGTGGCAGGCGCTGACCGAGGGCATCTCGCGGCGTCCGGCCAATCCGGAGGTGACGTTGGTCTTCACCGACCTGGTCGGGTTCTCCACCTGGTCGTTGCAGGCGGGCGACGACGCCGCCCTGGCGCTGCTGCGCCAGGTGGCCCGCGCCGTCGAACCACCGCTGCTGGACGCCGGCGGGCACATCGTCAAGCGCATGGGCGACGGGCTGATGGCCGTGTTCGGCGATCCGACCGTCGCCGTGCGGGCCGTGCTGGCCGCCAAGGAGGCGCTGAGATCGGTCGAGGTGGCCGGCTATACACCGCGGATGCGGGTCGGCATCCACACCGGCCGCCCGCAGCGGCTGGCCTCGGATTGGCTGGGTGTGGATGTGAACATCGCCGCACGGGTTATGGAACGGGCCACCAAGGGTGGAATCATGGTGTCGAGTTCCACGTTGGACCACATACCGCAAAGCGAGTTGGACGCGTTGGGCGTCGAGGCCAAACGCACCCGCAAACCGGTTTTCGGACCCAAGCCCGCCGGCATGCCCGCCGACTTGGCGATATATCGCCTCAAGACTCTTAAGGAGTTGTCAGCCTCCGATGACACGGACGAGACGAAACCGCAGCCATAATGGGTGCCAATGAGTGGGGGCATCGTGTCCCGGCTGGCCCGGGTCCAATTCACCGTGGGGTATGCGGCGCTGCTGCTGGCCATCAGCTGCGCCATCTTGGTGCTCGGCCCGCAGGCGCATGACGTCATCGTGCAGCGCGCCAGCACCAACCTGCACAACCTGTCGCACGGCCACCTGGGCACGCTGCTGGGCAGCGCGCTGGTCGTCGACGCCGGACCGCTCTACTTCTGGCTGCCCTTTCTGACCTGTCTGCTGGCGCTGGCGGAGCTGCACCTGCGCACCATCCGGCTGGTGGTGGCGTTTTTGGTCGGCCACATCGGCGCGACGCTGCTGGTGGCCGCCGCGCTGGCCGCGTCGGTCGAGTTCGGCTGGCTGCCCGTGTCGATCACCCGGGCCAGTGACGTGGGGATGAGCTACGGCGCGCTGGCGGTGCTGGGCGCGATGACGGCGGTGATCCCGGCGCGCTGGCGGGCCGCCTGGGTCGGCTGGTGGGTGGCGGCGGGCATCGCCTCGGCGATCGTCGGCGGCGACTTCACCGATGCCGGTCACACCGTCGCGGTGATCCTGGGCGTGCTGGTGTCGGCGCGGTTCCGCCAGCCGATCCACTGGACGCCGGCGCGCTACCTGATGCTGGCGGCGTCCTCGGGCTTCGGCTTTTTGATGCTGGCCCACCATTGGGGAACCATGGCTGCCACGCCGGTGTTCGGTCTGCTGGGCGCCGCGGCGGCCTACGCGGCGGCCAAGGCGTACACCGGCCGCGGCCTGGCGGTCACCCCGCTCGACGGCGACGACCCTCTGACGGGCCCGCAGCCGGCCGTAGCCGGCTGACGACCGTCGCCGCGGCGGCACGCAGCGCATCACTATGATCAGCACTCGACCCGTGCCGCGCGGAATCACCATCGTGCCCAGCCCGGCGACGATGCGGTTCGCGTAGCGACCGAGGAGGAGCCGGGCGAATCGAACCCAGCGCGGCGCCGATGCGGGCAGCCCGTAGAGCCTCGTCAGCAAGGAGAGTGTCGCCGCGTGGGTGATCAACCCGTGGACCTGTCGGAAACAGCGTTGGCCGAGGCGGTCGGCGCCGCGCGGCAGGCCTTCGCCCGGGCCGGCGACCTCGACGCGTTGGCGCGCCTGAAGACCGAGCACCTCGGTGACCGGGCGCCGCTGGCCCTGGCACGCCAGGCGCTCGGCGGCGTCCCCAAGGACCAGCGCGCCGACGCGGGCAGGCGGGTCAACGCCGCACGCGCGCAGGCCCAGCAGGCCTACGATGAACGCCTGGCCGAGTTGCGCGCCGAACGCGACGCCGCGGTGCTGGTCGCCGAACGCATCGACGTCACCCTGCCGTCGACCCGGCAGCCGGTCGGCGCCCGGCATCCCATCACGATCCTGGCCGAACACATCGCCGACACCTTCATCGCGATGGGCTGGGAACTGGCCGAGGGGCCCGAGGTGGAAGCCGAGCAGTTCAACTTCGACGCGCTCAACTTCCCCGCCGACCACCCGGCGCGCAGCGAACAGGACACCTTCTACATCGCGCCGGAGGGTTCCCGGCAGCTGTTGCGCACCCACACCTCGCCGGTGCAGGTGCGCACGCTGCTCGCCCGCGAGCTGCCGGTCTACGTCATCTCGATCGGGCGCACCTTCCGCACCGACGAACTCGATGCCACCCACACCCCGGTCTTCCACCAGGTCGAGGGCCTGGCCGTGGACCGCGGCCTGTCCATGGCGCACCTGCGCGGAACGCTGGATGCGTTCGCGCGAGCAGAATTCGGCCCGCAGGCGCGGACCCGGATCCGGCCGCACTTCTTCCCGTTCACCGAACCGTCCGCCGAGGTCGACGTGTGGTTCGTCGGCAAGAAGGGCGGCGCCGGCTGGGTGGAGTGGGGCGGCTGCGGAATGGTGCATCCAAATGTGTTGCGGGCCGCCGGAATCGACCCGGACGTCTACTCCGGGTTCGCATTCGGAATGGGCCTGGAGCGAACCCTGCAGTTCCGCAACGGGATTCCGGACATGCGTGACATGGTCGAGGGCGACGTGCGGTTCTCGCTGCCGTTCGGGGTGGGCGCCTGATGCGCGTTCCGTACAGCTGGTTGCGCGAGGTCGTGGCCGCCGGGGCCCCGGACTGGCACGTCGCCCCCGCCGAGCTGGAACAGACCCTGATCCGCATCGGCCACGAGGTCGAAGAGGTCATCGAGTTGGGGCCGGTGGACGGCCCGCTGACCGTCGGCCGGGTCACCGACATCGAAGAGCTGACCGGCTTCAAGAAGCCGATCCGGTTCTGCCATGTCGACGTCGGCGACGACGTTGACCGTGAAATCGTCTGCGGCGCAAGGAATTTCGTAGCAGGGGACCTGGTGGTGGTGGCGTTGCCCGGCACCACGCTGCCGGGCGGGTTCGCCATCGCCGCGCGCAAGACCTACGGCCGCAATTCGGACGGAATGATCTGCTCGGCGGCCGAACTCGGCCTGGGCGCCGACCATTCCGGGATCCTGGTGCTGCCGCCGGGCACCGCCGAACCGGGCGCCGACGGCGCCGCGGTGCTGGGACTCGACGACGTGATCTTCCACCTGGCGATCACCCCCGACCGCGGCTACTGCATGTCGTTGCGCGGCCTGGCGCGCGAGATCGCCTGCGCCTACGACCTGGAATTCGTCGACCCCGCGGATGTCAAGCCGCTGCCGGTCGACGGCGAGGCCTGGCCGCTGACGGTGCAGCCCGACACCGGGGTGCGGCGGTTCGCGCTGCGCCCGGTCACCGGCATCGACCCGGCCGCGGTGTCGCCGTGGTGGCTGCAGCGCCGGCTGTTGCTGTCGGGCATCCGCGCCACCTCGCCGGCGGTCGATGTGACCAACTACGTGATGCTCGAGCTCGGCCACCCCATGCACGCCCACGACCGCAACCGGATCAGCGGCGGGCTCGGCGTTCGCTTCGCCCGGCCCGGCGAGACCGTCGTCACCCTCGACGACATCGAGCGCAAGCTCGAACCCGTCGACGTCCTGATCGTCGACGACGCGGCGACCGCGGCGATCGGCGGCGTGATGGGGGCGGCCAGCACCGAGGTGCGCGCCGATTCCACCGACGTGCTGCTCGAGGCCGCGGTGTGGGACCCGGCCGCGGTGTCGCGCACCCAGCGCAGGTTGCACCTGCCCAGCGAAGCTGCCCGCCGCTACGAGCGCGGGGTGGATCCGGCGATCTCGGTGGCCGCGCTGGACCGGTGCGCCACGCTGCTCGCCGGCATCGCCGGCGGCACGGTGTCGGAGGCGTTGACCGATTGGCGCGGCGAGCCGGCGTGCGACGACTGGTCACCGCCGGCCATCCAGATGCCCGCCGACCTGCCCGACCGCCTCGCCGGGGTCACCTACCCGCCGGGCACCGCGGCCAAGCGGCTCGTCCAGATCGGCGCCGCGGTCACCGCCGACGGCGGCACGTTGACGGTGATCCCGCCCAGCTGGCGGCCCGACCTGCTGCAACCCGCCGACCTGGTCGAGGAGGTGCTGCGGCTGGAGGGCCTCGAGGTGATCGGATCGGTGCTGCCGTCGGCCCCGGCCGGCCGCGGCCTGTCCGCCGCGCAGCGCCGCCGCCGCGCCATCGGGCGGTCGCTGGCCCAGTCCGGTTACATCGAGATTCTGCCCACTCCGTTCCTGCCGGCGGGCGTGTTCGACGTGTGGGGACTGCCGGACGACGACCCGCGGCGCGTCACCACCCAGGTGCTCAACCCGCTGGAGGCCGACCGCCCGCATCTGGCCACCACGCTGCTGCCCGCACTGCTGGAAGCCTTGGTGCGCAACGTGTCTCGCGGCCTGGTCGACGTCTCCCTCTACGCGCTGGGGCAGGTGGTGCAGCCGACGGCGGAAACCCGTGCGGTGCAGTTCATTCCGGTCGACCGCCGGCCCACCGACGCCGAGATCGCGGTCCTGGACGCGTCGTTGCCGCGGCAACCCCAGCACGTCGCCGCGGTGCTGACCGGCCTGCGCGAACAACGCGGCCCGTGGGGGCCGGGCCGTCGCGCCGAGGCCGCCGACGCGTTCGAGGCGGTGCGCGTCATCGCCCGGGCCGCCGGCGTGGACGTGCGGTTGCGGGCCGCGCAGCAGCTGCCGTGGCATCCGGGCCGATGCGCCGAGGTGCTCGTCGGCGACACCCCGGTGGGGTACGCCGGCCAGCTGCATCCGGCGGTGGTCGAACGTGCCGGCCTGCCCAGGGGCACCTGCGCGCTGGAACTCGACCTGGATGCGATACGCCTCGTCGCGACGCTGCCCGCCCCCCGCGTCTCGCCGTTCCCGGCGGTGTTCCAGGACGTCAGCCTGGTGGTGGCCGCCGACGTGCCGGCCCAGGCGGTGGCCGACGCCGTCCGTGAGGGCGCCGGGGACCTGTTGGAAGACCTGCAGTTGTTCGATGTTTTCACCGGGCCGCAGCTCGGCGAGCACCGCAAGTCGCTGACCTTCGCGCTGCGGTTCCGCGCGCCGGACCGGACCCTGACCGAGGACGACGCCACCGCGGCCCGCGACGCCGCGGTGCGCCGGGCCGCCGAAGCGGTCGGCGCCGAGCTACGCACCTAGATGGAATGGATTTGCAAAGTACTGCATAACCATGCAGAATCGTCGAAATGGCCGACGTGATGAGGGTGGCGGTAGCCGGTGCCAGCGGCTATGCGGGCGGTGAAATCCTACGCCTGCTGCTCGGGCACCCGGCTTACACCCAGGGGCGGCTGACGATCGGCGCGGTGACCGCCGCGGCCAGCGCCGGCAGCCCGCTCGGCGAGCATCACCCGCACCTGACGCCGTTGGCCCAGCGCGTGCTGGAGCCCACCGACGCCGCCGTGCTGGCCGGCCACGACGTGGTGTTTCTGGCGTTGCCGCACGGACATTCGGCGGCGCTGGCCGACCAGCTCGGCGCCGACACGCTGATCGTCGACTGCGGCGCGGACTTCCGGCTGACCGACGCCGCCGCCTGGGAACGGTTCTACGGCTCGCCGCACGCCGGCAGTTGGCCCTACGGGCTCCCGGAGCTGCCCGGGGCGCGCGAGCGGCTGCGCGGCGCCCGCCGGATCGCGGTGCCGGGCTGCTACCCGACCGCGGCGCTGCTGGCCCTGCTGCCCGCGATGCCCGAGGACCTGATCGAGCCCGCCGTCACCGTGGTCGCCGTCAGCGGCACCTCCGGAGCCGGTCGCGCCGCCAAGACCGACCTGCTGGGCTCGGAGGTCATCGGGTCGGCGCGGGCCTACAACATCGCCGGGGCGCACCGGCACACCCCCGAGATCGCCCAGGGCCTGGCGGCCGTGTCCGGACGCGACGTCACGGTGTCGTTCACCCCGGTGCTGATCCCGACCTCGCGCGGCATCCTGGCCACCTGCACCGCCCGCACCACCGCGCCGTTGTCGGCGCTTCGGGCCGCATACGAAAAGGCTTATGACGCAGAGCCTTTCATCTACCTGATGCCCGAGGGACAGCTGCCGCGGACCGGGGCGGTGATCGGCAGCAACGCGGCGCACATCGCGGTGGCGGTGGACGAGGCGGCGGGCGTGCTGGTGGCGATCGCCGCGATCGACAACCTGGTCAAGGGAACCGCCGGGGCGGCCGTGCAGTCGATGAACCTGGCGCTGGGTTGGCCGGAGACACAAGGACTTTCGGTGATCGGGGTGGCGCCGTGACCGAGACGGTGAACGCGGCGCGGCTGCTGCGCGAACAGGGCGTCACCGCGCCGGCCGGCTTCCGGGCCGCCGGCATCGCCGCGGGGATCAAGGCGTCGGGCAAGCGCGACCTGGCCCTGGTCTTCAACGAGGGACCCGACTACGGCGCCGCCGGCGTGTTCACCCGCAACAAGGTCAAGGCCGCCCCGGTGCTGTGGAGCCAGCAGGTGCTGACCACGGGCGCGTTGCGCGCCGTCATCCTGAACTCGGGCGGCGCCAACGCCTGCACCGGGCCGGGCGGCTTCCAGGATGCCCACGCCACCGCCGAAGCCGTCGCCGCCGCGCTGTCGGACTGGGGCACCGAGACCGGCGCCATCGAGGTCGCGGTGTGCTCCACGGGGCTGATCGGCGACCGGCTGCCGATGGACAAGCTGCTCGCCGGGGTGCGCACCATCGTGCAGGACATGGCTGGCGGCCTGTCCGGCGGCGACGACGCCGCGCAGGCCATCATGACCACCGACACCGTGCCCAAACAGGTTGCGCTGCACCATCCCGGCAACTGGACCGTCGGCGGGATGGCCAAGGGCGCGGGCATGATCGCGCCGTCGCTGGCCACCATGCTGTGCGTGCTCACCACCGACGCGGCCGTCGACCCGGTGGCGCTGGACACCGCGCTGCGCCGCGCCACCGCCGCCACCTTCGACCGGCTCGACATCGACGGCGCGTGTTCGACCAACGACACGGTGCTGCTGCTGGCCTCCGGGGCCAGCGGGATCACGCCGGCGCAGGCCGACCTCGACCACGCGGTGCTGCGGGTCTGCGATGACCTGTGCGCTCAGCTGCAGGCCGACGCCGAGGGCGTCACCAAACGTGTCAACGTCACCGTCACCGGCGCGGCCAGTGACGACGACGCCGTCGTCGCCGCCCGGACCATCGCCCGCGACAGCCTGGTCAAGACGGCGGTGTTCGGCTCCGACCCCAACTGGGGCCGGGTGGTCGCCGCCGTCGGCATCGCGCCGATCGCGCTGGATCCCGACCGGATGACGGTGTCGTTCAACGGTTCCGCGGTCTTCGCCGACGGCGTCGGCACACCCGGCGCGCGGGAGGTGGACCTGTCCGGGCCCGACATCGACATCACCGTCGACCTGCGGCTCGGCGACGGGCGGGCCACCATCCGCACCACCGACCTGTCGCACGGCTACGTCGAAGAGAATTCGGCCTACAGCTCATGACGCCCTCGACCGAAGCGCTGCCCACCGCGGTCAAGGCGCAGGTGCTGGCCGAAGCGCTGCCCTGGCTCAAGCAGCTGCACGGCAAGATCGTCGTGATCAAGTACGGCGGCAACGCCATGACCGACGACACCCTGCGGCGCGCCTTCGCCGCCGACATGGCGTTCCTGCGCAACTGCGGCATCCACCCCGTCGTCGTGCACGGCGGCGGGCCGCAGATCACCGCGATGCTGCGCCGGCTGGGCATCCCTGGCGACTTCAAGGGCGGATTCCGGGTCACCACACCGGAAGTGCTCGACGTGGCGCGGATGGTGCTGTTCGGCCAGGTCGGCCGCGAACTGGTCAACCTGATCAACGCGCACGGCCCGTACGCGGTCGGCATCACCGGCGAGGACGCCCAGCTGTTCACCGCCGTGCGGCGCAGCGTCACCGTGGACGGCGTGACCACCGACATCGGCCTGGTGGGCGACGTGGAGCGGGTCAACGCCGCCGCGGTGCTGGATTTGATTGCGGCGCGGCGCATTCCGGTGGTGTCGACGCTGGCCCCGGACGCCGAAGGGGTGGTACACAACATCAACGCCGACACCGCGGCGGCGGCGCTGGCCGAAGCCCTGGGCGCCGAGAAGCTGCTGATGCTCACCGATGTCGAGGGCCTGTACACCAGCTGGCCCAACCGTGATTCGCTGGTCAGCGAGATCGACACGGCCACACTGTCCCAACTGCTACCCACGCTGGAGGCGGGCATGATCCCCAAGGTCGAGGCGTGTCTGCGGGCGGTGTCCGCGGGCGTGCCCAGCGCGCACGTCATCGACGGGCGGGTCGAACACTGTGTGCTGGTGGAGCTTTTCACCGACGCGGGCACCGGCACCAAGGTGGTGAGCTCGTGACGAAGGGTGCCTTGCCAGCCGCCGAGCGTCACGCCAGCGTGGCATTGGGCGCCGAGAACCACCCCAGCGTGACGCTCGGGAAGGGGGATCGGCGATGGTGACAAACACGGACGCGCTGCGGCGGCGCTGGGAGGCCGTGATGATGCACAACTACGGCACCCCGCCGGTCGCGCTGGCCAGCGGCGAGGGCGCCGTGGTCACCGACGTCGACGGCAACACCTACCTCGACCTGCTCGGCGGCATCGCGGTCAACGTGCTGGGCCATCGCCACCCCGCGATCATCGAGGCCGTCACGAAGCAGCTGTCGACGCTGGGCCACACCTCGAATCTGTATGCCACCGAACCGAGTCTGGCGCTGGCCGAGGAACTGGTGGCCCTGCTGGGCGCCGGCCACGAATCCGGCGGCACCGAATCCGCGGGTACGGCGCGGGTGTTCTTCTGCAACTCCGGAACCGAGGCCAACGAGGTCGCGTTCAAGCTGTCGCGGCTCACCGGCCGCACCAAACTCGTTGCCGCGCAAGAGGCCTTCCACGGCCGGACGATGGGTTCGCTGGCGCTGACCGGTCAGCCCAGCAAGCAGGCGCCGTTCGCGCCGCTGCCCGGCGACGTCACGCACGTGCCCTACGGCGACACCGAGGCGCTGGCCGCCGCGGTCGACGACGGCACCGCCGCGGTGTTTTTGGAACCGATCATGGGGGAGAGCGGCGTCGTCGTCCCACCCGAGGGATACCTGGCCGCCGCCCGCGACATCACCGCACGGCACGGCGCGCTGCTGGTGCTCGACGAGGTGCAGACCGGAATGGGCCGCACCGGAACGTTTTTCGCCCATCAGCACGACGGCATCACCCCCGACGTGGTGACGCTGGCCAAGGGGCTCGGCGGCGGCTTGCCGATCGGCGCCTGCCTGGCCGTCGGTCCGGCCGCCGACCTGCTGACCCCCGGCCTGCACGGCAGCACCTTCGGCGGCAACCCGGTGTGCGCGGCCGCGGCGCTCGCGGTGTTGCGGGTGCTGGCTTCGGAGAACCTGGTCCGGCACGCCGAGGTGCTGGGCAAGTCGCTGCACCAGGGCATCGAGGGGCTCGGCCATCCGCTGGTCGACCACGTGCGCGGGCGCGGACTGCTGTGCGGGGTGGTGCTGACCGCGCCGCGCGCCAAGGACGCCGAGGCGGCCGCCCGCGAGGCCGGGTTCCTGGTGAACGCCGCCGCCCCCGGCGTCATCCGGCTGGCTCCGCCGCTGATCGTGACCGAGGCCCAGATCGACGGCTTCATCGCGGCGCTGCCCGGCATTCTCGACAGGGCCGCGGCATGACCCCCCGGCATTTCCTGCGCGACGACGACCTGTCGCCGGCCGAGCAGGCCGAGGTGTTGGCGCTGGCCGCCGAGCTGAAGAAGGACCCGTTCAGCGCGCGCCCGCTGGAGGGCCCGCGCGGGGTCGCGGTGCTCTTCGACAAGAACTCCACCCGCACCCGGTTCTCGTTCGAGGTGGGCATCGCCCAGCTCGGCGGGCACGCCGTGGTCGTCGACGCCCGCAGCACCCAGCTGGGCCGCGACGAGACGCTGGAGGACACCGCCCGGGTGCTGTCCCGCTACGTCGAGGCCATCGTGTGGCGGACGTTCGAGCAGCAGCGCCTCGAGGCGATGGCCGGCGCCGCGACCGTGCCGGTGATCAACGCGCTCTCCGACGAGTTCCATCCCTGCCAGGTGCTCGCCGACCTGCAGGCCATCGCCGAGCACAAGGGGTCGCTGAGCGGCCTGCGGATGTGCTACCTCGGTGACGGCGCCAACAACATGGCCCACTCGCTGATGCTGGGCGGGGTCACGGCCGGCATCCACGTCACCATCGCCGCCCCGGACGGCTTCACCCCCGCACCGGAATTCGTGGCGGCGGCGCGGCGGCGCGCCGAAAGCACCGGCGCCACGGTCACTCTCACCACCGACGCGCGGGCGGCCGCGCGCGGTGTCGACGTCCTGGTCACCGACACCTGGACGTCGATGGGGCAGGAGGACGACGGCCTGGACCGCCGCACACCGTTTTGGCCGTATCAGCTCAACGCCGACCTGGTGTCCCTCGCGGATCCGGAAGCCATTGTGCTGCACTGCCTTCCGGCCCATCGCGGCGAGGAGATCACCGACGAGGTGATGGACGGGCCGTCCAGCGTCGTCTGGGACGAGGCCGAAAACCGGTTGCACGCGCAAAAGGCGCTGCTCACATGGCTTTTGGAGCGGCAGTCATGACCCGCTCGAAGAGCGCCCCCGAAACCACCCGGGCCGCCCGGCAGGCCCGCATCGTGGCGATCCTGTCGTCGGCGCAGGTGCGCAGCCAGAGCGAGCTGGCGGCGCTGCTGGCCGACGAGGGCATCGAGGTCACCCAGGCCACCCTGTCGCGCGACCTCGAGGAGCTGGGCGCGGTCAAACTGCGCGGCGCCGACGGCGGGGTCGGCGTCTACATGGTCCCCGAGGACGGCAGCCCGGTGCGCGGCGTATCGGGCGGCACCGCACGGCTTTCCCGGTTGCTGAGCGAGCTGCTGGTCTCGGCCGACGCCAGCGCGAACCTCGCGGTGCTGCGCACTCCGCCGGGCGCCGCCGACTACCTGGCCAGCGCCATCGACCGGGCGGCGCTACCGTACGTCGTCGGCACCATCGCCGGCGACGACACCGTGTTCGTCGCCGCCCGCGATCCGATGACGGGCGCGGAGCTGGCCGACACATTGGAAAAACTCACCTAAAGCGGTTCAACTTAAGGAGATTGGTTCATGTCAGAACGCGTCATCCTGGCGTATTCCGGCGGTCTGGACACCTCGGTGGCCATCAGCTGGATCGGCAAGGAGACCGGCCGTGAGGTCGTAGCGGTGGCGATCGACCTCGGCCAGGGCGGCGAAGACATGGAGGTCATCCGCCAGCGCGCCCTGGACTGCGGCGCGGTGGAGGCCGTCGTCGTGGACGCCCGCGACGAATTCGCCGAGGGCTATTGCCTGCCCACCATCCGCAACAACGCCCTCTACATGGACCGCTACCCGCTGGTGTCGGCGATCAGCCGGCCGCTGATCGTCAAGCACCTGGTGGCCGCGGCCCGCGAGCACGGCGGCAGCATCGTCGCGCACGGCTGCACCGGCAAGGGCAACGACCAGGTCCGCTTCGAGGTCGGATTCGCTTCGCTGGCACCGGATCTCGAGGTGCTGGCCCCGGTGCGCGATTACGCGTGGACGCGGGAGAAGGCGATCGCGTTCGCCGAGGAGAACGCCATCCCGATCAACGTGACCAAACGCTCGCCGTTCTCCATCGACCAGAACGTGTGGGGTCGCGCGGTGGAAACCGGTTTCCTGGAACACCTTTGGAACGCGCCCACCAAGGACGTCTACGCCTACACCGAGGACCCCACGCTGAACTGGAGCACCCCCGACGAGGTGATCGTCGGGTTCGAGCGCGGGGTTCCGGTGTCCATCGACGGCAAGCCGGTGTCGGTGCTGGGCGCGATCGAGGAACTCAACGCCCGCGCCGGTGCCCAGGGGGTGGGGCGCCTGGACGTCGTGGAGGACCGGCTGGTGGGCATCAAGAGCCGCGAGATCTACGAGGCGCCCGGCGCCATGGTGCTCATCACCGCGCACACCGAGCTCGAGCACGTCACGCTGGAGCGGGAGCTGGGCCGGTTCAAGCGGCACACCGATCAGCGCTGGGCCGAGCTGGTGTACGACGGGTTGTGGTATTCGCCGCTGAAGGCTGCGCTGGAAAGCTTCGTCGACAAGACCCAGGAGCACGTCACCGGCGAGATCCGAATGGTGTTGCACGGCGGCCACATTGCGGTCAACGGCCGGCGCAGCGCCGAATCGCTCTACGACTTCAACCTGGCCACCTACGACGAGGGCGACAGCTTCGACCAGTCGGCGGCGAAGGGTTTCGTCTACGTGCACGGGCTGTCGTCGAAGATCGCCTCCCGCCGGGACCAGCGGTGAGCTTTCCCGCAAGAGGGCGCGCAGGGGGGCGCGCGTGAGCACTCGCGAGGGGTCGCTGTGGGGCGGGCGGTTCGCCGACGGCCCGTCCGACGCGCTGGCCGCCCTGAGCAAGTCCACCCACTTCGACTGGGTGCTGGCCCCCTACGACATCGTCGCCTCCCGGGCGCACACCGTGATCCTGTACCGGGCCGGGCTGCTGTCCGAGGAGCAGCGCGACGGGCTGCTGGCCGGGCTGGACAGCCTGGCGGAAGACGTGGCCGACGGCAGCTTCACCCCGCTGGTCACCGACGAGGACGTGCACGCGGCGCTGGAGCGCGGCCTCATCGACCGCGTCGGGCCCGACCTGGGTGGGCGGCTGCGGGCCGGCCGGTCGCGCAACGACCAGGTGGCCACCCTGTTCCGGATGTGGCTGCGCGACGCCGTGCGCCGCGTCGCGGCCGGGGCGCTGGACGTGGTGGGGGCGCTGGTCGCCCAGGCCGCCGCCCACCCCGAGGCCATCATGCCGGGCAAGACGCACCTGCAGTCCGCGCAGCCGGTGCTGCTGGCCCACCATCTGCTCGCGCACGCCCACCCGCTACTGCGCGACGTCGACCGCATCGTCGACTTCGACAAGCGCGCCGCGGTGTCCCCGTACGGCTCGGGGGCGCTGGCCGGCTCGTCGCTGGGCCTGGACCCGGACGCGATCGCCGCGGAGCTGGGGTTTGCCAGCGCCGCCGACAACTCGATCGACGCCACCGCCTCCCGGGACTTCGCCGCCGAGGCCGCGTTCGTCTTCGCCATGATCGGCGTCGACCTGTCCCGGCTGGCCGAGGACGTCATCCTGTGGAGCTCGACGGAGTTCGGCTACGTCAAGCTGCACGACGCCTGGTCCACCGGCAGCTCGATCATGCCGCAGAAGAAGAACCCGGACATCGCCGAGCTGGCCCGCGGCAAGTCGGGGCGGCTGATCGGCAACCTGGCCGGGCTGCTGGCCACGCTGAAGGCCCAACCGCTGGCCTACAACCGCGACCTGCAGGAGGACAAGGAACCGGTGTTCGACGCGGTGGCCCAGCTGGAGCTGGTGCTGCCCGCGATGGCCGGCCTGGTCGGCAGCCTGACCTTCGACGTGCAGCGGATGGCCGCGCTGGCCCCCGCCGGCTACACGCTGGCCACCGACATCGCCGAATGGCTGGTGCGCCAGGGCGTGCCGTTCCGGTCCGCGCACGAGGCCGCCGGGGCCGCGGTGCGCGCCGCCGAGCAGCGGGCCGTCGGGCTCGACGAGCTGACCGACGACGAACTGGCCGCCATCAGCCCGGCCCTGACGCCGCAGGTACGGGAGGTTTTGACGATCGAGGGCTCGGTGTCCTCCCGGGACGCGCGGGGCGGCACCGCGCCGGCGCGGGTCGTCGAGCAGATCGACACCGTGGCGGCCACCGCCGCGCGGCTGCGCGAGCGGCTCGGCGGCCCGGCCTGAGATGGCTTCGATTTACCTGCCGGTAAATTGCAACCGGACTAGACTTCCCGCTCGAGCGATGCGGCTGAACCTGTCAGCCCGACCGGTCGTGATCAAGGGGTGGGTGCAATGAGCGTCATCGCCGGCGTGTTCGGTGCTCTGCCGCCGCACCGCTATCCGCAGCGTGAGCTCACCGACTTCTTCGTCAGCATCCCCGAATTCGAAGGCTACGAGGACATCGTGCGGCAGCTGCATGCCAGCGCCAAGGTCGGCAGCCGCCATCTGGTGCTGCCGCTCGAGCAATACCCCACGCTGACCGACTTCGGCGTGGCCAACCGGATCTTCATCGAAAACGCGGTGACCCTGGGCTGCGCGGCGCTGTCCGGCGCGCTCGACGAGGCCGGCCTGAAACCCGAAGACCTCGACGTGCTGATCACCACCACGGTCACCGGCCTGGCGGTGCCCTCGGTGGACGCCCGGATCGCCGCGCGGCTCGGTCTGCGCGACGACGTGCGCCGGGTGCCGCTGTTCGGGCTCGGCTGCGTGGCCGGCGCGGCCGGGGTGGCCCGCATGCACGACTACCTGCGCGGCGCACCGGACGCTGTCGCCGCCCTGGTCTCGGTCGAGCTGTGCTCGCTGACCTACCCCGGCTACAAGCCGTCGCTGGCCGGGCTGGTCGGCAGCGCCCTGTTCGCCGACGGCGCCGGGGCCGTGGTGGCGGTGGGCGAGCGGCGCGCCGAGCAGCTCGACGCCGCCGGCCCCAGCGTCCTGGATTCGCGCAGCCACCTGTATCCGGATTCGCTGCGCACCATGGGCTACGACGTGGGCGCGACGGGATTCGAGCTGGTGCTGTCCAAGGACGTCGCGGCCGTCGTCGAGCAGTACATCGAGGACGACGTCACCGGATTCCTCGGGGCGCACGGCCTGAGCACCACCGACATCGGCGCCTTCGTCAGCCATCCGGGCGGGCCCAAGGTGATCGAGGCGATCAACGCCGCCCTCGGCCTGCCGCCGGAGGCGCTGGAACTGACCTGGCGGTCACTCGGCGAGATCGGCAACCTGTCGTCGGCGTCGGTGCTGCACGTGCTGCGCGATACCCTCGCCAAGCCGCCGCCGAGCGACAGCCCCGGCCTGATGCTCGCGATGGGTCCGGGTTTCTGCTCCGAACTGGTGTTGTTGCGTTGGCACTGACCCTCGCCCGTGCACGAATGCGGAAGTATCGCTGTGAGTGACACCCGAGGCCGCCTCCGATGAGCGGCGACACCGAGGAACTGGTCCGGGCGCTGCGCCAGTCGCTGAAGGAGAACGAGCGGCTCAAGCGCGAGAACCGCCGGTACCTGGTCGCGGCGACCGAACCCGTGGCCGTGGTGGGCATGGGTTGCCGCTACCCGGGCGGCGTGGATTCGCCCGAGGCATTGTGGGAGATGGTGGTCGAGGGCCGCGACGTCGTCTCGGAGTTTCCCGCCGACCGCGGCTGGGACCTGGCCGGGCTGTTCGACGCCGATCCCGACGCGGTCGGGAAGTCGTACTGCCGGTGCGGCGGATTCCTCACCGGCGTGGGCGATTTCGATGCCGCGTTCTTCGGGATCGCACCCAGTGAGGCGCTGGCGATGGACCCCCAGCAGCGGCTGCTGCTCGAGGTGTCCTGGGAAGCGTTGGAGCGGGCCGGAATCGACCCCGCCACGCTGCGCGGATCGGCGACCGGGGTGTTCGCCGGGATATTCCACGGCTCCTACGGCGGCCAGGGCCGGGTGCCCGGGAACCTGGAGCGATACGGCCTGCGCGGCTCGACGCTGAGCGTGGCCTCGGGGCGGGTGGCCTACGCGCTGGGCCTGGAAGGCCCGGCGGTGTCGGTCGACACCGCGTGTTCGTCGTCGTTGGTGGCACTGCACCTGGCGGCGCAGTCGCTGCGCTCCGGCGAATGCGACCTGGCGCTGGCCGGCGGGGTGACGGTGATGGCCACCCCGGCGATGTTCATCGAGTTCAGCCGGCAGCGGGCGCTGGCCGCCGACGGCCGCTGCAAGGCCTACGCGGGCGCCGCGGACGGCACCGGCTTCTCCGAAGGCGTCGGGGTGCTGGTGCTGGAGCGGCTGAGCGATGCACGGCGACTGGGACATTCGGTGCTGGCGGTGCTGCGCGGCTCCGCGGTCAACCAGGACGGCGCGTCCAACGGCCTGGCCACCCCCAACGGTCCGTCGCAGCAGCGGGTGATCCGGGCGGCGCTGGCCAACGCCCGGCTCGGCGCGGCCGACGTGGACCTGGTGGAAGGGCATGGGACGGGCACCATGCTGGGCGATCCCATTGAGGCCCAAGCGCTTTTGGCGACCTACGGCCAGGACCGCCCGGTCGACGAACCGCTGTGGTTGGGGTCGATCAAATCCAACATGGGTCACACCTCGGCCGCGGCCGGCGCCGGCGGGGTGATCAAGATGGTCCAGGCGATTCGGCACGGGGTGATGCCCAAGACCCTGCACGTGGACGAGCCGACGCCGCAGGTGGATTGGTCGGCCGGGGCGGTGTCGCTGCTCACCGAGGCGCGGCCCTGGCCGGCGCGGGATCGGCCGCGCCGCGCGGGCGTCTCGTCGTTCGGCATCAGCGGCACCAACGCGCACGTCATCGTCGAGCAGTATGAGCCGGAAACCGTTGCGCCCCAAGGGAGTGACGTGGTGGTGCCGTGGGTGCTCTCGGCGCGCTCGGCCGAGGCGTTGACGAACCAGGCGGCGCGGCTGCTGGCGCGGGTGAAGGCCGATCCCGGCGTGCGGGTGCTGGACGTGGGCTGGTCACTGGTGTCGACGCGGTCGCGGTTCGAGCACCGGGCGGTGATCGTCGGCGCCGACGGCGCGCAGCTGCTGCGCCGGCTGGCCGACCTGGCGGGCGGGCAGCCGGGGGCGGGCGTGGTGACCGGCCGGGCCCAGCCGGTGGGCAAGACGGTGTTCGTGTTCCCCGGCCAGGGCTCGCAATGGCCCGGCATGGGCGCTCAATTGCTGGACCGCTCAACGGTATTCGCCGAACACATGCATCGGTGCGCGGGGGCGCTCGCCGAGCACGTCGACTGGTCGCTGATCGACGTCATCCGCGGGGCACCGGGCGCGCCCGGGCTGGACCGGGTGGACGTGGTGCAGCCGGCGCTGTGGGCGGTGATGGTGTCGCTGGCCGAGTTGTGGCGTTCGGTGGGCGTGGTTCCCGACGCCGTGATCGGTCACTCCCAGGGCGAGATCGCGGCGGCCTGTGTGGCCGGGGCGCTGTCGCTGCAGGACGCCGCGCGGGTGGTGGCGCTGCGCAGCCGGCTGCTGGTGCGGCTGTCGGGCCGCGGCGGCATGGTCTCGCTGGCCTGCGGACGCTCGCGCGCCGAGCAGCTGATCGCCCCCTGGGGTGAGCGATTGAATATCGCCACGGTCAACGGGATTTCGGCGGTGGTGGTGTCCGGCGAGGTGGATGCCCTGACGGAACTGCTGGACCGGTGCGCGGCCGACGACATCCGTGCCCGCCGGATCGACGTCGACTACGCCTCGCATTCGGTTCAGGTGGAGGAAATTCGCGATTCGCTCGCCGAGGCGCTGCGCGGTATCGCGCCGCGGTCGTCGGCGGTGGCGTTCTTCTCCACGGTCACCGGCGAGCTGATGGACACCGCCGCGCTGGACGGCGACTACTGGTTCCGCAGCATCCGGCAGACGGTGCAATTCGAGCGGCGGTGCGCGGCGCCGCCGAAGCGGGCTATCGGGCGTTCATCGAGTGCAGCCCGCATCCGGTGCTGACGGCCGCCATCGAAGAAACCATGCCCGACGGCGGTCAGGGCTGCGTCATCCCGTCGCTGGGCCGCGACGACGGCGGACCGGACCGGTTCTGGCTCTCGGCCGGCCAGGCGTTCGTGTCGGGCGTGGTCGTGGACTGGTGCGCGGCGCTGGACGGGCTGGGCGGCCGCCGCGTCGACCTGCCGACGTACGGGTTTGTGCGGCAACACTTTTGGCTGCCCGGCGGGTCGACGGGATCCTCCGACGTCGCCGCCCTGGGGCTGCGCGGCGCCGAGCACGGGCTGCTCGGCGCGGTGCTGCCGCGGCCCGATTCCGGGGGTGTGGTGCTGACCGGCCGGCTGTCGACGTCCGCGCAGGCGTGGCTGGCCGATCATGCGGTGGGCGACACGGTGTTGTTTCCCGGGGCGGGGTTCGTCGAGTTGGCCATCCGGGCCGGCGACGAGGTTGGCTGCGGCGTGATCGACGAGCTGACGTTGTCGGCCCCGTTGCCGCTGCCCGCGTCCGGTGGTGTGCGGCTGCAGCTGGTGGTCGGCGCGCCCGACGAATCCGGACGCCGCCCGCTGTCGGTGTATTCTGCTGCTGCACACCAGGATTCGGAGTGGATGCTGCACGCGGAGGGTGTGCTGCGGGCCGGGACGGTGACACCGGCCGGCGACCTGTCGATCTGGCCGCCGATCGGGGCGACCGCGGTCGACGTCACCGGCGGGTACGCCCGGCTCGCGCAGCGGGGCTACGAATACGGCCGGGCCTTCCGGGGTTTGCGGGCGATGTGGCAGCGCGGCGACGAGATCTTCGCCGAGGTCGCCCTGCCCGACGACGCCGCCGCCGGTGACGATTTCGGCGTCCATCCGGTGTTGCTGGACGCCGCGCTGCACGCGCTCGGTGTGGCGGGCGAGAAGGACCAGACCGTGTTGCCGTTCTCCTGGCAGGGGGTGGCGTTGCACGCCTCGGGCGCGTCGCGGGCGCGGGTCCGGATCGCCCCGGCCGGGGCCGGCGCGGTGTCGGTGGAATTGGCCGACGGCGCGGGCCTGCCGGTGCTGTCGGTGCGGTCGGTGACGATGCGCCCGGTCTCACCGGGGCAGCTGAGCGCGGCGATGGGCACCGCGCAGCCCTCGGGGCTGCTCGACGTGATCTGGTCGCCGATCGCACTGGGCGGCAATGATCTTGGTGACGAGGTCACGCTGTGGGAGCCGGGCGAACACGGCGGCGACGTGGTGAAGTCGGTGCACGCGGCGGTCACCGAGACGCTGGCGGTGCTGCAATCCTGGTTGGACGGTGAGGGCGCCGGGGTGCTGGCCGTACAGACCCACGGGGCCGTGGCCCTGGCCGGGGAGGACGTTTCGGACCTGGCCGGTGCGGCGGTGTGGGGCCTGGTGCGGTCGGCGCAGGCCGAGCATCCGGGCCGCCTGGTGCTGATCGACTCCGACGGATCCCTGGACGCCAGGGCGGTAATACCTTGCGGCGAGCCACAAGTGGTGGTTCGCCAGGGTGTGGGCCATGCGGCCCGGCTGCGGCCGGCGCGGGCCGGCGCGACGCTCGGGCTGCCGTCCGGGGCGTGGCGGCTGGACGCCGGCGGCGAGGGCACGCTGGGGGACCTGGTGGTCAGCCGGTGCCCGCGAACGGAATTGGCGGACGGGCAGGTGCGGGTCGCGGTGGCCGCGGTCGGGGTCAACTTCCGGGATGTGCTGGTGGCCCTGGGCATGTATCCCGGCGGCGGCCGGCTGGGCGCCGAAGGCGCCGGCGTGGTCGTGGAGGTGGGGCCCGCGGTGACCGGCCTGGCCGTCGGCGACCCGGTGATGGGGCTGCTGGGGGTGGTTGGGTCCGAAGCGGTGGTGGATCAGCGATTGCTGACCGCGGTGCCGCCGGGTCTGTCGCTGGTGGCGGCGGCGGGCGTGCCGGTGGTGTTCCTGACGGCGCTGTACGGGTTGTCGGTGCTGGCCGGGCTGCGGCCCGGCGAGCGGGTGCTGGTGCACACCGCGACCGGCGGAGTGGGCATGGCCGCGGTGCAACTGGCCCGCCACTACGGCGCCGAGGTGTTCGCCACCGCCAGCCGCGGCAAGTGGGACACCTTGCGCGCGATGGGATTCGACGACGACCACATCGGCGATTCGCGCAGCCCGGACTTCGAGCAGAAGTTCCTCGCGGCCACCGGCGGGGCCGGGGTCGACGTCGTGCTCAACTCGCTGGCCGGCGAATTCACCGACGCGTCGCTGCGGCTGCTGGCCCCCGGCGGGCGGTTCATCGAGATGGGCAAGACCGACGTGCGTGACCCGGACGTCGTCGCGCAGCGGTACCGCGGGGCGCGCTATCGGGCGTTCGATCTGATGGAGGCCGGCCCCGACCGCACCGCGGCGATGCTGGCCGAAATCGTGGGACTGCTGCAAGAGGGTGTGCTGACACCGTTGCCGCTCAAGACATTCGACGTGCGCTGCGCGTCGGCGGCCTACCGGTATGTCAGCCAGGCCCGCCACATCGGCAAGGTGGTGCTGACCGTGCCGTCCGGGCCCGGCGAGGTGCTCAGCGGCTGCGGGGGCGGGCTGGCGCAGTCCACCGTGCTGATCACCGGCGGCACCGGGATGGCCGGTTCGGCGCTGGCCCGTCATCTCGTCGACCGCTACCGGGTGGGCCATGTGGTGCTGGTCAGCCGCACCGGCGCGCAGGCCGCCGGAGCCGCCGAGTTGGTGGACGAGCTGCAGCGGGCGGGCGCGTCGGCGTCGGTGCTGGCCTGTGACGTCGCCGATCGCGACGCGGTGGCCACCATGCTGGCCGGGCTACCCGCGGGCTATCCGCTGCGCGGGATCGTGCACGCCGCCGGGATCCTCGACGACGGGCTGCTGTCCTCGCTGACCCCGGACCGGGTGGATGCGGTGCTGCGGGCCAAGGTGGACGGCGCCTGGAACCTGCACGAGCTGACCAAGGACCTGGATTTGTCGGCGTTCGTGGTGTTTTCGTCGATGGCCGGGATCGTGGGCACGCCCGGTCAGGCCAACTACGCGGCGGCCAACAGCTTCCTGGACGGGCTGGTTGCCCACCGGCGCGCCGACGGGCTCGCCGGCCTGTCGCTGGCGTGGGGGCTGTGGGAACAGGCCTCGGCGATGACCGCCCACCTCGGCGATCGGGACAAGGCCCGGATGAGCCGGATCGGGCTGGCGCCGTTGTCCACCGAACAGGCGCTGGCGGCGTTCGACGCCGCCATGCTGGTCGAGACGCCGGTGCTGGTGGCGGCCCGGCTGGACCGTGCCGCGCTGTCGGAGAACATCGCCGCGCTGCCCCCGCTGTTGCGCGAGCTGGCCGCCGGCCCCACCCGCCGCGTCATCGACGACGCGGACGTCACCGCGTCGATGAGCGGGCTTGCCGCGCGGCTGCACGGCCTCAGTCCCGAGGCGCGCCGGCGCGAGCTGGTCGACCTGGTGTGCGGCAACGCGGCGATGGTGCTCGGGGTGCCCAACCCGGCGGACATCAACGCCGGCCGGGCGTTCCAGGACCTCGGGTTCGACTCGCTGACCGCGGTCGAACTGCGCAACAGGCTGAAAAACGCTACCGGGCTTACCCTTTCGCCAACACTGATCTTCGACTATCCGACGCCGGTGGTGCTGGCCGAGCACCTCGACTCCCGGCTGGCCGGCTCCGGCGGCGACGACCAGCCCGACCTGATGGGTCGCTTCAACGACATCACCCGCGAGCTGCAGGCGCTGCTGGGCGCGCCCCACTGGAATTCCGACGACAAGGCGGTGCTGCGGGCCCGCATCCACGGCCTGCTGGGCGCGCTTCCGGCCGGTGACGGGCCCGATTCCGCACCGCTCGACGAAGATCTGGAAGCCGCCACCGAGAGCCAACTCTTTGCGATCCTCGATGAAGAACTCGGCCGCTGACACCCCGCAAGGAGCGCCGATGCCGGGCACCGAGCAGCACCTCGACTACCTGAAGCGCCTCACGGCCGATCTCAGGCGGACCCGGCGGCGGGTCGCGGAGCTGGAAGGCCGGCTGTCCGAACCGGTGGCGGTGGTGGGCATGGCGTGCCGCTACGCCGGCGGGGTGGACTCGCCGGAAGCGTTGTGGGACCTCGTGATCGAGGGCCGCGACACGGTGTCGGACTTTCCTGTCGACCGCGGCTGGGATGTCGAGGGGTTGTACGACCCCGATCCGGACGCCAAGGGCAAGATGTACACCCGGCAGGGCAGTTTTCTGCAGCACGCGGGCGACTTCGACGCCGGGTTCTTCGGCATCGGACCCAGCGAGGCGCTGGCCATGGATCCCCAGCAACGGATCATGCTGGAGATCTGCTGGGAAGCCTTGGAGCGGGCCGGTATTGATCCCTCGGCGTTGCGCGGCACGGCGACCGGGGTTTTCGCCGGCGTCATCCACGCCGGCTACGGCGGCGAGGTGAAGGGCGAGCTGGAGGGCTACGGCCTCACCGGCTCGACGTTGAGCGTGACCTCGGGCCGGGTGTCCTACGTGCTGGGCCTGGAGGGGCCGGCGGTGTCGGTGGACACCGCGTGCTCGTCGTCGCTGGTCGCCATGCACCTGGCCGCGCAGTCGCTGCGGTCCGGCGAGTGCGACCTGGCGCTGGCCGGCGGTGTCACCGTGATGGCCACGCCCGCGGCGTTCGTCGAGTTCAGCCGGCAGCGGGCGCTGGCGCCCGACGGCCGCTGCAAGGTGTATGCCGGTGCGGCCGACGGCACTTCGTGGTCGGAAGGCGCCGGTGTGCTGGTGCTGGAGCGGTTGGCCGACGCCCGTCGGCTGGGACACCCGGTGTGGGCGGTGCTGCGGGGCAGCGCGGTCAACCAGGACGGCGCGTCCAACGGCCTGACCGCCCCCAACGGGCCTTCGCAGCAGCGGGTGATCCGGGCGGCGCTGGCCAACGCCGGCCTGTCGGCCGTGGACGTGGACGTGGTCGAGGGCCACGGCACCGGCACGGTGCTCGGCGATCCCATTGAGGCCCAAGCGCTTTTGGCGACCTACGGCCAGGACCGCCCGGCGGACCGGCCGCTGTGGCTGGGCTCGATCAAATCCAACATCGGTCACACCTCGGCGGCGGCCGGGGTGGCCGGGGTGATCAAGATGGTGCAGGCGATCCGGCACGGGGTGATGCCCAAGACGCTGCACGTGGACGTGCCGTCGCCGCATGTGGATTGGTCGGCCGGGGCGGTGTCGCTGCTGACCGACCCGCGGCCCTGGCCGGAGCACGGCGGGCCGCGCCGCGCCGGGGTGTCGTCGTTCGGGATCAGCGGCACCAACGCGCATGTGATCGTCGAGCAGGCCCCCGCGGCCGCTGAGACCGAGGCCGCACCCGCATCGTCTGCTATGCCCGATGCTGTTGTGCCGTGGGTGGTTTCGGCCCGTTCGGCCGAGGCGTTGGCCGGGCAGGCCCGCCGGTTGCTGGACCATGTGACCGCCGACGCGCAGGCGAGTCCACTGGACGTGGGGTGGTCGTTGGTCAGCACCCGGGCGGTGTTCGAGCATCGCGCGGTGGTGGTGGGATGCGAGCGTGGCGTGTTGGCAACGGGTTTGGCGGGTCTGGCGTCGGGGCGGCCGGATGCGGCCACGGTGGTGGGGCGGGCCCGGGCGACGGGCAAGACGGTGTTGGTGTTTCCCGGTCAGGGCTCGCAGACGTTGGGGATGGGCCGGCAGCTGTACGAGAGGTTCGAGGTGTTCGCACGGGCGTTGGATGAGGCTGTCGCGGTGGTGGACGAGCATTCCCGGCTGCCGGTGCGTGAGGTGATGTGGGGCGCCGATCCGGAGTTGTTGCAGAGCACGGAGTTTGCCCAGCCGGCGTTGTTCGTGCTCGAGGTGGCGTTGGCGGCGTTGTGGGAATCCTTGGGTGTGACACCGGATGTGGTGATGGGGCATTCGGTGGGTGAGATCGCCGCGGCGTGTGTGGCGGGGGTGTTGTCGCTGCGGGATGCGGCGCGGTTGGTGGCGGCCCGGGGTGCGTTGATGGCGGCGCTGCCGCCCGGCGGTGTGATGGTGGCGGTGACCGCGGGCGAGGCGCAGGTGGCGCCGCTGCTGGGTGGTGGGGTGAGCATCGCGGCGGTCAACGGCCCCGACGCGGTGGTGCTCTCGGGTGAGCAGGAAGCCGTGGCGGCGGTGGCGGAGCGGTTGGCCGGCTCGGGCGCGCGGGTGCACCGGTTGGCGGTCTCGCATGCGTTTCACTCGGCCCTGATGGAGCCGATGCTGGACGGTTTTGCCGCCGCGGCGGCCGGTATCGAGCCGCGGCCCCCGCGAATCCCTTTGGTGTCCAACCTGACCGGACAACTCGCCGGCCCCGGCTACGGCACGCCACAGTACTGGGTGGACCACGTCCGCCGGCCGGTCCGGTTCGTCGACGGTGTGCGGCTGGCCGAATCCCAGGGCGCCGGCGTGTTCCTGGAAGTCGGCCCGGGCGCGGCCCTGACGTCCGCGGTCGAACAATCGCTGACGTCCGACCGGGCGATGTCGGTGGTGACCATGCCCAAGGGCCGCCCCGAAGTCGACTCGCTGCTGACCGCGGCCGCGCGGCTGTTCACGGCCGGCGCCGACGTGCGCTGGTCCGCGGCGTTCACCGGCCTGCACGCCCGCCGGGTCGACCTGCCGACGTATGCCTTTGCGCGGCGCCGGTTTTGGCTGTCCGGCGACGCGGTGGGCTCGGCGAACATCGCCAGCCTGGGGTTGGCCGAGGCCGAGCACCCGCTGCTGGGCGCGGTGCTGGACCGGCCGGATTCCGGTGGCGTGGTGTTGACCGGCCGGCTCTCGACGGCCGCCCAGCCGTGGCTGGCCGACCACGCGGTGGCCGGCACGGTGCTGTTCCCCGGCGCGGGTTTCGTGGAACTGGCGTTGCGCGCCGGCGACGAGGTCGGCTGCCCGGTGGTCGAGGAGCTGACGCTGTCGGCGCCGCTGTCGCTGCCCGCGGGCGGCACCGTGCAGCTTCAGGTGGTGGTGGCCGACGCGGCCGGGCAGCCGGGCTCGCGGTCGGTTGCGGTGTATTCGCGTGTCGCGCAATCGGAGTGGACTCTGCACGCCGAAGGTGTGCTGAGCGAGGCGGCGCCGGCCCCGGCGGCGGAGCTGTCGGTGTGGCCGCCGGCGGATGCCGAGGCGGTCGACGTGGCCGGCGGCTACGACGACTTGGCGGGGCGGGGCTACGGGTACGGCCCGGCCTTCCGGGGGTTGCGGGCCGTGTGGCGGCGCGGGGCCGAGACGTTCGCCGAGGTGGAATTGCCGGAGCAGGCCGGCGTTTCGACGGGCCGCTTCGGCATCCATCCGGTGCTGCTGGACGCGGCGTTGCACGCGTTAGGGGTGGCCGACAAGCGGCTGGAGACGGTGTTGCCGTTCTCCTGGCAGGGCGTGAGCCTGCACGCGGCCGGCGCGTCGCGGGTCCGGGTCAGGTTGGCGCCGGCCGGCGCCGGCGCCGTGTCGGTCGAACTGGCCGACGCGTCCGGGGTCCCCGTGCTGTCGGTGCGGGAGCTGGTGACCCGCGCCGTGTCGGCCGAGCAGCTGGCCGCGGCCGTGGCGGTCCGCTCCGGCAGCGGTGAGCTGCTGGACGTGGCGTGGTCGGGGATCGAGCCGCGGAACTCGTTGCCCGACAACCCAATCAGCGAAGGCGTCACGGTCTGGGAGCCTGCCGCTGTCGATGGCGCCGGACCGGCCGCGGTCCATGCGGCCACGCATGAGGCGCTGGGCGTGCTGCAGTCCCGGCTCGCCGGCGAGGCGGGCGGCGAGCTAGTGGTGTCGACCCGCGGCGCGGTGGGTCGGCCGGGGGAGGACGTCGCGGATCTGGCCGGCGCGGCGGTGTGGGGATTGGTGCGCTCGGCGCAGGCCGAGCACCCGGGCCGGGTGGTGCTGGTCGACACCGACGGTTCGCTGGACCTCGCCACGGTGATCGGTTGCGGCGAACCGCAACTGGTGGTCCGCGACGGCATGGCCTACCGCGCCCGGTTGAGACCCGCCGGGCGGCGGGCGCTGCTGGAACTGCCCGGGCCGCCGGCGGTGTGGCGGCTGGCCGCCGGCGACGCCGGGACGCTCGAAGACCTGGCGGTGCAGGAACACCCCGCCGCGGAGTCTGCACCCGGGCAGGTGCGGGTGCGGGTGGCCGCGGCCGGGGTGAACTTCCGGGATGTGTTGGTGGCGTTGGGGATGTATCCGGGTGCGGCCCAGTTGGGCGCCGAGGGCGCCGGGGTCGTGACCGAGGTCGGCGCCGGCGTCACCGATGTGGCCGTCGGTGACGCGGTGATGGGCATCTTCGGGCTGGTGGGCTCCGAAGCCGCCGTCGACCGCCGGTTGGTGACCCGGGTGCCGCCCGGCTGGTCGATGGTTCAGGCCGCTGGCATCCCGGTGGTGTTCCTGACGGCGTATTACGGGCTGTCGGTGCTGGCCGGGCTGCGGGCCGGGCAGCGGGTGCTGGTGCACGCCGCCACCGGCGGGGTGGGTATGGCCGCCGTGCAGTTGGCCCGGCATTGGGGTGCGGAGGTGTTCGCCACGGCCAGTCGCGGCAAGTGGGATACGTTGCGCGCCATGGGTTTCGACGATGCGCACATCGCGGATTCCCGGACCCTGGATTTCGAGCAGAAGTTCGGTGCCGCCCCCGGCGGCATGGACGTGGTGCTCAACTCGCTGGCCGGCGAGTTCAACGATGCGTCGTTGCGGCTGCTGGGCCCCGGCGGGCGGTTCATCGAAATGGGTAAGACGGACCTGCGGGATCCCGACGTCGTCGCGCGGGCCCATCCCGGGGTGCGCTACCGGGCGTTCGACCTGATGGAGGCCGGCCCGGACCGCATCGCGGCGATGCTGGCCGAAGTGATGGAGTTGTTCGCCGCCGGGGCGTTGACGCCGTTGCCGGTCAAGGCTTTTGACGCGCGCTGCGCGGCCGACGCCTACCGGTTCGTCAGTGCGGCCCGGCACATCGGCAAGGTGGTGCTGACCATGCCGGATGGGCCGGCCGGGCTCTCCGGCGGCACCGCGCTGATCACCGGCGCCACCGGCATGGCGGGCGCGGCGCTGGCTCGTCACCTGGTCGCCCGGCACCGGGTGCCGCACCTGATGCTGGTCGGCCGCCGCGGCGAAGCCGCACCCGGAATGGCCGAGCTGGCCGCCGAATTGCGCGGCGCCGGCGCGTCGGTGTCGGTGCTGTCCTGCGACGTCGGCGACCGCGATGCGGTGGCCGCGATGCTGGCTCAGGTGCCGGCGCGCTACCCGTTGCGGTCGGTGTTCCATGCCGCGGGGGTGCTCGACGACGCGGTGATCGCCTCGCTGACCCCGGCGCGCATCGACACGGTGCTGCGGGCCAAGGTGGACGGTGCCTGGAACCTGCACGAGCTGACCAAGGACCTGGATTTGTCGGCGTTCGTGGTGTTTTCGTCGATGGCCGGGATCGTCGGTGCGCCGGGGCAGGGGAACTACGCGGCGGCCAACAGCTTCCTGGACGCGCTGGCAATCCACCGGCACGCGCACGGGCTGCCGGCCCTGTCGGTGGCCTGGGGGATGTGGGAAGAGCCGTCGGCGATGACCGCCCACCTCGAGGAGCGTGACAAGGCCAGGATGAGCCGGGCCGGGCTGAGCGCGCTGTCCACCCGGCAGGCGCTGGACCTGCTTGACGACGCCTTGCTCGGCGAGCAGCCGCTGGTGGTCGGCACCCGGCTGGACCGGGCCGCGCTGGCCCAGCACCGCGCGGCGCTGCCGCCGCTGCTGAGCGAGCTGGCCGGCCGCCCGGCCCGCCGGATGCTCGAGCACACCGACATGGTGTCGCTGACGGGCCTGCGAGCCCGGCTGGCCGGCATGAATGCCGAACAGCGCCAGGCCGAACTGGTGGAGCTGGTGTGCGGCAACGCGGCCGCGGTGCTGGGACACAGCACCGCCGACGTCGGTCCCGGCGATGCCTTCAGCGATCTCGGATTCGATTCGCTCACCGCGGTCGAACTGCGCAACCGGCTCAAAATCGCGACCGGGCTTACGCTTTCGCCCACGCTGATCTTCGACCACCCGACGCCGGCCGCGCTCGCTGAACACCTCGGCGGCCAGCTGGCCAGCGCCGGCCCGACCGCCGCGGCGCCGGCCGAGACCGCCGCGCCGCCCGATCGGTCGTCCCGCATCGACGAGGTCGTGAGCGAACTGCAGACACTGCTGGCCCAGCCGGGGTTGAGCCCGGGGGACCGGGCACAGCTGGTCACCCGGCTGCAAAGCCTGCTGTCGACGCCGCCCCAGCCCAGCGGGCACCCGGAATTTCCCGAGGACGCCTTCGACGACGACATCGCCACCGCCACCGACAGCCAGCTCTTCGCGATCCTCGACGACGAAGCCGGTCCCTGACCGTGCCCCCGACCGACGTAGCGATCATCGGGATGGCGTGCCGGTTCCCCGGCGCGCCGGACCCGGGCTCCTTCTGGCGTCTGCTGCGCGACGGGCGCGAAGTCACCCGATTCGCCGGGGAGGCCGCGGAATTCGACGCCGACTTCTTCAACCTGTCGCCGCGCGAGGCGGCCGCGATGGACCCGCGGCAGCGCCTGGCCCTCGAGCTGGCCTGGGAACTGCTCGAAGACGCCTTCATCGTCGCCGAAACGCTACGCGGAGAAGCGGTTTCGGTGTACCTGGGCGCGATGACCGACGATTACGCCGCGCTGACGCTGCGTGACGTCCCCGACAACGTGGACCACCACACCTTCACCGGCGTCAGCCGGGGCATGATCGCCAACCGGATCTCGTACCTGCTCGGGCTGCGCGGCGCCAGCATGACCGTCGACTCCGGCCAGTCGTCCTCGCTGGTCGCGGTGCACCTGGGCTGCGAGAGCGTGCGCAGCGGGCAGGCGCCGCTGGCCATCGCGGGCGGCGTCCACCTCAACCTGGCCGACGAAATCGCCCTGCTGGAACGCGAATTCGGCGCGGTGTCGGTGTCGGGTCACACGTATGCCTTCGACCGGCGCGCCGACGGCTACGTGCGCGGCGAGGGCGGCGGGCTGGTGCTGCTCAAACCGTTGGCGGCGGCCCGGCGGGACGGCGACCGCATCCACGCCGTCATCCGCGCCACCGCGGTGGGCAACGCCGGGCACGGCGCGCCCGCCCAGACCCTGCCATCGGCGGCAGCCGAGGCCGACGTGATCGGCCGCGCGCTGGCCGAGGCCGGCCTGGGCAGCACCGACATCGACTACGTCGAAGCGCACGGCACCGGCACCAGGGTCGGCGACGCCGTCGAAATCCAAGCGCTGGGCCGGATTTTCGCCGAACGATCCCACCACCCGGTGTCGGTGGGATCGGTGAAGACCAACATCGGCCACGCCGCCAGCGCCGCCGGGATCGCGGGCCTGCTCAAGGCGGTCCTGTCCATCGAACACGCCGCGATCCCGCCGAGCCTGCACTTCGAGCGCCCCGACCCCGACATCGACCTGAACCGTCTCGGCCTGCGCGTCAACACCGCGCTGGCGCCGTGGCCGGACCGCGGCGGGCCGCGGCGCGCCGGCGTCTCGTCCTTCGGGATGGGCGGCACCAACGCACACGTCATCGTGGAACAGGATGCGGCGCAACCGAATCCAACTCCAGCGTCCGCGCCGGCCGACGTCGCACTGCCCTGGGTGGTTTCGGCCCGTTCGGCCGAGGCGTTGGCCGGGCAGGCCCGCCGGTTGCTGGACCATGTGACCGCCGACGCGCAGGCGAGTCCACTGGACGTGGGGTGGTCGTTGGTCAGCACCCGGGCGGTGTTCGAGCATCGCGCGGTGGTGGTGGGATGCGAGCGTGGCGTGTTGGCAACGGGTTTGGCGGGTCTGGCGTCGGGGCGGCCGGATGCGGCCACCGTGGTGGGGCGGGCCCGGTCGACGGGCAAGACGGTGTTGGTGTTTCCCGGTCAGGGCTCGCAGATGTTGGGGATGGGCCGGCAGCTGTACGAGAGGTTCGTGGTGTTCGCTCGGGCGTTCGATGAGGCTGTCGCGGTGGTGGACGAGCATTCCCGGCTGCCGGTGCGTGAGGTGATGTGGGGCGCCGATCCGGAGTTGTTGCAGAGCACGGAGTTTGCCCAGCCGGCGTTGTTCGTGCTCGAGGTGGCGTTGGCGGCGTTGTGGGAATCCTTGGGTGTGACACCGGATGTGGTGATGGGGCATTCGGTGGGTGAGATCGCCGCGGCGTGTGTGGCGGGGGTGTTGTCGCTGCGGGATGCGGCGCGGTTGGTGGCGGCCCGGGGTGCGTTGATGGCGGCGCTGCCGCCCGGCGGTGTGATGGTGGCGGTGACCGCGGGCGAGGCGCAGGTGGCGCCGCTGGTGGGTGGTGGGGTGAGCATCGCGGCGGTCAACGGCCCCGACGCGGTGGTGCTCTCGGGTGGGCAGGAAGCCGTGGCGGCGGTGGCGGAGCGGTTGGCCGGGTCCGGCGCGCGGGTGCACCGGTTGGCGGTCTCGCATGCGTTTCACTCGGCCCTGATGGAGCCGATGCTGGACGGCTTTGCCGCCGCGGCGGCCGGTATCGAGCCGCGGCCCCCGCGAATCCCTTTGGTGTCCAACCTGACCGGACAACTGGCCGGCCCCGGCTACGGCACGCCACAGTACTGGGTCGAGCATGTGCGTGCGCCGGTGCAATTCCTCGCGGGGGTGCGCGCCGCCGAGCAGGCCGGCGCCGGGACCTTCCTGGAACTGGGCCCCGGCGCGGCGCTGACGGCCGCGGTGGACCAATCGCTGAGCACCGAGGGCGCCACCGCGATCGCCACCCTGCCCAAGGACCGCCCCGAGACCGAATCGGCGCTGCACGCGGCCGGGCACCTGTTCACCCGCGGCCACCGCCTCGACTGGGCGGGCGTGTTCGCCGGCCTGCCCGCCCGTCGCGTCGAGCTGCCGACGTATGCCTTTGCGCGCGAACGCTTTTGGCTGGACGGCGCATCGTTGGCCGGCGCCCCGGCGGGAGCGGCGCCGGTGGGGGGCGGCACGCGTGCCCCCGAGCTGGCGCACCGCCTGCACGCACTGCCCCGCGACGAACAGCAACGGGTGCTGCGCGAATTGGTCTGCGAGCACGCGGCCGCGGTGCTCGGGCACCCCGGCGGTGACGCCATCGACCCCGACCGCGCCTTCGCCGATCTCGGGTTCGACTCACTGATCGGGGTCGAATTGCGCAACCGCCTCACCACGCATACCGGGACGGCATTGTCGCGCACCTTGATCTTCGACTACCCGACGCCGGCCGCACTGGCCGATCATCTTCGCCGGCAACTGCTGCACGACGAGGACCCGGAATCCGACGACGAGAGAATCTGGTCGGCGCTGCGCAGAATTCCGCTGCGCGAGCTGCGGCGGACCGGATTGCTCGACAAACTCCTATTGCTCGCCGGTATGCCGGAAACCGCGACCACCGATGCGAAAATCAGCGACGCGGATATCGACTCGTTAAGCCCCGACGCGCTGATCGCGATGGCGCTGAACTCGGCGGACGACGACGAGGCCGAATGACGAAATCCCCGCTGGCCGACCCGATTACACGCACCGAAAATCGCCCCAATAACACATGTGTTCAATACATCGAACTTTTGCGCGACCCCATCCGAACGCATAAACTTCGGGGTTTAGCGGGAATCGTGTTCAAGTCGGTTGGCAATCAAGAGAGTAAAGCATGAGCGTCATCGCGGGTGTGTTCGGCGCCGTGCCGCCGCATCGTTACAGCCAACGCGAAATCACCGACGAGATCGTGAAGTTCCCCGCGCTACGGGAACACGAAGAGGTCGTCCGGCGCCTGCACGCCGCCGCCAAGGTCAACAGCCGCCACTTCGTGCTGCCGCTGCAGCAGTACCACTCGCTGACCGATTTCGGCGAGGTCAACGAGATCTTCATCGACAAGGCCGTCCAAATTGGCTGCGACGCATTACTCGGCGCCCTCGACGAGGCGGGCCTGCGGCCGCAGGACATCGACATGATCGCCACCACCACGGTCACCGGGGTGGCGGTGCCGTCGCTGGACGCCCGGATCGCCGGACGGCTGGGCCTGCGCCCCGACGTGCGCCGAGTGCCGCTGTTCGGGCTGGGCTGCGCGGCCGGGGCCGCGGGGGTGGGCCGGTTGCACGATTACCTGCGTGGCGCTCCCGACGGCGTCGCCGCCCTGGTGTCGGTCGAGCTGTGTTCGCTCACCTTCCCGACGGTCAAGCCGACGGTGTCGGGACTGGTCGGGACGGCGATGTTCGGGGACGGCGCCGCCGCGGTGGTCGCCGTGGGGGACCGGCGCGCCGAGCGGCTCGGCGCCACCGGCCCCGACATCCTGGACTCGCGCAGCCGGCTCTATCCCGAAACGCTGCACATCATGGGTTGGAACATCGGCTCGGCCGGAATGCAGCTGGTGATGTCCCCGGAACTGCCGGCCGTCGTCGAGAAGCACCTGGCCGACGACGTGACCGGCTTCCTCGCCGCCCACGGCCTGACCACCGGCGACGTCGGCGCGTGGATCACCCACCCGGCCGGCCCCAAGGTCATCACGGCGATCGCCGCGACGCTGGACCTGCCCGCGGAGGCGCACGAGCTGACCTGGCGTTCGCTCGGCGAGGTCGCCAACCTGTCCTCGGCGTCGGTGCTGCACATCCTGCGCGACACCATTGCCAAGCCGCCCCCGGCCGGCAGCCCGGCGCTGATGCTGGCCGTGGGTCCCGGCTTCGGTTCCGAGCTGGTGCTACTGCGCTGGCACTGAGTCGATCACCTCGACCGTGAGGCCCGGCGTGGGCCGCAGCGCGGCGACATTGGCCGCGCGCAGGCGCTGAGCGGGTAACCGCAGCCGGGTGCGGGCCAGCAGCCGCGCGAGCATCACCGTCATCTCGGTGGTGGCCATCGCGGCCCCCACGCAGCGGTGCAGCCCCGCACTGAACGGGATGAACTCGTGCGGCGCCGGCCGGCGATACCCGGGAGCATCGGGGTCCCACCGTTCGGGTGCGAATCGCCTTGGCTCGGGCCATATTTCGGGAAGCCGGTGGGTGACGTACGGGCTGAAGATCAACAGCCGCCCCGATCGGATCCGCCTGCCCTCGAAGCGCAGATCGCGCATCACCCGGCGCGCGGAGATCACCCCGGGCGGGTACAGCCGCAGGGTTTCGTGAACGACGCCGTTCAGGTAGGTCAACCCGCTCAGGTCGGCCGCGGCCGGCGGCCGTCCGGCGAGTACCCGCCGCACCTCGCCGGCCGCCGTGGCCCACGCGCCGGGCTGCGACAGCAGCAGGTAGACCGCCCAGGCCAGCGCGCCGCTGGTGGTCTCGTAGCCGGCCGTGACGAGCGACACGATGGCATCGCGGATCTCGTTGTCGCTCAACGTATAACCCTCGTCGCCGCGGCCGTCGATCAACATGGTCAACATGTGGTCGTTCGGGTTGGGCGCAGCGCGGGCCTCGGCGATCAGAGTGTCGACAAGGTTGTTGATGCGCTGTCGCGCGGCCATCGCCCGCCGCCACGCCGGGGCGTTGATCCGCCGCTGCAGGCCCACCAGTTGCGGCGGCTGGTGGGTCAGGTCGAGCAGCGGCTGCAGGTATTCGCCGAGGGCGTCGGAGTGCACGGCCAAGCGCGGGCCGAACAGACTCTCGGCGGTGCTGCGCCGCACCGCCGCGCGGCAGTGCTGGTAGACGTCCAGCCGCTGCCCGGGCCGCCAGCCGTGGATGACCCGGTCGATGCACGACACCATGGTGGTCACATAGTCCTGGATCTGCCGGTGCCGCAGCCCGGGCACCACCACGCTGCGGCGGCGCCGGTGGTCGTCGCCGTCGCTGACGATCAGCGCGGTGGGCCCGTCGACCAGGGCCAGGTTCTCGAACGTCGCCCGCCAGCTGAAGGCGTCGGCGTTGGCGAACACAAACTTGTTTGCCTCGGCCCCGAGCAGCAGGGTGTAGCCGTGCCGGCCCGCCCCGGCGTCGATCACCGGGCCCCGGCGCCGGTACAGCGCGAGCAATGCCTCACCGGGCCGGTAGCGCACGGGTCTCATTCGAGCAGCTCCGACAGTTCCAGCCAGCGGCTCTCGGCCGCCGCGACCTCGTCCTCCAGCGCGCGCAGCTCACGGGTGAGCCGGGTGATGCCGACGTGATCGGACTGGTCGTGCGCGGCGAGCTCCTCGTGCTTGTCCTTGATTTGTTCGGCCAGCCGCGCCAGCCGGCGGTCGGCCGCGGCCAGCTCCTTCTCCGCGGCGCGCCGCTGCGCGCCCGACATCGCTTGCGGCGCAACGGGAGTCGGCCCGGCGGGCGGTGCCGCGTCGCGCCGCTGGGCGGCCAGCCGCAGATACTCGTCGATGCCGCCGGGCAGATGTCGCAACCGGCCGTCGAGCACCGCGTACTGCTGATCGGTGACCCGCTCCAGCAGGTAGCGGTCGTGCGAGACGACGATCAGCGTGCCCGGCCAGGAGTCGAGCAGATCCTCCATGGCGGCGAGCGTGTCGGTGTCGACGTCGTTGGTCGGCTCGTCCAGCAGCAACACGTTGGGCTCGGACAACAGCGTCAGCATCAGCTGCAGCCGCCGCCGCTGGCCGCCGGACAGGTCGCCGACCCGCGCCGCGAGCTGACCCCGGCCGAAACCGAGCCGCTCCAGCAGTTGGGCCGGCGTCACCTCACGGCCGTCCACCCGATAGCCGGCGCGCAGCCGGCCCAGCACGTCGCTGATCCGGTCGTCGGCGATCGCGGCCAGCTCCGCTCCCCGCTGGTCGAGCACGCCGAGCTGGACGGTCTTGCCGCGCTTGACCCGCCCGCTGTCGGGCCGCACGGTGCCGTCGATCAAGCCCAGCAGGGTCGACTTGCCGGCGCCGTTGGCCCCGACGATGCCGGTGCGCTCGCCGGGGGCGATCCGCCATTCGACGTCGCGCAGCACCGGACGCCCGTCAAAGGAGACCGACACGTCGAGCAGGTCCACCACGTCCTTGCCGAGCCGAGCGGTGGCCAGCTTGGCCAGCTCGACGCTGTTGCGCAGCGGCGGGACGTCGGCGATCAGCTGGTTGGCCGCCTCGATCCGGAACTTGGGCTTGGAGGTGCGCGCCGGCGCGCCGCGGCGCAACCAGGCCAGCTCCTTGCGCATCAGGTTCTGCCGCTTGGCCTCGGCGGCCGCGGCCATCCGGTCGCGCTCGACGCGTTGCAGGACGTAGGCCGCGTAGCCGCCGTCGAACGGTTCGACGATCCCGTCGTGCACCTCCCAGGTGGTGGTGGCGACCTCGTCGAGGAACCAGCGGTCGTGGGTGACCAGCAGCAGCCCGCCGGTGTTGCGGGCCCACCGCTGCCGCAGATGTCCGGCCAGCCAGGTGATGCCCTCGATGTCCAGGTGGTTGGTCGGCTCGTCGAGCGCGATGACGTCCCACTCGCCGATCAGCAACCGGGCCAGCTGCACCCGGCGGCGCTGACCACCCGACAGCGTGGAAACGCTTGCCCGCCAATCGATGTCGGAGACCAGGCCGGCCACCACGTCGCGCACCCGCGGGTCTCCCGCCCACTGGTGTTCGGCCGCGTCGCCGACCAGTGTCCAGCCCACGCTGTGGTCCGGGTCCAACGTGTCGGCCTGGCTGAGCGCGCCGACCCGCAGCCCGCTGCGCCGGGTGACCCGGCCGGCGTCGGGTTGTTGTTCGCCGGTCAGCAGCCGCAGCAGGCTGGATTTGCCGTCGCCGTTGCGCCCGACGATGCCGATGCGGGCGCCGTCGTTGACCCCGAGCGTGATCGACTCGAAGACCACCTGTGTCGGGTATTCCAGGTGTACGGCCTCAGCTCCCAGTAGGTGCGCCACCGGCCCGACCCTAGCGCGGCGACGATGCCGGCCGGTGACGGCCGGAGGAGGAGTCGTGCAATCCGAGCCTGCGCGGTCATTCCAGGGTCAGCAGGGCGTGGTCGACCTGGCGCTGCATTCCCGGGGACGCCTTGCTGGCCACCGCGTCCAGAAACCGGCCGGCGACGTCGCGCAGCTTGAGGTTGGTTTCCTGCGAGCGCCACACCAGGATGTCGAACGCCCGCTCGGCGGAGATGCCGTAGGCGGCCATCAGCACCCCCTTGGCCTGCTCGATGCGGGCCCGGGAGTCGGCCACCGCCGAGAGCACGTTGGTGATGTCGGAGTGCAGCGAGTCGGTGACGTCGACGTAGAAGCCGGAGGTGCCGGCCAGCGCGCCGGAGTCGTCGAGCATCCGATCGCCCGCGACGACGACCCAGTGGGTGCGCCCGGCGGTGTCGACGATGCGGTGCCGGCTGCTGAACGGCTTGCCCTGCATCACCTGGTCCAGCACGGCCGCCACCCGCTCGCGGTCGTCGGGGTGCTTGTGCTGCAACAGCAGCTCCGTGCTGGGCTGCACCTGCCCGGGCCGGTAGCCGTGCATGCGCGCCACCGCGTCCGACCACTCCCAGCGGTGGCCGTCCAGGAAGAACCGGAACCTGCCGACGCGCTGCGGCTCACCCAGGCCCAGCACCCGCTCGACCGCGCTGAGGTCGCCGTCGCCCTCGACGACGTCCGAGCCGAGCGGCTCCGCACACGGGACGGTTTCGTCGTTGGAATTCACTGTCATGGGCGCCAGATCCCTTCCATGCAACCGCTGGGAGAAGTTGACATATCGATTCCCCGTTTGGCGCACTTCCATACCTGCTCGTGCTGGGGAGGCGCTCAGTGTGTGATCGAGGTTGCCGGCCAACCTGAAGCACGCGTTGGTCGAAGTTGTTGCTCGCACACTCGCGGTGTCAAGGTGCGTCCCGTCAACCGTTCATGTGACTGCGGGATCCCATGGTTGCGGTGATAGGAGTCGAGCTGGCCACCGTCCAGTTTTGATGAGGTGTGCGGTCTCTTCGCGCAGGATGTTGCCGACTTTTGCGGTGACTTCTCGTGGGAGCTCTAGGTTGGACGTGGCCGCGACACCGACCCTGTGAGTAAGGGGTGGCTCGGTCAACGGGGTGTATCGCAATTGGTTGGAGTCAATTTCGTTGAGGCAGGCGGAAAGCGGGAGAACTCCGTAGACGAGGCCGGCCGCAACGAGCCGTTTGGTCAGCGCTAGGGAATCTGTGGCTATCCGCCAGCTGATCTTGACTTTCCTTCGCAGCGCGGCATTTTCGATCACGTTCCCGATACCGGTGTGTGATCGAGGGACCACCAGTGGTAGCTCTACGAGTTCGGTGAAGGGCATCATCTGACCGGAATCGAGGTCCGAGGTCGCTGCGCCGACGACCACGAGGTCTTCGGTGAGTAGATCGCGGTAGAAGATTCGGTCGTCCGGCACTGGGTTGATCACAGCGACGTCGACGGCGCCCTTCAACATCGCTTCGACGAGCTGGTCGGTGCTTCCGGTCTCCACGGAGAAAGTCACCTTCGGAAAAGCGGCGGCCAAGCTGGACAGCAGGTGTGCAGCGAAGACGTCGACCGTTGTGTCGAGTATGCCTAGGCGGACGCCGCGTGCGAGCCTGGCTATCGGTGATCCGGCGTATTGCATGGCCAGCTCGAGTTGGCGCAGCGGTGCAGCGGTCGATGCTCGTAGCCGTTCCCCCTCCTCGGTCAGTTGCACCCCGCGGCGGGTTCGGCGGAAGAGCGCGACACCGAGGTCCTCTTCGAGCAGGCGGATCTGGCGGCTCAGCGCCGGCTGCGCGATGCCGAGCGAGGCGGCCGCGCCGGTGATCGAGCCCTGTTCTGCGATGCGCAGGAAGTACTTCAGCCGATGAGTGTCCACTGCTGCACAGATATACCAGGCATCAAGAATCGGTATGACTGCGTTCCGTAATTGGTATTACCTCATCGGTCGTCCCCGGCTCTAACGTCGCAACCGAGCGAGCACGTTCTGATGCGATAACGCGCTGATATGTCGTGTGTATCGCCTGCGGTGAAGGGAGCCGTCGTGACAATCCAGGATGAAAAGCAGGACTGGGCAGAAGTGCTGGGGTTTGACCGGCTGCCGGAGCACATTGTCGATAAGCGGGTCACCGAGTTGATGGATCTGTCCGGCAAGAAGGCTGTTGTCACTGGCGCCGGGGGAGACGGCCTGGGTCAGGCGATCGCCAATCGGCTGGGCGGGCTGGGTGCCGACATCGCGCTGATTGGCCGCACGCTGGAAAAAGTGCAACGTCGTGGTCGCGAAGTCGAGGAACGCTGGGGGGTCAAGACGGTCGCGATCAGCGCCGACATGTCGGACTGGGATCAAGTGCATAATGCCGTGCGCGAGGCGCACTGGCAGCTGGGTGGTCTCGACATCATGGTCAACAACCCCGTGATGGTCGCCGGAGGGCTGTTCGAGACTCAGACCAAGGAGCAGATCGACTTCACCGTGCTCGGCAGCCTGACGATGATGATGTACGGCGCACACGCCGCACTGCAGTTCCTGCTTCCTCAGGGGTCGGGGAAGATCATCAATATCGGCTCGGTCGGTGGCCGTATCCAGCAGCGGGGCCTTGTTGTGTACAACGCGTGTAAGGCCGGCGTGATCGGGTTCACCCGCAACCTCGCCCATGAGGTGGCTCTGCGCGGAGTGAACGTGCTTGGCGTGGCGCCCGGCATCATGCTCAATCCCCAACTCAAGCAATATGTTTTGGATCCGCAGGACGACCAGGAGCGCGCGGGCCGCGCCGCGATGATTGAGGCGATCACGCAGCAGGTGCAACTCGGCCGGGCCTCGCTTCCGGAGGAAGCCGCGAATATGGTTGCCTTCCTTGCTACCGAGGCCGCCGATTATCTGTGCGGCCAGACCATCGATGTCGCCGGCGGACAGTGGATGGGCTGATCCAATGCCGGCAGTCAATGATCTCCTGCAAACCGCGGTTGCCCAGACCGGTCTCGACGATTTCGGGGATGATTCCTTTCGAGAAGGCCTCGAGATACTGTTGACGTCGCTGCGCGATGAGGCCCGGCTCAACGCCAAAGGTGAGGCCTTCATCTATCCGCGGATCACCGCATACCTTGCTCAGCGGCTGCAGGTCGAGGATTGGTACCGCCGGCATCCCGAGATCGACGAGGTGTCCCTCGAGTCTCCGCTGATCGGGCTCGGCTTGCCGCGCACAGGGTCGACGGCATTGTCGATGCTGCTCGCTCAGGACCCCGATGTCCGGTATCTGCGCAAATGGGAGTCCTCCCAACCGTGTCCGCCGCCGTCGACCGTGTGCGGTGTGGATCCGCGCATCCCGCCCGGCAAGGGGGAAATGATCGGCACTCGCCACCATGTGCCCACGGACGCCAACGGGCCGATGGAATGTCACGAACTGATGGCTCTGAGTTTCGCCTCCCACCTGTTCCAGTCGCTGGCCCAAGTTCCCACCTATTCGGCGTGGCTGGTGGCCGACGCCGACCTCACCTCGGCGCTCGCGTACGAGCGTCGGGTGCTCAAGCTGCTGGCCTGGGGTGAGCCGACGCGGCCGTGGAGGCTGAAATGCCCCTCGCACGTGCTCTGGCTTGACCGCCTGGCCGCGGTCTTCCCAGACGCCAAATTCGTGATGACGCACCGTGATCCGACCGACGTCATCCTGTCAGTCGCCGACCTCTACGCCGACATCATCGGCCAGTTCACCGACGACATCGACCGCCCCTATATCGGGCGGCTCAACGTCGAGCATTGGTCGTTGGGCATGGCCCGCACGCTGCAGTTCCGGGCAGCGGGCAACGATAACCGGTTCTATGACATCGACTTTCGCGCGATGCAGGCCGACCCGATCGGCGAGGTGACGGGATTGTATCGCTGGCTTGGCGAACAGGTCAGCGACGAATTCGAGGGCCGAATGAACAGCTGGTGGGCGCAGGCGGCAACCGAGCGCGAACCCAGCAGCCATGCTGACCCTGTTCAGTTCGGGATCGACCTGGATTCGATACGGCCGCTGTTCGCCGACTACATCACGGCCGCCGCCGACTGGACCGCACACGCCGACATCTAGGAGAGCCATGGCTATTGACCTCACTGGTGGCATCGACCCATCGCGCGAACTCGTGTTCGCTGAGCGTCCAGAGAACCCGGAGATGCGAGACTCGGTGAGCTTCTGGGTCGTCGACGATCGCGGCGAGATCGGCCTGCCGAGGATCGGAATCGAAGCCGTCGCAGCCAATTGGGATGCCCACGACATCCAAGTCAACGTCGCTTACCCCGACGGTCGGGTGTACCGCCTGAGAGCCAACGGTCCGTCCCTGCCCGCGGCGGGACCGGACGGCCGGCCGACGGTGTTGGGGGCAGGGGGATTGGCGTTCCGCTGCGTCGAACCATTTCACACATGGACGATGACCTACGAGGGCAAGGCCGTGCAGACGTCGTCGGCCGATCTGGTCAGCGGGCGCAAGGACGGCCCGTTGGTCGACGTCGCTTTTGAGGTTGAGGCCGCGATGGCGGTGCCGCCTTGGGTTCAGGGCGCCTTACACACCGATGCAGGCCAACAACTGAAGTCATCCATCGAGGGCAACCTGATGGGCGGCCCCCGCTATGAACAACTCTTTCGGGCGGCCGGGTCGGTGACGGTCGACGGCAGCGAGCGGCGGTTCAGCGGCACTGGTCTGCGGATCCGCCGCCAAGGGGTGCGCAAGCTAGCCGGCTTTTGGGGGCATGCCTGGCAGTCGGCGGTGTTTCCGAGCGGAAAAGCGTTCGGCTACATCGCCTATCCGCCGCGGCCGGACGGCCAGCCCACGTTCAACGAGGGCTACGTCTTTACCGGCGACGGGCCGCTGATCCCGGCGCGCGTCGTGCGGGCGCCGTGGCTGACGCGGTTGCAGGCCCTGGGCGAAGACGTGTCACTGGTATTGGAAACCGGCCACGGCGTCGTCGCCGTCGAGGGAGAGACGGTGTTCTCCACCCACGACATCCATCACGACGACGACTCCTACTCCGTACATGCCATGAAGAAGGAGATGCCCAGTTTCCCCGCACTGCAGCAAGCCGGTGTGCGCTACCGCTGGGACGGCGAGGAGACCTACGGCATGCTCGAACGCTCCAACCCGCTCGACAAGATTCATCGGGACTGAACTGCCGTGGCGGACAACAAAGTAGCTCTCATCACCGGAGCCGCGCGCGGGCAGGGACGTGCCCACGCGGTGCGGCTCAGCGCCGGCGGCGCCGACGTCATCGCGGTCGACATCGCCGGGCAACTACCCGAAAGCGTCCCGTATGAGTCGCCGACTCCCGACGATCTCGCCGAGACCGCGCGACTGGTCGAAGCCAACGGCCGACGCGCGATCACCGCGGCGATCGATGTGCGTGACGGCGACAAATTGCGCGCGGCCGTGGGCGACGCGGTCGCCGAGCTTGGCCGTCTCGACATCATCGTCGCCAACGCGGGAATCTGTTGCCCGGCACCATGGGACCAAATCACCGACCAAGCATTCCGCGACACCATCGACACCAACGTGATCGGCACGTGGAACACCGTCATGGCAGGCGCTCACCACATCATCGCAGGGGGACGGGGCGGGTCGATCATCCTGATCGGTTCCGCTGCAGGTGTGAAAATGCAAGCGTTCATGGTGCATTACACGGCGAGCAAGCACGCCATCACCGGCATGGCCCGGGCCTTCGCCGCCGAGCTGGGCCGCTACAACATCCGCGTTAACAGCCTTCACCCCGGAGCTGTCGACACGCCCATGGGAACCGGACGTATGCGCGACGCGCTCGAGTCGGCGGCCGCGACGTATCCCCATTTGGAAGGCCTGCACAAGCCGCTGCTGCCCGACGGCATTGCGCAACCCGAAGACATCGCCGACGCGGTGGCCTGGCTCGCATCGGATCAATCGAGATTCGTTACCGCATCCGGTATCTCGGTCGACCTGGGTGTCGCCTACTGCTAGCGAGAGGATGGGCCCGTGCGCGGATTACAAGGCAAAACATTCATCGTCGCGGGCGGAGCGACCGGAATCGGAGCCGCAACCGCCGAACGCCTCGCCAGCGAGGGAGCAGCCGTCACCGTCGGTGATATCAACATCGACGGCGCCAACGCCACCGCCGACCGGATCACGCAATCCGGCGGGCGCGCGATCGCGGTGGCATTCGACCTTGCCGACGAAGCATCCGTTCGGAACCTCGTGCAGAAGACCATTGGCGAGTTCGGCGCCCTCCACGGCCTCCACAACGTCGGCGCGGACCTATCCGTTGAGAACCTCGGCCGCGACACCACCCTGTTGGACACCGATTTCGATGTCTGGCGCCGCACGCTCGACGTCAACCTCCTGGGTTACGTGCGCACCAGTCGCGCCGTCGTGCCGCACCTCCTCGAGCACGGCGGCGGAAGCATCGTCAACACGTCCTCGGGAGGCTCGCTAGGCACCGACCCGATGCACGTCGCCTACAACGCCGCCAAAGCCGCCGTCAACCAACTCACCCGCCACATCGCGAACAACTGGGGCGCGCAAGGGGTCCGGTGCAACGGCGTCATGCCCGGCCTGGTCATGGGCGAAACCCAAAAGCAGCAGAACGACATTGCACTGCAGCAGATGTTCCTGCAGGCCGCCAAGGTCACCCGCCTCGGAGAACCGCGCGACATCGCCGCGATCACTGCCTTCCTTCTCTCCGATGAGGCCGAATGGATCAACGGGCAGGTGTGGTACATCGGCGGCGCCTCACACATGCGCCAGTAGCAGGATTGGTATTCCCGCGAACGCGGCGTCGATGCCCTCAATTGTCGGCCCCGCACTCGAATTCACGAAATGCGTGGGCCCACAGGTCGTGACGAAGCCAGTCAGCGCATCCGGTACCGGTCGGCGTCGCGCTGTTTGAACTCCAGCCCGAATCCGGGCCGCTGTTGATCGGGCCGCAGGGCGCCGCCCTGCGGCGACAGCGCGCCGTCGAAGAACGTCCGCTCGATGCGGTGGTGGTCGTGGAAGTACTCCAGGTGCCGCAGGTTCGCGACGGCGGTGGCGACGTGGGCATGCAGGTTGGGCGCGCAGTGCCCGGAGACGTCGACGTTGTGGGCGGCCGCCACGGCCGCCGCCCGCAGCCAGTCGGTGATGCCGCCGCACCGGGTGACGTCGATCTGCAGGCAGTCGACCGCGTCGGCAGCGAGCATCCGGTGAAAGTAGGCCAGGTCGTACCCGTACTCGCCGGCGGTGACGTCGGCGCTCACCTGGTCGCGCACCTCCCGCAGCCCGGTCAGGTCGTCGGAGGAGACCGGCTCCTCGAACCAGGTGACGTCGTGCTCGGCCATGGCGCGGGCCACCCGGATCGCCTGCTTGCGCCGGTAGCCGCCGTTGGCGTCCACATACAGTTCGGTGTCGGGCCCGATCACGGTGCGGGCCAGGGCAATTCGATCTAGATCGCGGCGCTCGTGCGACCCCCAGGACTCGCCGATCTTGATCTTGACGCGTGGGATCCGCCACTCGTGCACCCAGCGTTCCAGCTGGGCGCGGGTGGCGTTGTCGTCGTAGCTGGTGAAACCGCCGCTGCCGTAGATCGGCACCGAGTCGTGCGCCATGCCGAGCAGCCGGCACACCGGCAGGCCCAACAGCTTTCCCTTGAGGTCCCACAGCGCGGTGTCCACCGCGGAGATCGCGCAGGACACCAGGCCGGGCCGCCCGTTGTTGCGCATCGCGCGGACCATCGCCTGCCAGCGCGCCGGGACGTCCAGCGCGCTGTGTCCGGTGACCGAGCCGGCGAGCGCCCCGGTGATCAGCGCGGCGCAGGCGCCGTCGGCGTAGGTGTAGCCGATGCCGCGCCGCCCGCCGGCGGCCACCTCGGCCAGCACCAGCGTGGTCGACGACCAGGACAGGGTGCCGTCGGCTTCCGGTGCGTCGGTGGGGATTTGGTAAACCCGCGCGGTCACCTCGTCGATGGCCGGGTCGGGCGTCATCGCGTCCACCGGCGGGCCCGCGCCGCCAGCCAGGTGCCCAGCCCGGCGGCGCCGAGCGCGCCGGTGCCGCTGATTACCGGATGTTGGGAGGCCCACAGCTGCGGGCTGTGGGCGTGCGACGTGTCGTCGAATTCGCCGTGGGCGCCGTGATCGCTGCCCGGCTCCTGATCCAGCGGCTGCCAGAGGTTGTGCGGCCGGTCGCCGCCGACGGGCTGCTCGGTCTGCTGCGAGTCGTACCCGGTGCGGCCGAGGTAGCGGTCCAGCAACGGCGCCGCGAACTTCTGCGCGAGCAGCGTCACCATGGTGGAATCCCCGACCCAATACTGTTTGCGCCCTGGATGATCGGCGGCGTACAGCACGCCGCGGGCGGCGACCTCGGGCTGGTAGATCGGCGGCACCGGTTGCGGATGACGGGGCAGCCGGGACAGCACCCAGGAGAACTGCGGGGTGTTGACGGCGGGCATCTGCACCAGGGTGATCCGCACCCGCGAGCCCTCGTGCAGCAGTTCGCAGCGCACCGATTCGGTGAACCCGTTGACGGCGTGTTTGGCGCCGCAGTAGGCCGACTGCAGCGGAATCGACCGCTGGCTGAGCGCGGAGCCGACCTGCACGATGGTGCCGCGGTCGCGGGGCCGCATCTTGGCCAGCGCCGCCATGGTGCCGTGCACATAACCGAGGTAGGTCACCTCGGTCACCCGCTTGAACTCCTCGGCGCTGATCTCGCTGAACGGGGCGAACACCGAGGTGAAGGCGACGTTGACCCACACGTCGATGGGGCCGAAGGCGGCCTCGGTCTGGTCGGCGGCGGCGACGACGGCCGCGTGGTCGGCAACATCGGTCGGCAGGGCCAGCGCCTTGCCGCCGCCGGCCTCCACGTCGCGGGCCGCGCCCTGCAGCCCGGCGGCGCCGCGGGCCAGCAGGGCGACGTTCGCGCCGCGCCGGCCGAACTCCTTCGCGGTGGCCCGCCCGATCCCGGCGCTGGCCCCGGTGATCACCACCGTCTGGGTGGACTGTGTCATCGCAGAACTGCCTTTCGCTGCGGTCCGGTGTCAGTCATGGTGGACGGCGTCCTCCGCGAGGGTGGCGGTGCATTCCAGCATCAGCGCGTGCGCGAACGCCTGCGGCAGGTTGCCGCGCAGCTGGCGTTGCCGCACGTCGTATTCCTCGCAGAACAGCCCCGGCGGCCCGCACGCCGCCCGGTTGCGTTCGAACCAGCGCATCGCGCAATGGGTATGGCCCAGTTGATGTTCGGCCAGCGCCATCATGAACCCGCAGAGCAGGAACGCGCCCTCGGCCTCGCCCAGGTCGCGCTCGTCGTGCCGGAAGCGGTAGACGAACCCGTCGTCGGTGAGGTCGCGGCGCACGGCGTCCAGGGTGGCCCGGGTGCGCGGGTCGTCGGCGGGCACCGCTCCGCGCACCGGCGGCAACAGCAGCGAGGCGTCGACGCCGGGCAGCCGCGGGCTGCGCTGCCAATAGCCGTGCGGGTGCAGGCTTTCCGATGCGGTGTCGGCCAGGATCGCGTCGGCCAGCGACGCGCACGCGGTCAGCTCCGGGCCGGCGCCGGCAAGCTTTGCGACGGCGCGCAGCCCGGCCACGCAGGCCAGCCGGGACTGCGTCCACCGCTCGTCCTGAATCTCCCAAACCCCGTAATCCGGTTCGCGCCAGCGCTTTTCGATGGCCCGGATGGCGGCCTGGGCGGCGCGCCAGCCCTCGGCGTCGAGCCGGTCGGCGGCCCCGGCCACCGCCAGCAGCTGCAGCGCCTCGCCGAACACGTCGAGCTGGAACTGCTGGTTGACCCAGTTGCCGACCTTGTCGGTGCCGCCGGGGTAGCCGGGCAGGTCGAGGGTCTCTTCGCCGGGCACGGCGCCGCCGGTGACGGTGTAGGCGGGTTTGAGGTCGGCGCCGTCCTCGAGCAGCCGGGCGCCGATGAATCCCACTGCCCGGTCCAGCAATTCGGTGGTGCCGACCGCGGCGGCGGCCATGCCGGCGTACACCTGGTCGCGGATCCAGGCGTAGCGGTAGTCGTAGTTCTGGTTGGTGTGCGCGCGTTCGGGCAGGCCGAGCGTCGCCGCGGCGACCATGCCGCCGCCGCTGCTGGTCAGCCCGCGCAGCACCGCATACGCGTGCCGGCCGTCCCGGGGCGCGATGGTGCAGTTCAGCGCGGGCACGCTGCGCTGCCAGGCGGCCGCGGTGGCGTCCCAAGCCAGGCCGGGGTCGGGGAGCCGCTCGGGCAGGGTGCGTTCGGACAGCTCCAGCACCAGGTCGTGGCGGCCGCCCTCGTCGAGGGTGATCTCGCAGCCGAGCAATTCGCCGGCGGCGTGGCCGGCCGAATCGACCGGGCGGGCGTCGCAGCCGGCCAGCCAGCGCCAGCGCAACCGGCCCGACCGTCCGCTCCACACCCCGTCGTCGTCGAGCCGGGGCCGGCCGGGGCCGTGCTTTCCGAACTCGGCAGCCGGGGCCAGCAGCACCCGTACCCGCACCGTGCCGCGGCAGGCCACCAGGCGCCGCAGCAGCACCACCCGCTCCGGGTCGCCCGGAAAGGCCAGCGCCTCACGGCATTCCACGATGCCGTCGCGGGTGATCCAGCGGTTGCGCCAGATCAGCGTGCCCGGCTCGTAGTAGCCGCCCCACACGTGCCGCACGTCGGTCGGGGTGATCGCGTAAACCCCGCCGCCCCCAACGAGATTGGAGAACACGGCGTCGGATTCCCAGCGCGGCGCGCACATCCACGCCACGTCGCCCTGCGGGCCGATCAGCGCGCCCCGCTCGCCGTCGGCGAGCAGCGCGTACTCGCGCAGCACCCGGGGCGCGAAGACGGTCCCGGCATCGACGGTCTGCTCAGCCACGGGCCGCCGCCTTCGACCTCCGTCCGGCGGCGGTGTCGATCTTGCCGGCGGCCAACCGCTCGGCCAGCCGGGAGGCCAACGCCATGATGGTCAGCGCGGGATTGGCCGAGCCCTGGGTCGGGCACACCGACCCGTCGGCCACAAACAGGTTCGGCACGCCCCACACCCGGTGATCGGAGTCGACCACCGAGTTGTCCGGCCGGGTACCCATCCGGGCGCCGCCGATCAGGTGGGCGAACCGCTCGATGGTGAGCACATCCTGGGCGTCGGCGGCGCGCAGGATGTCGCCGATCACGTTGGTGGAGTAGGCCATGTTGGCCTTGTCGTTGTCGCACAGCGTGTAGTCGAACCGGGCCACCGGGATGCCGTAGGCGTCCTTCTCGTCCGCCAGCGTCACCCGGTTGTCCGGCTGGGGCAACAGCTCGTTGAGCACGCCGATGGTCGCCCAGTGGTTGTAGTCGCGCATGTACTCCCGCAACGCCCGGCCCCAGTGCCCGTCGGCCAGCACGTGTTCGGCCCAGCCGATCGGCATCGGCGACACCGTCTGGATGGAGAAGCCGCGGGCGAACCCGCGCGAGGAGTCGGTCTCGTAGAACTGCTCGGAGGTCACCTCCGGCGGAGGCGCCTTGTACATCCGAACCTCCTCCGACCACCGGCCCGCCGACTGGGTGGCGCCCTGGACCATCACATAACGGCCGACCTGGTCGTCGTTGTTGCCCAAGCCGTTCGGGAAGCGGTCGCTGACCGAGTTCAGCAGCAGGCGGGGCGTTTCGATCGAATACCCCGCGATGGCAACCACTTTGGCGCGCTGCAGCCGTTCGGTGCCGCCCGCCTCGTCGTAGTAGACCACGCCGCGGGCGGCGCCGCTGCCGTCGAGTTCGACGCGGGCGGCCATGCAGTTGGCGCGGATCTCCACGTCGTGCGCCAGCGCGTCGGGCAGGTGCGTGACGTACGGGCTGGCCTTGGCGTTGACCTTGCAGCCCTGCAGGCAGTAGCCGCGATAGATGCAGTGCGGGCGATTGCCGAAGGTGCCGTTGACGATGCCCACCGGCCCCACCCGCATCTCGATGCCGAGCTTGAGCGCGCCCTCCCACAGTTTGGCGGCTGCACCCGAAATAGGGTGGGGGGCAAAGGAATAGCGATGCGGATCGCCCCACGGCCAGTTCTGCCCGGCCACCGGCAGCTCCAGCTCGACCTGCTCGTAGTGGCGGCGCAGGTCCTCGTACCGGATCGGCCAGTCGGCCCCCACCCGGTCCAGGGTGTAGGTGGCGAAGTCGCTGGGATGGAACCGCGGGGTGTAGCCGGCGTAGTGGATCATGGAGCCGCCCACCCCACGCCCGGAGTTGTTCTTGCCCAACTCGATCGGGTCGGCGCCGCCGATGATGCGCTTCTGGGTCCAGTACAGCGGATGGGAGCCGGCCTCGTCGGACACCCAGTCCTCGTCGGGGTGCCAGAACGGGCCGGCCTCCAGGATCACCACCCGCCAGCCGGCGCGGGCCAGCCGCTGCGCCAGCACCGAGCCGCCGGCGCCGGCGCCGACCACGACCAGGTCGACCTCGTCGTCGTCGGCGTAGCGGCGCATGGTCCGTTCGCCGGGCAGGTCGCGCGAATGCACGTCGAGTAGGAAGCGGGAGTCGTTGTCCCGGGGTCCGACGGCCCCCTTGAGCAGGCCGCGCCAGAAGTCGCCCATCACAGCTCGCCGTTCTGCACGACCTGCACCGGGTCTTCGTCGGTGGCGCCGCGGGTCTCGTACGGCTCCCGCGCGGCCGCCGGCCCGGTGGCACCGCCGAGGCGCATGAACCCGCGCGGGTAGGCCGGGCCGCCGAAACCGATCTCGTTCCACGCCCACGGGTGAGAATAGAAGCCGGACAACGTCATTCGCATGCACACCGACCATGCGCGCTTGACGTTCAGGTTGTCCCAGCTGCCGCCGTGCAGCTCGCCCCGGGAGAATTCCTCGATGATCGCCTCCCGGGTCGGCGGCTCGGCGGCGGCGAACGAGTCGGCGCCGTATCGGCGCGACGCGGTCTCGTCCAGCCCGCGCAGCACAAGCCGCCAGGTGTCGCGGTCGTCGGGCATGTCGGCGTATTGGTAGCCGTCCAGGCGGCCGTCGGCGAGCTTGGCGTCGACCGACTCGGCGACCGGCACCCGCGGCTCGACGTCCTGGGCCAGCACCGTGTCGCAGAACGCGCGCAGGCACGGCTCCTCCTCGGGGCCGAAAAACCGCAGCGGCCCCGGCGGTTCCAGCCGGGCCAGCACCACGTTGCGGGTGGCCTCGTCCCAGTGGCCGGCGGTCTCGAGCACGTCGAAATCGGGGTAGCGCCCGATCATCTGCGGTGTGGTGCCGCGGCGCTGCCGGGGCAGCCAGGACGGGTGCGGTGGCTTGCCGTCGTCGCGCAGGTTGGGCAGGTGGTCGGGGCGAGAGGTGTCGGCCATCGGCTGCCTATCGCCGGAACCGTTCGCGGCGCAGGATCGAGGCCAGCAGCCCCATCCCGCCGACCATGCACATCAACCCGGGGGCGGCGATGGGCGGGCCCATCGGCACGTTGTAGGACGCGTGCTTCCATCCGCCCGGCTTGCGCGCCACCCCGCGGGCGTGCAGGTATTCGCCCATCAGGCCGTTGGCGGTGTAGACGGCGGCGGTGATGGGCAGCCAGACCTTGGCCCAGCGCCGGGAGAACACCCCGCCGATCCCGGCCACCACGACCGGCGGGGTCACCACGATCGGGCTCCACATCCATTTGTTGCCGAAGCTGGCCTTGTAGTGCTCGAAGTAGATCTCGGCCGTCGTGACCAGCGCCGCCATCGCTGTCAGCCCGGACAGCGAGCGTTCGAACCGGCCGTGCGCGACGTCGTAGAGCGCCCGCTCGGCCAGCTGCTGTACCTCGCCGAGGCCGTCGCCGCCGGCGGCCCTGCGCCGTCCGCCGTTGCCCAGCAACAACATGTGTCTCCCTTTCTCGCTCGCGTGATGCCGGCCGGTCACCCGCCGGTGTGCCGCGATGACCGCGCGGCCGCGTGGGTGATGCCGTGGGGATGGTGGCCGGGAAAAACCGGTGTCGTCATGACGCCGCCTCGCCTCCGCCGGAATGGACCGCACACAGCCTCCGGCCCCGGCACCGTCGGTAACGGCCGCGGAAGCCGCCCAGAGAACTGGTGAGCGCCCAGCTGTGAGTTTCAACCGAGGTGGTCTCGACGACGCGTCGTGACCGAAGCGCGTCGGCTGTGTACCCGCGTCCCCGGGGGTGCAAACGGGGCCCGCTGGCCGCCCGTGTCATCGGTTGTCGTTGGGATCGGTAGCGGCCCGGCCCGTCTGTACTGATTCGAGTTAGCCGATTAGCCATGCGGGGGATGCGGTGCCGGCGAATACTGGTCGGCACCGGTAATCCCGTCCGGGAAAGGGCGTGGGGCCATGTCAGGATTTCGGATCGTCAACGCGATGATCGCCGGGGCGCTGCTGTCCGGTGGCGTCGCCGCCGCCGGGCTGGGACTGGGCGCCGGGGCCGCCCACGCCACCAAGGGCCCGTTCACCTGGTGCCCGGGGCAGTCCATGGAGTGGCCGAGCGGCCCGAACTCCTCGCGCGGTCACCTGAACTACGTCTGGGACATGAACGTGTGCCACACCTGGTACGTCGTCCCCGACGGCTGGGGCAACGTCCCGCGCATCGCGCTCAACGGTCAGCAGACGCTGCAGAGCTCGAACGCGTGGGACGGCGACAACCCGCCGGGCGACAATCCGGGCAACGTCCAGTGCGGCCTGATGTGGTGCCCCAACCCCGGGGGCCAGGATCCCGGCTTCCACGGCTGAGTGCCGGTTGCCGGACGGCGAACCACCGCGCCGGCACCACGATGAGCTTTCCGCGCAGCACCGCACGGTCGCCGACCGCGCCGCCGGAAGGCGATTCGCCCGGGTCGCCGATGCGGGCCGACCACCGCCCTTCTAGCTGGCCCGATGTGCCATGATGTGCAAGCTGTCAAGACTCAGGGAGCGGCGGTGGATCTCAATTTGTCGATGGTCACGCGACCGGTCGGGCGGCTGATCGCCACGGCGCAGAACGGGCTGGAGGTCTTGCGACTGGGGGGATTGGAAACCGGCACGGTCGCGTCGCCGTCGCAGATCGTCGAGAGCGTGCCGATGTACAAGCTTCGGCGCTACTTCCCGCCGGACAGCCGGCCCGGCCAGCCGCCGGTCGGCCCGCCGGTGCTGATGGTGCACCCGATGATGATGTCGGCCGACATGTGGGACGTCACCCGCGACGAGGGGGCGGTGGGGATCCTGCACGCGCACGGGCTCGATCCCTGGGTGATCGACTTCGGCGAACCGGACAAGGTGGAGGGCGGGATGCGCCGCACCCTCACCGACCACATCGTCGCGCTCAGCCAGGCCATCGACACCGTCAAGGACGTCACCGGCGCCGACATCCACCTGGTCGGCTACTCGCAGGGCGGCATGTGGTGCTACCAGGTGGCCGCCTACCGGCGGTCGAAGAGCCTGGCCAGCATCGTCACGTTCGGTTCGCCGGTGGACACCCTGGCCGCCCTGCCGATGGGCATCCCGGCCAACTTCGCCGCGCCCGCGGCCAACTTCATGGCCGACCACGTGTTCAGCCGGCTGGCCATCCCCAGCTGGATGGCGCGCACCGGCTTTCAGATGCTCGACCCGCTCAAAACCGCCAAGGCGCGGGTGGACTTCCTGCGCCAGCTGCACGACCGGGAGGCGCTGCTGCCGCGCGAGCAGCAGCGCCGGTTCCTCGAGCGCGAGGGATGGATCGCCTGGTCCGGCCCCGCGATCTCCGAGCTGCTCAAGCAGTTCATCGCCCACAACCGGATGATGACCGGCGGGTTCGCCGTCAACGGCCAGATGGTCACCCTCACCGACATCACCTGTCCGGTGCTGGCCTTCGTCGGCGAGGTCGACGACATCGGGCAGCCGGCCTCGGTGCGCGGCATCCGGCGCGCGGCTCCCGACGCCGAGGTCTACGAATGCACCATCCGCACCGGCCACTTCGGCCTGGTGGTCGGCTCCAAGGCGGCCCAGCACAGCTGGCCGACCGTGGCCGCGTGGGTGAAATGGCTGTCCACCGGCGGTGACAAACCCACCGGCATCGACCCGATGGCGGACCAGCCGGCCGAGCACACCGACAGCGGGGTGGCCCTGAGCTCGCGGATCGCGCACGAGCTGGGGGAGGCCTCCGAGGCGGCGATCGGGCTGGTGCGCGGCGCGGCCAACGCGGTCGTCACCGCCAACAAGTCGGTGCGCACTCTGGCCGTCGAGACCGCCCGCACCCTGCCCCGGCTGGTCCGGTTGGGCCAGATCAACGACCACACTCGGATCTCGCTGGGCCGCATCATCGAGGAGCAGGCCCACGACGCCCCGCAGGGCGAATTCCTGCTGTTCGACGGGCGGGTGCACACCTACGAGGCCGTCAACCGGCGCATCAACAACGTCGTGCGTGGCCTGATCGAGGTGGGGGTGCGCCAGGGCGACCGGGTCGGTGTGCTGATGGAGACGCGGCCCAGCGCACTGGTGGCCATCGCCGCGCTGTCCCGGCTCGGCGCCATCGCGGTGGTGATGCGGCCCGACGCCGACCTGGCCGCCTCGGTGCGGCTCGGGGGCGCTACCGAGATCCTGACCGACCCCACCAACCTCGAGTCGGTGCTGGCCTCGGACCGGCAGCTGCTGCGGCAGGTGCTGGTGCTCGGCGGCGGCGAGGCGCGGGACCTGCACCTGCCCGAGGACTCCGCCGAGCAGCCGTATGTCATCGACATGGAGAAGATCGACCCGGACGCGGTCGAGCTGCCCGGCTGGTACCGGCCCAACCCGGGGCTGGCCCGGGATCTGGCGTTCATCGCGTTCAGCGCCGCCGGCGGCGAGCTGGTGGCCAAGCAGATCACCAACTACCGCTGGGCGGTGTCGGCGTTCGGCACCGCGTCGACGGCCGCGCTGGACCGCCGCGACACCGTGTACTGCCTGACGCCGCTGCACCACGAGTCGGCGCTGCTGGTCAGCCTGGGCGGCGCGGTGGTCGGCGGCACCCGCATCGCGCTGTCGCGCGGCCTGGACCGGGACCGCTTCGTGCAGGAGGTGCGCCAGTACGGCGTCACCGTGGTGTCCTACACCTGGGCCATGCTCCGCGAGATCGTCGACGATCCCGCGTTCGTGTTGCACGGCAACCACCCGGTGCGGCTGTTCATCGGCTCCGGCATGCCGACCGGGCTGTGGGGACGGGTGGTCGAGGCGTTCGCGCCGGCCCACGTCGTCGAGTTCTTCGCCACCACCGACGGGCAGGCGGTGCTGGCCAACGTCTCCGGTGCCAAGGTGGGCAGCAAGGGCCGGCCGCTGCCCGGCGCCGGGCGCATCGAGCTGGGCGCCTACGACACCGAACACGACCTGATCCTGGAGAACGACCGGGGCTTCGTGCAGATCGCCGAACCCCACCAGGTGGGGGTGCTGCTGGCCGCCTCCAACGGCCCGATCGACCCCAGCGCCTCGGTCAAACGCGGCGTGTTCGCCGCCGGCGACACCTGGATATCGACCGAGTACCTGTTCTACCGCGACGACGACGGCGACTACTGGCTGGCCGGTCGGCGCGGGTCGGTGGTGCACACCCCGCGCGGCGTGGTCTACGCCGAGCCGGTCACCGACGCGCTCGGGTGCATCAACGGCGTCGACCTGGCGGTGACCTACAACGTGCCGGTGGGCGGGCACGAGGTGGCGGTGTCGGCGGTGACGCTGCTGCCGGGCGCCTCCATCACCGCGGCCGACCTGACCGAGGCCTGCGCCAAGATCCCGATCGGTCTGGGCCCCGACATCGTGTGCGTGGTGCCGGAAATGAACCTCAGCGCGACGTACCGTCCCACCGTCAGCGCGCTGCGGGCCGCCGGGATCCCGAAGGCGGGACGCCAGGTCTGGTATTTCGACGCCGAATCCGGGCAGTACCGCCGGCTGACGCCCGCCGCGCGCGCCGAGCTGAGCGGCGGCCGGTCATGATCGACGCGGCGCTGCTGAACATCCTGGTGTGCCCGGCCGACCGGGGGCCGCTCGTGCTGGTGGGCCAGGAGCTGCTGTACAACCCGCGGCTGCGGCGCGCCTACCGCATCGAGGACGGCATCCCGGTGTTGCTCATCGACGAGGCCCGCGACGTCGACGACGAGGAGCACGCCCGGCTCATGGCGCAAGCCCGTCCGGCAGATCCCCGGTGAGGTAGCGCTGCAGGTTCGGCGCGATGGTCGCCGCGATCTGCTCGGGCGGCAGCGACGCGAACGGCTCCAGTTCCAGGATGTAGCGCGCCATCACCACACCCACCAGCTGCGAGGCCACGAACTGGATGCGGATCACCCCGCTGCCCGCCGGGTTGTCCACGCGGGGGCCGACTTCGACGCCGATCACGTCCTGGATGAAGGTGCGGAACAGGCTGATCTCCTCGCCGGCCAGAATCGAGCGCAGCGTGGCGATGAACGCCGCGCCGACCTCGGAATCCCACAGCGGCAACAACATCGACGGCAGGGCGTAGCCGAGGTCGTCGACCGGAACCTCCCGCAGCGGGCCGATCACCTGCATCGGGTCGATGGGAATCTGCACGGCCGCGGCGAACAGCTTCTCCTTGGTGCCGAAGTAGTGGTGTACCAGCGCCGAGTCCACCCCGGCCGCCGCGGCCACCGCACGGATCGAGGTGTTGCGAATACCGTTGCGGGCAAACAACTCCCGGGCACTGGCCAGGATCCGCTCCCGGCTGCCGGAGGACCCGGCCGGCCGGCCGCGGCGGCGTCGCGGCGTGCCGGTGGTCGTCACGCGGGGCCGTCCGTCACGCTAGGACCCTCCGTGGCGACCCGCTGCGCCCGGCTGCGCCGCGCTTGCGATCGCCACTAGGGCGTCCGTCGCCGCAGTGTCGCCGCGGCCAGGCACAGCGCCGCCAGGGCGAAGCCCAGCACCACGACGATGTCCCGCACCGCGATGAAGGTCAACTCCGGGTGCGTCCCCACCTGTTGCAGGGCCTCCAGCGCGTAGCTGGCCGGCAACACATTGCTGATCCATTGCAGCCAGTGTGGCATCAGCGCCCGCGGCACGATGATGCCGGCCAGCAGCAACTGCGGCACCATCACCAGCGGAATGAACTGCACGGCCTGAAACTCGGTGCGGGCGAAGGCGCTACACAACAGCCCCAACCCCACACCCAGCACCGCGTTGACGATCGCGATCACGAACACCCACACCGGGCTGCCCGCGGTGTCGAAGCCCAGCAACCAGAACGACACGATGCACGCCAGGATCGCTTGCGCCGCAGCGGCTAGGGAGAACGCGGTGCCGTAGGCGATGAGCAGGTCGAGCCGGCGCAGCGGGGTGGTCAGAATCCGCTCCAGCGTTCCCGACGCCCGTTCCCGCTGCATGGTGATCGCCGTGATGATGAACATCACGAACAGCGGGAACAGGCCCAGCAGCACCAGGCAGGCGTTGTTGAACGGGGTCGGCCCGCCCGGGCGGTGCGGGGCGTTCTCGAACATGAAATACATCAGGGTGATCACCAGCACGGGCACCAGCAGGATCATCGCCACGCTGCGGTGATCGCCGGCCAGCTGGCGCAGGATCCGCGTCGTGGTCGCGGTGTATCCGCGCAGCGTCAGCCGGCTTCGCGCATGGTGCTGCGCTTGATGATGGACAGAAACGCGTCCTCCAGTGACGTGCATCCGGTGTCCTCTCGCAGTCGGTTCGGGGTGGTGTGGGCGACCAGCCGCCCTTCCCGCATCAGCAGCAGGTCGCCGCAGTGGTCGGCCTCGTCCATCACATGGCTGGACACCAGCAGCGTGGTCCCGCCGCGGGCCAGCGCGGCGAACTGATCCCACAGGTCGGCGCGCAGCACCGGATCCAGGCCCACGGTGGGTTCGTCCAGCACCAGCAGGTCGGGCCGGCACACCAGCGCGCAGGCCAGCGACACCCGGGTGCGCTGACCACCGGACAGGTTGCCGCACAAGGCAATTCGATGATCGGTCAGCCCCACCCGATCGATGGCGGCGTCGGCGGCCTGGCCGTCGAACCCGTACAGCGCCGCGAAGTAGCGGACGTTGTCCACCACCCGCAGGTCGTTGTAGATGGTCGGGTCCTGCGGCAGGTAGCCGACCCGGTGGCGCAGCTCGGCGCTGCCGGCGGGTTTTCCGAGCACCGTGACGCGGCCCTTGGTGAGGATCTGGGTGCCCACGATGCAGCGGATCAGGGTGGTCTTGCCGCAACCGGACGGCCCGAGCAGCCCGGTGATGCTGCCCTTGGCGATCTGCACGGAGAAGTCGTGCAGGGCCGGGCGTTTGCCGCGGACCACCCGCAGGTGCTCGATGCGCACCGCCGGTTCGGCCCCGCCGATTAATTCATCACCGGATGAACTCATCATGTGATGAATATTCGTCCCGCGCGTCGGCGTTGTCAAGGCCTTGGTCCAGGCCCCGCGAAACGTGTTACTGCGGACGGGGTTATGCGGGCGCCGACGACCGTCGCGCGGGGCTACTTCAACCGGTCGCCGGGGCCCGGGCGGCGCTGCGGCAGGTGACCGTGCACGCCCTCGGCGTAGGCGGTCTCGGCGTGCTGGGTCAGGTCGACGCCGGTGGTCTCGTCCTCGGCGCTGACCCGGAAGCCGATCACCCGGTCGATGGCCTTGGCCAGCAGGAACGACACGGTGAACGCGTAGAGCGCCACCGCCGCGATCGCCAGCGCCTGCTTGCCCAGCTGGGCCACGCCGCCGCCGTAGAACAGCCCCTGCGGGCCCGCCGTCATGACCGCCGTGGCGAACAGCCCGATCAGCGACACCCCGACCACCCCGCCGACGAAGTGCACACCGACCACGTCGAGCGAATCGTCATAGTTGAAGCGCAGTTTCGCGCCCACCGCGAACGAGCACACGACGCCGGCCGCCAGCCCGACCACCGTCGCCCCCAGCGTGTTGACGGTGCCGCAGGACGGGGTGATGGCGACCAGGCCGGCGACCACGCCCGAGGCGGCGCCGAACGTGGTGGGCCGCCCGTCGCGGATCTGCTCGACCGACAGCCAGCCCAGCATGCCCAGGCAGCCGGCCACCAGGGTGTTGAGAAAGATGGCCGCGGCGGTTCCGTTGGCCGCCAACGCCGATCCGGCGTTGAACCCGAACCAGCCGAACCACAGCAGCCCGACGCCGACGAACAGCAGCGGCAGATTGTGCGGCCGCATGGCGTCCTTCTTGAAGCCGATCCGCGGCCCGAGCACCAGCGCCAGGGCCAGCGCGGAGCTGCCGGAGACGATCTCGACCACCAGCCCACCCGCATAGTCCAGCACGCCCAGCCGGGCCAGCCAGCCGCCCGGCCCCCAGACCCAGTGCGCCACAACCGAATACACCGCAACTGTCCACACCGGGACGAAAACCATCCAGGCGGCGAACTTGGCGCGGTCGGCGATCGCGCCGCTGACCAGCGCCGCGGTGATGATCGCGAACGTCAATTGGAAAGTGGCGTACAGCAATTCGGGGACCGCGCCGTGTGTGGTGTCGGGAGTGATGCCGAGCATCCCGAAATGCCGCAGATTGCCCACCAGCCCGCTCATCCCGTCCTGGGAGAACGCCATCGTGTAGCCGACCAGCAACCAGGCCACGGTCACCAGGGGGATGGAGATGAAGCTCATCATGATCATGTTGAGCACGCCGGTGGTGCGGACCATGCCGCCGTAGAAGATCGCCAGGCCGGGGGTCATCAGCAACACCAGCGCGGTGCTGGCCAGCAGCCAGGCCGTGGCGGCCGGATCGATTCCGTGCATGTGGGCTCCTTGGGGTCCCGGGACACCGGGATATTGCCATGTTCGGGCTGCCGGTAGGTTCGTTGGGTTGCTGAAAGGGATCTGACGTGGTCGAGGCGGGACGACGATTGCGCGACGCTGCCGAGCAGCTGCTGGTCGACCCGGTCGAGGCTGCCCGCCGGCTGCTGGGCGCCACCCTGACCGGACGGGGCGTGAGCGGGGTCATCGTCGAGGTCGAGGCGTACGGGGGAGTCCCCGACGGGCCCTGGCCCGACGCCGCGGCGCACTCCTACAAGGGGCTGCGGGCCCGCAACTTCGTCATGTTCGGCCCGCCCGGGCGGCTCTACACCTACCGCAGCCACGGCATCCACGTCTGCGCCAACGTGTCCTGCGGGCCCGACGGGACCGCCGCCGCCGTGCTGCTGCGGGCCGCCGCTCTCGAGGACGGCACCGACGTCGCGCGCGGCCGCCGCGGCGAGTTGGTGCACACCGCGGCGCTGGCCGCGGCCCGGGCAACCTGTGCGCCGCCATGGGAATCACCATGGCGGACAACGGAATCGACCTTTTCGACCCGGACTCGCCGGTGACCCTGCGGCTGCACGAGCCGCTGACCGCGGTGTGCGGGCCGCGGGTCGGGGTCAGCCAGGCCGCCGACCGGCCGTGGCGGCTGTGGCTGCCCGGGCGCCCGGAGGTGTCGGCCTACCGGCGAAGTCCGCGGGCGCCCGCCCCCGGGACCAGCGACTAAAGTCGGCGGCGATGTCTTCCGGGATCCTCGACGAGCTGGGCTGGCGCGGCCTGATCGCGCAGTCCACCGACCTCGACGCGCTGGCCGCCGAAGCCCGGCCGATGACCGTGTACGCCGGCTTCGACCCCACCGCGCCGAGCCTGCACGCCGGACACCTGGTGCCGCTGCTAGCGCTGCGCCGGTTCCAGCGCGCCGGCCACCGCCCGATCGTGCTGGCCGGCGGCGCCACCGGCATGATCGGCGACCCGCGCGACGTCGGCGAGCGCACCCTCAACGAGGCCGACACCGTCGCCGAGTGGACCGAGCGGATCCGCGGCCAGCTGGAGCGGTTCGTCGACTTCGACGAATCCGCCACCGGCGCCGTCGTCGTCAACAACCTGGACTGGACCCGCCAACTGTCGGCGATCGAGTTCCTGCGCGACCTCGGCAAGCACTTCTCGGTCAACGTCATGCTGGACCGCGACACCGTCCGGCGCCGGCTGGAGGGCGACGGCATCTCCTACACCGAGTTCAGCTACATGCTGTTGCAGGCCAACGACTACGTCGAGTTGCACCGGCGCTACGGGTGCGTGCTGCAGATCGGTGGGTCCGACCAGTGGGGCAACATCATCGCCGGGGTGCGGCTGGTCCGTCAGAAGCTGGGCGCGACGGTGCACGCGCTGACGGTGCCGCTGGTGACCGCCGCCGACGGCACCAAGTTCGGCAAGTCCACCGGCGGCGGCAGCCTGTGGCTTGACCCCGCGCTGACCACGCCGTACGCGTGGTACCAGTACTTCTTCAACACCGCCGACGCCGACGTGATCCGCTACCTGCGCTGGTTCACCTTCCTGAGCGCCGACGAGCTGGGCGAGCTGGAGCGGGCCACCGCCGAGCGCCCCCAGCAGCGCGCCGCGCAGCGGCGGCTGGCCCGCGAGCTGACCGTGCTGGTGCACGGCGAGGCGGCCACCGAGGCGGTCGAGCACGCCAGCCGGGCGCTGTTCGGGCAGGGAGAGCTGGAGCGCCTCGACGCGGCCACGCTGGCGGCGGCGCTGCGCGAGACGTCGGTCGCCGAGCTCAAACCCGGTGCGCCCGACGGGATCGTCGACTTGTTGGTGGCCAGCGGCCTGTCCGAGAGCCGCAAGGCCGCCCGGCGCACCCTCGGCGAGGGCGGCGTCTCGGTCAACAACGTGCGCATCGACCGCGAGGACTGGGCGCCGCAACCGTCCGACTTCCTGCACGGCAAATGGCTGGTGCTGCGCCGCGGCAAGCGCACCATCGCCGGGGTGGAAAAGCTGTAGACCGCCCGCCGGCCCGACGGCCGCGCAAAACGCCGTACGTGTGCACAATCTTTACCTCACCGTGTCGTCGACGTGACCGTGGCCGAGCACTGTGGTCACGGTGATTTTCGCGAGGCGGGTGCGGTTGACCGGACTGATCGTGGGGGTGCTCGCCGGGCTGGCGGCGCTGGCCGGGACGCTGTCGGCGCCGATCCGCGCCGACATGCTGGGCAACGCGTTCCTGTCGGCGCTGACCAACGCCGGGATCGCCTACACCCAACCGACCAGCACCATGGCGATGGGACAGTCGGTGTGCCCGAGGCTTTTTGAGCCCGGCGGCTCGTTCGACGCGGTCGCCGCCGACATGGCGCAGCGCGCCGGAATGTCGTACGAGACCGCGGGCAGGTTCACCATCGTGGCGATCGCGACCTACTGCCCGGCGGTGATCGCGCCGCTGCTCGGTAACCGGCTGGCATCCTGAGCGCGGGGCGGCCCGTATTCTCGGCAGCGTGGTCGACGACAGGCACCCGCAGCGCGGCGAACGGCGGACCCGGCCGGCGTCGTGGTCCGGCCCGGGTCGTGCCCGCCCCGCCCAGCCGCAGACCCCGGCGCGTCGGGGTGCCCCGCCCGACCGCGCGGCGGGCGACGGGCCGCCGATACCGCCGGGGGTGGAGGCCAAGCAGCTGGCCCCCGACATCCGCCGCGAGCTGAGCACCCTGGACCGCGCCACCTCCGACGCGGTGGCGCGGCACCTGGTGGCCGCGGGCGAGCTGCTGGACGAGGACCCGGAGGCGGCGTTGCGCCACGCCCGGGCCGCGCGGGCCCGGTCGTCGCGGATCGCCGCCATCCGCGAGGCGGTCGGCATCGCCGCCTACCACTGCGGCGATTGGGCCCAGGCGCTGGCGGAGTTGCGCGCCGCCCGCCGGATGGGCAGCAAGTCCGCGCTGCTGGCCCTGATCGCCGATTGCGAACGCGGACTCGGCCGTCCGGAGCGCGCGATCGAGCTGGCCCGCGGGCCGGAGGCCGCCGAGCTGTCCGGCGACGACGCCGACGAGTTGCGCATCGTCGCCGCCGGGGCCCGCGCCGACCTTGGCCAGCTGGAGCAGGCGCTGACGATTTTGTCCACGCCGCAACTGGATTCGACCCGCACCGGCTCCACGGCGGCGCGGCTGTTCTACGCCTACGCCGACACGCTGCTGGCGCTCGGCCGCAACGACGAGGCGCTGCAATGGTTTCTGCACGCCGCGGCCGCCGACCTCGACGGCGTCACCGACGCCGAAGACCGGGTCAGTGAACTCGCTTGACGTGTCCGGCGTGAAAACCCTTGCGCAGCAACATGATTGCCTGCTGATCGACCTGGACGGGACGGCGTTTCGCGGGCGTTCGCCCACCGAGGGCGCGGTGCAGGCGTTGGCGAGGCTGCCCGGGCGCGCGTTGTTCGTCACCAACAACGCATCCCGCAGCGCCGGCGAGGTCGCCGCGCACCTGACCGAGCTCGGCTTCACCGCCACCGCTGACGACGTGGCGACCAGCGCCCAGAGCGCCGCCCACCTGCTGGCCGGCCAGCTGCCGGCCGGCGCGCCGGTGCTGATCGTGGGCACCGAGGCGCTGGCCGGCGAGATCGCGGCCGTCGGGCTGCGCCCGGTGCGCCGCTACGACGACGGCCCCGTCGCCGTCGTGCAGGGCCTGTCCATGACCATCGGCTGGCCGGACCTCGCCGAGGCGGCGCTGGCCATCCGGGCCGGCGCGGTGTGGGTGGCCGCCAACATCGACCTCACCCTGCCCACCGAGCGGGGACTGCTGCCCGGCAACGGATCCCTGGTGGCCGCGGTGGCCGCGGCCACCGGCGCCACCCCGCAGGTCGCGGGCAAACCGGCGCCGGCGCTGCTGCGCGACGCGGCGGCCCGCGGCGACTTCCGCGCGCCGCTGGTGATCGGCGACCGCCTCGACACCGACATCGAGGGCGCCAACGCCGCCGGGCTGCCCAGCCTGCTGGTGCTCACCGGGGTCAACTCGGCGCGAGACGCGGTGTACGCCAAGCCCGCCCGGCGCCCCACCTACATCGGCCACGACCTGCGCGCCCTGCACCAGGACGCCGCGGCGCTGGCGGTGGCGCCGCAGCCGGGCTGGCGGGTCGACGTCGGCGACACGGCCATCACGGTCAGCGGCGACGGACGCGACGGCGGGTCGGGCGACGGGCTGTCGGTGGTCCGCGCGGTCGCCAGCGCGGTCTGGGGCTCGCCGGACGCCGGCACGCTGCCCATCCGGGCCGGCGACGACCGGGCCCGCGCCGCGTTGGCGCGCTGGTCTTTGGTGCGCACCGACTAGCGGGTGACTAGCGTGGTAACGCGATGAGTATCGATCCCGATCAGATTCGCGCTGAAATCGACGCCTTGCTGGCCAGGCTGCCCCAGCCCGGGGACACCGAAGACCCCGACAAGGCCCCCTCGCTCGACGAACTCGAAGAGATCGCACGCCGGCTCTCCGAGGCGCACGACGTGCTGCTGGCCGCGCTGGAGTCGGCGGAGAAGGGCTGAGTGCGCGGATGTCTCGACGCGCCCGCGTTGACGCCGAGCTGGTCCGGCGCGGCCTGGCCCGGTCGCGCCAGCAGGCCGCGGAGCTGATCGGCGCCGGCAAGGTGAGCATCGACGGGATGCCGGCCCGCAAGCCGGGCACCGCCGTCGCCGTCACCGCCGCCCTGACCGTCGCCGCGGACGGCGAACGCGGCTGGGTGTCCCGCGGGGCGCACAAACTGCTGGGCGCCCTGGACGCCTTCGAGATCGCGGTGGCGGGCCGCCGCTGCCTGGACGCCGGCGCGTCGACGGGTGGGTTCACCGAGGTGCTGCTGGACCGCGGGGCCGCCGAGGTGGTCGCGGTGGACGTGGGCTACGGCCAGCTGGCCTGGTCGCTGCGCAGCGATGCGCGGGTGGTCGTGGTGGAACGGACCAACGTGCGCGACCTGACACCGGACGCGATCGGCGGGCCGGCCGACCTGGTGGTGGCGGACCTGTCGTTCATCTCGCTGTGCACGGTGTTGCCGGCGCTGGCTGGCTGCGCCGCGCCGCACGCGGATATCGTTCCCATGGTGAAGCCGCAGTTTGAGGTGGGCAAGGGCCAGGTCGGGCCCGGGGGTGTGGTGAACGACCCCGAATTGCGCGCGCAGGCCGTGCTGTCGGTCGCCCGGCGCGCCGACGAGCTGGGCTGGCACCCCGTCGACGTCACCGCCAGCCCGCTGCCCGGACCGTCGGGAAACGTCGAATACTTCCTGCGGCTGCGCGCCCGCACCGACCGCCCGCTGGCCGGCGACGCGCTGTGCCGCGCGGTGCGGCGCGCGGTGGAAAGCGGACCGCAGTGACCCCGGCCGAGCGCACCGTCCTGATGGTGGTCCACACCGGCCGCGAAGAAGCAACCGAGACGGCACGCCGAGTGCAGAAGGTGCTGGGCGACAACGGGATTGCGCTGCGTGTGCTGTCCGCCGAGGCGGTCGACCGGGGGCCGCTGCACCTGGCGCCCGACGACATGCGGGCGATGGGCGTCGAGATCGAGGTGGTCGACGCCGACCCGCTGGCCGCCCGCGGCTGCGAGCTGGTGCTGGTGCTCGGCGGCGACGGCACGTTTCTGCGGGCCGCGGAATTGGCGCGCAACGCCGACATTCCGGTGCTCGGCGTCAACCTCGGCCGGATCGGTTTTCTGGCCGAGGCCGAGGCCGAGGCCATCGACAAGGTGCTGGAACATGTTGTGGCGCGCGACTATCGGGTGGAGAACCGGATGACGCTCGACGTCGTGGTGCGCCATCAGGGCACGGTGTCCGACCACGGCTGGGCGCTCAACGAAGTCAGCCTGGAAAAGGGCCCGCGGCTCGGGGTGCTCGGGGTGGTGGTCGAGATCGACGGCCGGCCGGTGTCGGCCTTCGGCTGCGACGGCGTGCTGGTGTCGACGCCCACCGGATCCACCGCGTACGCGTTCTCCGCGGGCGGCCCGGTGCTCTGGCCCGACCTGGAGGCAATCCTGGTGGTGCCCAACAACGCTCACGCGCTGTTCGGTCGCCCCATGGTCACCAGCCCGGCCGCCACCATCGCGATCGAGATCGAGGCCGACGGCCACGACGCCCTGGTGTTCTGCGACGGTCGCCGCGAGATGCTGATACCGGCCGGCAGCCGGATCGAGGTCAAACGGTGTGACACCGCGGTGAAGTGGGCCCGGCTGGACAGCGCCCCGTTCACCGACCGGCTGGTGCGCAAGTTCCGGCTTCCGGTGACCGGGTGGCGCGGCAACTGACGGCGCGAACGGGATTGCGACTGCCATGCTGACCGAAATCCGCATCGAGTCACTGGGGGCGATCAGCGCCGCGGTCGGGGAGTTCGACCGCGGCCTGACGGTGTTGACCGGCGAGACCGGCACCGGCAAGACCATGGTGGTCACCGGCCTGCACCTGCTGGGCGGGGCCCGCGCCGACGCCACCCGGGTGCGCTCCGGCGCCGACCGGGCGATCGTCGAAGGCCGTTTCACCACAACGGATCTCGACGAAGCCCTGGTGGTCAGGCTGGACGAGATGCTGGACGCCTCCGGGGCGGAACGCGACGAGGACGGCAGCGTGATCGCGCTGCGCTCGGTCAACCGCGACGGGCCGTCGCGCGCCTACCTGGGCGGGCGCAGCGTGCCCGCCAAATCGCTGGGCGACTTCACCGCCGAACTGCTGACCCTGCACGGGCAGAACGACCAGCTGCGACTGATGCGGCCCGAGGAGCAGTGCGGCGCGCTGGACCGGTTCGCCAAGGCCGGGCCCGCGCTGGAGCGCTACACCAAACTGCGCGACGCCTGGCTGTCGGCGCGACGCGACCTCGCCGACCGCCGCAACCGGATGCGCGAACTCGCGCTGGAGGCCGACCGGCTGACCTTCGCGCTGGGCGAGATCGACGCCGTCGACCCGCAACCCGGCGAGGACGACGCCCTGGTCGCCGAGATTATGCGGCTCTCGGAACTGGACACCCTGCGCGAGGCCGCCGCCGCGGCCCGCGCGGCGCTGTCCGCCGACGACGCCGACGGCTCCGGTCTGTCCGCCGTCGACACGCTCGGAAAGGCAAGGGCCGCACTGGAATCCACCGACGATCCCAAGCTGCTGGCGCTGGCCGGCCAGATCGGCGAGGTGTTGACCGTGGTGGTCGACGCCGCCGGCGAGCTGGCCGGTTTCCTGGAGGAACTGCCGGTCGACGCCAGCGCGCTGGAAGCCAAGCTGGCCCGGCAGTCCGAGCTGCGCGGCCTCACCCGCAAGTACGCCGCCGACATCGACGGCGTGCTGGCCTGGGCGCGGGAGTCGCGGGAGCGACTCGCCCAACTCGACGTCTCCGAGGAGGGTCTGAGCGCGCTGGCCGCCCGCGTCGAGGAGCTCGGCCGCGAATTGGCCGGGGCCGCAGCGGATCTCAGCACCATCCGGCGCAAGGCCGCCAAACGGCTGGCCAAGGAGGTCACCGCCGAGCTGTCCGGGCTGGCGATGGCCGACGCGCAGTTCAGCATCGACGTGAGCACCGACGTCGTGCCCGCCGGCTCCGGCTCCGACGATGCGGCGGTGCTGACGCTGCCGTCGGGCGAGCGGGTGCGGGCCGGCGCCGACGGCATCGACCAGGTCGAGTTCGGCTTCGCCGCACACCGCGGGATGGATCGGCTGCCGCTGGCCAAGAGCGCCTCCGGCGGCGAGCTGTCCCGGGTGATGCTGGCGCTCGAAGTGGTGCTGGCCGCCTCCCGCAAGGAGACCGTCGGCACCACCATGGTGTTCGACGAGGTGGACGCCGGCGTGGGCGGTCGGGCGGCGGTCCAGATCGGGCGGCGGCTGGCCCGGCTGGCCCGCACCCACCAGGTCATCGTCGTCACGCATCTGCCGCAGGTCGCGGCCTACGCCGACGTGCACCTGGTGGTGCACGGCGCCGGGCCGCGCGGGACCAGCGTGGTGCGCCGGGTCACCGGCGACGAGCGGGTGGCCGAGCTGGCGCGGATGCTGGCCGGGCTCGGCGAGTCCGACAGCGGCCGGGCGCACGCCCGCGAGCTGCTCGACGCCGCCCAGAAGGACGAGATCTAAAAGGTGCGCCTCCCCGGCGAGCGTCGAGTTGTTGACGTCCTCGGGCCCCATGTCCCGCATCGAGTCGACGTTCGTGACCGGTTCGGCACCCACCTGTGACTAATGGGACTCTAGATAACTTATGAGGCTGATGTTACGGCGCGCCTCCCGACCTCGCCGACGCTTCACCGACAGAATCGCCCCCATGAAGATGTCAGGCCTGCTTTCCCGAAACACCGACCGGCCCGGAATCGTCGGCACCGCCCGCGTCGACCGGAACATCGACCGACTGCTGCGCCGGGTCTGCCCCGGCGACATCGTCGTGCTCGACGTCCTGGACCTGGACCGCATCACCGCCGACGCCCTGGTGGAAGCCGACATCGCCGCGGTGGTCAACGCCTCCCCGTCGGTCTCGGGCCGCTACCCCAACCTGGGGCCGGAGGTGCTGGTCAACAACGGGGTGACGCTGATCGACGAGGCCGGGCCGGACATCTTCAAGAAGGTCAAAGACGGCGCCAAGATCCGCCTGTACGACGGCGGGGTGTACGCCGGCGACCGCCGGCTGGTGCGCGGCACCGAACGCACCGAGCACGACATCGCCGACCTGATGCGCGAGGCCAAGAGCGGGCTGGCCGCCCACCTCGAGGCGTTCGCCGGCAACACCATCGAGTTCATCAAGAGCGAGAGCCCGCTGCTGATCGACGGCATCGGCATCCCCGACATCGACGTCGACCTGCGCCGCAGGCACGTGGTGATCGTCGCCGACGAGCCCAGCGCCGAAGAGGACCTCAAGTCGCTCAAGCCCTTCATCAAGGAGTACCAGCCGGCGCTGATCGGGGTCGGCACCGGCGCGGATGTGTTGCGCAAGGCGGGGTATCGGCCGCAGATCATCGTCGGCGATCCCGACCAGATCAGCGCCGACGCGCTCAAGTGCGGCGCCCAGGTGGTGCTGCCCGCCGACGCCGACGGGCACGCCCCCGGGCTGGAACGCATCCAGGACCTGGGCGTGGGGGCGATGACGTTCCCGGCCGCGGGCTCGGCCATCGACCTGGCCCTGCTGCTGGCCGATCACCACGGCGCCGCCCTGCTGGTGACGGCGGGCCACACCGCCAACATCGAGACGTTCTTCGACCGCACCCGCGCGCACAGCAACCCGTCCACCTTCCTGACCCGGCTGCGGGTGGGGGAGAAGGTGGTGGACGCCAAGGCCGTCGCCACCCTGTACCGCAACCACATCTCGGCGGGCGCCATCGCGCTGCTGGCGCTGACCATGCTGATCGCCGTCATCGTCGCGCTATGGGTGTCGCGCACCGACGGTGTGGTGCTGCACTGGATCACCGACTACTGGAACCACTTCTCGCTGATGGTGCAGAAGTGGGTCACCTAGATGATCTCGCTACGCCAACACGCCCTGTCGCTGGCCGCCGTCTTCCTGGCGCTCGCCGTGGGAGTGGTGCTGGGCTCCGGCTTCCTGTCCGACACCTTGCTGTCCAGCCTGCGTGACGAGAAGCGCGACCTGCACACCCAGATCAACGGGCTCAACGACCAGAAGAACGTGCTGAACGAAAAGCTCAGCGCGGCAAACAATTTCGACACCCAACTGGCCGGCCGGATGCTGCACGACGCGCTGGGCGGCAAGTCGGTGGTGGTGTTTCGCACCCCGGACGCCAAGGACGACGACGTGGCCGCGGTGTCGAAGTTCATCGGCCAGGCCGGCGGGACGGTGACCACGACGGTGGCGCTGACCCAGGAATTCGTCGAGGCCAATTCCGCGGAGAAGCTGCAGACGGTGGTCAACTCGTCGGTGCTGCCCGCCGGCCAGCAGCTGAGCACCAAGCTCGTCGACCAGGGCTCGCAGGCGGGCGACCTGATGGGAATCGCCTTGTTGACCAACGCCACCCCGGCCGGCCCGCCGCCGCCGGAGGTTTCCGAGACCCAGCGCAACACCGTGCTGGCCGCGCTGCGCGACACCGGCTTCATCACCTACCAGGGCGGCGACCACCTGGGCGCGGCCAACGCCGCGCTGGTCGTCACCGGCGGAGCGCTACCCCAGGACGCCGGCAACCAGGGCGTCAGCGTGGCCCGGTTCTCGGCCGCGCTGGCCCCGCACGGCTCGGCCACGTTGCTGGCCGGGCGCGACGGTTCGGCGACCGGAAGCGCCGCCGTCGCCGTGACCCGCGCCGACGCCGGGATGAACTCCGCGGTCAGCACCGTCGACAACGTCGACGCCGCGCCGGGCCGCATCACCGCCGTCCTCGGCTTGCACGACCTGATGAACGGCGGCCACCCCGGGCAGTACGGCACCGGTCACGGCGCCACGTCGATCACGGTCGCTCAGTAGCGGGCGTGTTCCCCGCGGCGCGGCGCCGTGGATGTTAGGGTGGGTTTCCGTGGGTCGGCAGGCCCAGCTAGTGATTCGCTAGAACAATTTTGACGCCCTGCCCGTCTTCACGGAGGTCGCCTGTGCGAAAGCACCCGCAAACCGCCACCAAGCACCTCTTCGTCAGCGGGGGCGTTGCATCCTCGTTGGGCAAGGGATTGACCGCCAGCAGCCTCGGTCAGCTACTGACGGCGCGCGGGTTGTACGTGACGATGCAAAAGCTCGATCCGTACCTCAACGTCGACCCCGGCACCATGAACCCGTTCCAGCACGGCGAGGTCTTCGTCACCGAGGACGGCGCCGAAACCGACCTCGACGTCGGCCATTACGAGCGGTTCCTGGATCGCGATCTGTCCGGTTCGGCGAATGTCACTACGGGACAGGTGTATTCGACCGTCATCGCCAAGGAACGGCGCGGTGAATACCTGGGCGACACCGTCCAGGTGATCCCGCACATCACCGACGAGATCAAGGGCCGCATCCTGGCGATGGCCCAGCCGGACGCGCAGGGCAACCGCCCCGACGTCGTCATCACCGAAATCGGCGGCACCGTTGGCGACATCGAGTCGCAGCCCTTCCTGGAGGCGGCCCGGCAGGTGCGCCACGACCTGGGCCGGGAGAACGTCTTCTTCCTGCACGTGTCGCTGGTGCCCTACCTGGCGCCGTCCGGTGAGCTCAAGACGAAACCCACCCAGCACTCGGTGGCCGCGCTGCGCAGCATTGGTATCACCCCCGACGCGCTGATCCTGCGCTGCGACCGCGACGTGCCCGAGGCGCTGAAGAACAAGATCGCGCTGATGTGCGACGTGGACATCGACGGCGTCATCTCCACCCCGGACGCGCCGTCCATCTACGACATTCCCAAGGTGCTGCACCGCGAGGAGCTCGACGCCTACGTGGTGCGCCGGCTCAACCTGCCGTTCCGCGATGTCGACTGGACCGAATGGGACGACCTGCTGCGCCGGGTGCACGAGCCGCATGAGACGGTGCGAATCGCCTTGGTGGGCAAGTACGTTGAGCTTTCCGACGCCTACCTGTCGGTCACCGAGGCATTGCGTGCCGGCGGGTTCTTCCACCACGCCAAGGTCGAGATGGTGTGGGTGGCCTCCGACGACTGCGAGAGCGCGTCCGGTGCCGCGGCGGCGCTGGGGGAGGTGCACGGCGTGCTGATCCCCGGCGGGTTCGGCATCCGCGGCATCGAGGGCAAGATCGGGGCCATCCACTACGCCCGCACCCGCGGGCTGCCGGTGCTGGGGCTGTGCCTGGGCCTGCAATGCATTGTGATCGAGGCCGCCCGCGCGGCCGGCCTGGCCGGCGCCAACTCGGCCGAATTCGACCCGGACACACCGGATCCCGTCATCTCCACGATGGCCGACCAGGTGGACATCGTCGCCGGCGCGGCCGACCTGGGCGGCACCATGCGACTGGGCGCCTATCCCGCTGTGCTGGAAGAGGATTCGATCGTGGCCCGGGCCTACGGGACGACGCAGGTGTCGGAGCGGCACCGGCACCGCTACGAGGTCAACAACGCCTACCGCGACAAGATCGCCGAAAGCGGCCTGAGGTTCTCCGGAACATCGCCCGATGGCCATCTGGTGGAGTTCGTCGAATACCCGCCCGACATGCACCCGTTCATCGTGGGCACCCAGGCCCACCCGGAGCTGAAGAGCCGGCCCACCCGTCCGCACCCGTTGTTCGTCGCATTCGTCGGGGCGGCCATGGATTACAAAGCGGGAGAACTGCTTCCGGTGGAAATCCCCGAGCAGTCCTCCAACGGCATCCAGCACCGGGACAGCGCTGCGCGGCCCATACCTGAGCCCGCGGCCCGTGGCTGAACACGTCTTCGAGACGGCGTCGTCCGAAACGCTGTACACCGGAAAGATTTTCGCGCTACGCCGCGACCAGGTCCGGATGCCGGGCGGCAAGGTCGTCACCCGGGAGATCGTCGAACATTTCGGTGCGGTCGCCGTGGTCGCAATGGACGACGACGGCAACATCCCGATGGTCTACCAATACCGGCACGCGTTCGGCCGGCGGCTGTGGGAGCTGCCCGCCGGGCTGCTCGACGTCCACGGCGAGGCCGCGCATCTGACCGCGGCGCGCGAGCTGATGGAAGAGGCGGGGCTGAAGGCCGAGACCTGGGCGGTGCTCGTCGATCTGAACTCCACGCCGGGCTTCAGCGACGAGTCGGTGCGCGTGTATCTGGCCACCGGCCTGACCCGGGTCGACCGACCCGAGGCGCACGACGAAGAAGCCGACATGACCCTGGAGTGGTATCCGCTGGCCGACGCCGCCCGCAAGGTGCTCAGCGGTGAAATCGTCAATGCCATTGCCGTGGCAGGGATTTTGGCCGCCCACGCCGTCACGACGGGATTTGAGCGACCGCGTCCGGTGGACAGCCCGTGGCAGGACCGGCCCACGGCGTTTCCCGCGCGGAAGGCCGGGCGATGACGACGGTGGCGTTGGAGACCCAACTGCAGGGCTACCTCGACCACCTCACGATCGAGCGGGGCGTCGCGGCGAACACGCTCAGCTCGTATCGGCGCGACCTGCGCCGCTACACCAAACACCTGTCGGACCGCGGGATTTCGGACCTGGCCAAGGTGGGCGAGGACGACGTGAGCGATTTCCTGGTGGCGCTGCGCCGCGGCGATCCCGACACCGGCGCCGCCGCGCTGTCGGCGGTGTCGGCGGCCCGCGCGCTGATCGCGGTGCGCGGCTTGCACCGGTTCCTGGCGGCCGAGGGGTTGGCCGAACTCGACGTCGCCCGCGCCGTGCGCCCGCCGACGCCGGGCCGCCGGCTGCCCAAGAGCCTGACCATCGACCAGGTGCTGGCGCTGCTGGAGGCGGCGGGCGGCGAGAGCCCCGCCGACGGCCCGCTGACCCTGCGGAACCGGGCGTTGCTGGAACTGCTGTACTCCACCGGCGCGCGCATCTCCGAGGCCGTCGGCCTCGACGTCGACGACGTCGACACCCAGGCCCGGTCGGTGCTGCTGCGCGGCAAGGGCGGCAAGCAGCGGTTGGTGCCCATCGGGCGTCCCGCCGTGGCCGCGCTGGACGCCTATCTGGTGCGCGGCCGCTCGGAGCTGGCGCGCCGCGGGCGCGGCACGCCAGCCATCTTCCTCAACGTGCGCGGCGGCCGGCTGTCGCGGCAAAGCGCCTGGCAGGTGCTGCAGGACGCGGCCGAGCGCGCCGGGATCAACTCGGGGGTGTCGCCGCACATGCTGCGGCATTCGTTCGCCACCCACCTGCTCGAGGGCGGCGCCGACGTGCGGGTGGTGCAGGAGTTGCTCGGCCACGCCTCGGTCACGACGACGCAGATCTACACCATGGTCACCGTGCACGCGCTGCGCGAGGTGTGGGCCGAGGCGCACCCGCGGGCGCGCTGACCATCTCGCCGCCGCGCGCCGCGTCTCAGCCCAGGTATTCGGACTCCAGCATCAGGTCGGAGAGCATGGTCTGGTACTCGGCATGCGTGTTGTGCTCGACGGTGTCGAACCGCTTGCCCTGCTGGACATGCATGTACTCGCGGTACTTCGGCGAGCCCGGCCAGCGGATGTTGTCGGCGACCACGATCGAGCCCGGATGCAGCCAGCCCCGGTCCATGATGCTCTTCAGGTCGGCCAGGTAGGCGTCCTTGTCGTGATCGAGGAACACGAAATCCAGTGTGCCGGCAGCGAATCCGTGCTCATTGGCCAGGACGTCCAGGGTGCGCCCGCCGTCGCCGATGGTGCCCACCACGCAGGTCACCCGGTCGGCGACGCCGGCGTGCGCCCAGATCCGGCGGGCGTTGGCGGCGTTGGCCTCGGCCAGTTCGACCGAGAACACCCGGGCGCCCGGGGCGGCCCGGGCGATCCGCAACGCGCCGTAGCCGCAGTAGGTGCCCAGCTCCAGCGCCACGTCCGGGTCGGCGCGGCGCACCGCGGCGTCGAGGATCAGCCCCTTCTCGTCGCCGACGTTGATCAGCATCGATTTCTGGTAGGCGAACCTGTCGATGGTGGCCAGCACGTCGTCGATGTCGCCGGCCCGCGCGTTGCGCAGCACGTACTCGACGGCGGCCGCTTCCCGTCCGTCACCGATCTGGCCGGTGGTGGTGATGTTCTGCACCCCGGCCGCCATGCGCCAGACCGACCACCGCAGCAGGGGTATCCGTCGCTTGAGGTCCATAGCCGCCACCATAGGCGCGTCGGCGACCGTGCCGGTGCCCGCGACGGCGGTTTTTTCGCCCGGTGTCCCCACCCGCCAACTGGTGCTGGTGTGACGGAAGTGAATAGGCTGTCGGAATGTGCGTCCTACCACCGATTTCCGCCCATATTGGCTGGTTGATTGCCTGCGGGTCGCCGGGTTTCGCGCGACGAACCCGTTAGACTTTCCGACGATGTTCACCTCCCGAACACCCCCGCCATGACCGAGCGGCCGGACAACGGCGTCGAGCTCGGCCTGACCGGGCGGCCGCCGCGGGCGATCCCGGAGCCACAGCCGCGCACCTCGCACGGCCCGGCCAAAGTCGTCGCCATGTGCAACCAGAAGGGCGGCGTCGGGAAGACCACGTCCACCATCAACCTGGGTGCGGCGCTCGCCGAGTACGGTCGCCGGGTGCTGCTGGTGGACATGGACCCGCAGGGCGCGCTGTCAGCGGGCCTGGGTGTGCCGCACTACGAGCTGGAGAAGACCATCCACAACGTGCTGGTCGAGCCGCGCGTGTCGATCGACGACGTGCTGCTGCAGACCCGGGTCAAGCACATGGACCTGGTGCCCAGCAACATCGACCTGTCGGCGGCCGAGATCCAGCTGGTCAACGAGGTCGGCCGCGAGCAGACGCTGGGCCGGGCGCTGCACCCGGTGCTGGACCGTTACGACTACGTGCTGATCGACTGCCAGCCGTCGCTGGGCCTGCTCACCGTGAACGGGCTGGCCTGCTCCGACGGTGTGGTGATCCCCACCGAGTGCGAGTACTTCTCGCTGCGCGGCCTGGCGTTGCTCACCGACACCGTGGACAAGGTGCGCGACCGGCTCAACCCGAAGCTGGAAATCAGCGGGATCCTGCTCACCCGGTACGACCCGCGGACCGTCAACGCGCGCGAGGTGATGGCCCGCGTCGTCGAACGCTTCGGCGACCTGGTCTTCGACACCGTCATCACCCGCACCGTCCGGTTCCCGGAGACCAGCGTGGCCGGCGAGCCCATCACCACCTGGGCCCCGCGCTCCACCGGGGCCATCGCCTACCGCGCGCTGGCCCGCGAGTTCATCGACCGATTCGGCGCGTGAACGCGACCGCAAACGGTGAGGCGCAACCCCAGACCGGTTTTCAGGTCCGCCTGACCAATTTCGAGGGGCCGTTCGATCTGCTGCTGCAGCTGATCTTCGCGCACCGCCTGGACGTGACCGAGGTGGCGCTGCACCAGGTCACCGACGACTTCATCGCCTACACCCGCGAGATCGGCCCCAAGCTGGAGCTGGAGGAGACCACCGCGTTCCTGGTCGTCGCCGCCACCCTGCTCGACCTGAAGGCCGCCCGGCTGCTGCCGGCCGGACAGGTGGACGACGACGAAGACCTCGCCCTGCTGGAGGTGCGCGACCTGCTGTTCGCCCGGCTGCTGCAGTACCGGGCGTTCAAGCACGTCGCCGAGATGTTCGCCGAGCTGGAGGCCAGCGCCCTGCGCAGCTATCCGCGCGCGGTGTCGCTGGAGGACCGGTTCACCCAACTGCTGCCCGAGGTGATGCTGGGCGTCGACGCCGAACGGTTCGCCCAGATCGCGGCGGTCGCGTTCAGCCCGCGGCCCGTTCCGACGGTGTCGGTGGGGCACCTGCACGAGGTGAAGGTCTCGGTTCCCGAGCAGGCGCGCAAGTTGCTGGCCATCCTGGAAGCGCGGGGCAGCGGGCAGTGGGCGACGTTCTCCGAGCTGGTCGCCGACTGCGAGGGATCGATGGAGGTGGTGGGCCGGTTCCTGGCGCTGCTCGAACTGTATCGGTCCCGGGCGGTAGCATTCGAGCAGTCAGAGCCGCTTGGCGTGCTCCAAATCTCGTGGACCGGGGAACGTCCGGTCGGTGAAACCTTGGTAGAAGTGCGGGACGAATTGTGAGCGAGAACGCGCCGGACGTCGATCTCGACTCCGAGCTCGAGGCGGGCATCCCGGAGATCGCCGAGGCCGCGCCCATGGAGTCCGGGGAACTCGGGTCGGTGCTGGAGGCGCTGCTGCTGGTGGTGGACACCCCGGTCACCGCGGAGGCGCTGGCCGCCGCGACCCAGCAGCCGGTGTACCGGATCGCCACCAAGCTGCAGGAGATGGCCGACGAGCTCACCGCCCGCGACAGCGGCATCGACTTGCGCAAAACCAGCGAGGGCTGGCGGATGTACACCCGGGCCCGGTTCGCGCCCTATGTGGAGAAGCTGCTGCTGGACGGGGCGCGGTCCAAGCTGACCCGCGCCGCGCTGGAGACGCTGGCCGTCGTCGCCTACCGCCAGCCGGTGACCCGGGCGCGGGTGAGCGCGGTGCGCGGGGTCAACGTGGACGCCGTGATGCGCACGCTGCTGGCCCGCGGCCTGATCACCGAGGCCGGGGTCGACGAGGACACCGGCGCGACCACGTTCGCCACCACCGACCTGTTCCTGGAGCGGCTGGGGCTGACGTCGTTGGCCGACCTGCCCGACATCGCGCCGCTGCTTCCCGACGTCGACACGATCGAGGACTTGAGCGAATCCCTGGACAGCGAGCCACGTTTCGTCAAACTCTCCGGCGGTCAGGCCTCCGATGCGGCGCTGACGTTCGACGTGGACCAGGATTGATGGTCGAAGCTCAGGGCATCCGGCTGCAAAAGGTGTTGTCGCAGGCCGGAATCGCGTCGCGGCGGGCCGCCGAGAAGTTGATCGTCGACGGCCGCGTCGAGGTGGACGGGCAGGTGGTGACCGAGCTGGGCACCCGCGTCGACCCGGATGCCGCGGTGATCCGGGTCGACGGGGCCCGGGTGGTCCTCGACGAGTCGCAGGTCTATCTGGCGCTGAACAAGCCGCGCGGGGTGCACTCGACGATGTCGGACGACCGCGGCCGGCCGTGCATCGGCGACCTGATCGAACGTCGAGTTCGCGGCAACAAGAACCTGTTTCACGTCGGGCGGTTGGACGCCGAGACCGAAGGGCTGATCCTGCTGACCAACGACGGCGAACTCGCGCACCGGTTGATGCATCCCTCCCACGAGGTGCCCAAGACGTATCTGGCGACGGTCACCGGATCGATACCGCGCGGGCTGGGCAAGACGCTGCGCGCGGGCATCGAGCTGGACGACGGGATGGCGCGCGTCGACGACTTCGCGGTGGTGGACGCCATCCCGGGCAAGACGCTGGTGCGGGTGACGTTGCACGAGGGGCGGAATCGCATTGTGCGCCGGCTGCTGGCGGCCGCGGGCTTCCCGGTCGAGTCGTTGGTGCGCACCGACATCGGGCCGATTTCCCTGGGCAAGCAGCGGCCGGGCAGCATTCGGGCGCTGGGACGCGACGAGGTGGGCCGGCTCTACCAGGCGGTCGGGCTGTGAGCGCCGACGTCGTGGTGGCCATCGACGGCCCCGCGGGGACCGGAAAGTCCTCCGTCTCAAAGGGATTGGCGCGCGCGCTGGGTGCGCGCTATCTGGATACCGGGGGAATGTACCGGATGGTGACGCTGGCGGTGTTGCGCGCCGGCATCGACCCGGCCGACGCCGAAGCCGTCGGGCGCGCCGCGCAGGCGGTGCGGATGTCGGTGGACTATCACCCCGACGGTGACCGTTATTTCCTTGCCGGAGAAGACGTTTCCACCGAGATCCGGGGCGACAAGGTCACCGCGGCGGTGTCCGCGGTGTCGTCGGTTCCCGCCGTGCGCACCCGCCTGGTCGGCTTGCAGCGCGAAATGGCTTCCGGCCCCGGCAGTATCGTCGTCGAGGGCCGCGACATCGGCACCGTGGTGCTGCCCGACGCGCCGGTGAAGATCTTCCTGACCGCCTCGGCCGAGACCCGGGCCCGGCGGCGCAACGACCAGAACGTGGCGGCGGGGCTGGCCGACGACTACGAGGCGGTGCTCGCCGACGTCCGCCGGCGCGACCACCTGGATTCCACCCGGCGGGTGTCGCCGTTGCGGGCGGCTCCCGACGCGGTGGTGGTCGACACCAGTGACATGACCGAGGCGCAGGTGATCGACCACCTGCGGGATCTGGTCAGGCAGCGAAGCGAAGTGGCGCGGTGACTCACGACGGAACATGGAGCGACGAAAGCGACTGGGAAGCGGTCGAATTCGAGCTCGACGAGGCGGCGCACGCGCCCCCCGCGCCGGTGGTCGCGGTGGTGGGGCGGCCCAACGTCGGCAAGTCGACGCTGGTGAACCGGATCCTGGGCCGCCGGGAGGCGGTGGTGCAGGACGTGCCGGGCGTCACCCGCGACCGGGTGTCCTACGACGCGCTGTGGACCGGGCGCCGATTCGTCGTGCAGGACACCGGGGGATGGGAGCCCGACGCCAAGGGGCTGCAGCAGCTGGTCGCCGAACAGGCGTCGGTGGCCATGCGCACCGCCGACGCGGTGATCCTGGTGGTCGACGCGCTCGTCGGCGCCACCACCGCCGACGAGGCCGCCGCCCGGATCCTGCTGCGGTCGGGGAAGCCGGTCTTCTTGGCCGCCAACAAGGTTGACAGCGACAAGGCCGAGGCCGACGCGGCGATGCTGTGGTCGCTGGGCCTCGGCGAGCCGCACCCGATCAGCGCGATGCACGGCCGCGGGGTGGCCGACCTGCTCGACGAGGTGCTGGCCGCGCTGCCCGAGGTGTCCGAGGTGGCGCCCAGGCCCGGCGGGCCGCGGCGGGTGGCGCTGGTGGGCAAGCCGAACGTGGGCAAGAGCTCGCTGTTGAACAAGCTGGCCGGCGATCAGCGCTCGGTGGTGCACGATGTGGCCGGGACGACGGTGGACCCGGTGGACTCGCTGATCGAGCTGGGCGATCGGGTGTGGCGGTTCGTCGACACCGCGGGTCTGCGGCGCAAGGTGGGGCAGGCCAGCGGCCACGAGTTCTATGCGTCGGTGCGCACGCACTCGGCCATCGACGCGGCCGAGGTGGTGATCGTGCTGATCGACGCGTCGGCCCCGCTCACCGAGCAGGACCAGCGGGTGCTGTCCATGGTGATCGAAGCCGGCCGGGCCCTGGTGTTGGCGTTCAACAAATGGGATCTGGTCGACGAGGACCGCCGCGAGCTGCTGGAACGCGAGATCGACCGCGAGCTGGTGCAGCTGCGGTGGGCGCCGCGGGTCAACATCTCCGCGAAAACCGGTCGCGCGGTGGCCAAGCTGGTGCCGGCGATGGAGACCGCCCTGGCGTCGTGGGACACCCGGATCGCCACCGGCCCGCTGAACTCCTGGCTGAAGGAGGTGGTGGCGGCCACCCCGCCGCCGGTGCGGGGCGGCAAGCAGCCGCGCATCCTGTTCGCCACCCAGGCCGCCGCCCGGCCGCCGACTTTCGTGCTGTTCACCACCGGCTTTCTCGAGGCCGGATACCGGCGTTTCCTGGAGCGGCGCCTGCGCGAGGCGTTCGGGTTCGAGGGGACGCCGATCCGGATCAACGTGCGGGTGCGGGAGAAGCGCGGGGCCCGGCGGCGCTGAGTGGCGTGGGCTGTGTCTGGAGGTATCGCGCTGTTCGAAATCCGCTAGCGCCGGTGCTGGCGTGTCTGCGGGTCATCTCATCGTCCGCGCCTGCGTCTGGGCGTGCCGGCATCCTTCACTGGTGACTGACGGGAGGTCGCTTGCCCGGCAGGCCAATCCTTTACGGTAGGCTTTCGACCTGCTGCCGGTGCAACCGCCGGCGCGCGGGCTGTGGCGCAGTTTGGTAGCGCACTTGACTGGGGGTCAAGTGGTCGCAGGTTCAAATCCTGTCAGCCCGACCAGAGGAAATGTGTCCTGATCTGCGGTGACGCGATTAGGTCAGGATGAGATGACGCGGAGTTGGGGACCACTTGGGGACCACAAGTGCCGCTCAAGCAGGTCGCCCGCATTGATGACGGATTGCCGATCGGGGTGCAGATAGCGCTGGGTCGTTGTCAGCGCTCCGTGACCGGCGATCTTGCGGAGGATGTGTAGCGGGACACCGGCATCGGCCATCCACGTCAGTCCCGTATGCCGTAAACCATGGCGCGTGAGCTTTTCGTAGCCGAGCTGGGTGACCACGGCATCCCAAGAGGTGGCGTCGCGCAGCGTGGCTGTGGTGATCCTTCCGCCCCTGGGGCCGATGAAGAGTCGCGCATCGGGGTTGCTTGCGACGACGTCCATCCGTCGCTGGACGAGTTCGCGGACAGCCGGGATCAACGGGACTTCGCGCGCACGTTTGCCCTTAGTGTTCTTGTCCACCAAGCCACCCGGCGATGGGGTGGTCTGACGGCGCACCGTCCATATCCACTCGTGGGTGTTGATGTCGCGCACCAGGCATCCGGCCACTTCGCCGATGCGGGCGGCGGTGCACGCCTCGAAGATGACTGCGTCACCCCAACCCCGATAACGGCCCGCCGACCGGGCGACGAGTGCATCGGCGAGGGTGGTGAGGGCAGTCCAGTTCGGGAGCGCAAGTGCCCGTGGATCGTCGAGTTCGTCCTCGGCGAGCTTGTATTGGCGCTGCCAACCGGAGACTCGAGCCGGATTGCGGTCGATGATGCCGTCTCGCAGCGCTTGTTCCATGATGCGGACGAGCACGGCGAGGCTGTTCTTGACAGTTGATCGACTGCATTCGTCCGCGATCCACGCGTGCACAGCTCGATCCACTGCACCGTTGGTGACCATCGCAATGGGCAGGTGCCCAAGCGTCGGGACAACGCGTTTGCGCCAGCCGGCCAGGTAGGGATCGGTGGTCTTGGACTCAAGCCCACGCAGCGCCAATTCCATGTTCGTGGTGCCGTATTCCGCCAGCGACGTCGTGGCCGTCTTCGGGTCGACCCCGTGCGCCGCGGCGCGTTCCATCCGGGCGGCCCAGTCGACCGCGGCTTCACGCGTTGCAAACGAAGCTGATTTCGAAGCGCGGCTCTTGGTGATCGGGTCGATCCACCGGACCCGAGCGCGGAAGGGAGCAGCTCGGCTGGGGCGCTCCTCGATGTCAACTGATAACGAAACACCAAGTGGAAGTGTCAGTTCTTCGGCCATCACGCGACCTCGCCGGGGTCAACGTGCCGACTGGACAACCATGCCTCGACATCGTTGGAGTTATACATGTACACCCGGTCCGAAACGCGTACGAAGGCCGGGCCTTTGGGCGGATGCGACGTACGCCAGCGTCGAATGGTGGATGCGTCGACGTGGAGCAGCTCGGCAAGTTCGGCTGAGCTGTACCAGTGCCCGTCTAGCAAGGCCATCGTGCTGCGTTCCCTTCCCGCATCGGCCGGCGCGAGCTTTCGGGCGCCAGTGTCGTGCGGTACCTCGTTTCTAAAGGCTAGAGCTGGCGGTGGCGTTACGCGACGGTCGGCCGGGACGAGAATTGGCGCATCTTCCCGCGCTCACCGGTTCGGTCGGCAGTCGTGCGCCGCTGCTCCACTCCGGCTCGGTGTGTGTGGCCGCCGGCTTAGTAGCGACCTTTGCGGGCCGCGCGTTCTGCTGCGCGGCGCTGCTGGCGGCTGAGCATGACGTCGTGCTGGCCAGCTTGGTGCAGTGGGTAAGCGGCGCTCGCCACGACAGACTCCAATTCCGCCACGCGGATTCGCAATCGCCGCAACTCCTCAGACTCACGGCGCAGGCGGGCCAGTTCCTGGTCGCGCTGATCGGCAGCGTCGACGTCATGGCGGAGACGCCTGCGGAGCGTCTCGATCTCGTCGCGGGCCTGCCGGTACGACGGATCCTCCGACAGGACCCGGTGGAGATCTACCGAGGCCGCGAACTGCTCCATCGCGGACCGCAACTCGTCGCCGATGTCGCCCGACGCGTACCGGTGCACAAGGGATTGCAGGAGAATTTTGCATTGGTAGTCCGAGCTAAGAAACAGGCGCGCCAAGGTCTCCATGGAGGGCAGCGGTAGGCGCGCATCAGGGTCGGGACGATGCGCGCGAGGCACCTCGACGACACGCACCGCCGCGCCGGAATCAAGGGCTGCGATGCGCTCCGCGGATGCTCGCCGCCGGCAACGCGCGGAGCACCACACAGGGCGTCGACCCGGCCCCTTATCGGGTACTTCGAAAGACGTACCGCAGCGCGGGCACACCCGTTCCGAAACCGTTCTTGCCTCCAAGACCACTGCGTCAACGCCCCCTACCACGCTGCTCCGGAAAACATCTGGACGAAATGTTATCAATACGAGACCTAAGTGCAAAAGGTGTGATGTTCGGCGCATGGTGAAAATTAGCAGCGCTAACTTTCAGGTAAGTGCACCCGGCCGCACGGGTCATTTGCAGTGCAAAGAGGGTTAGCCGGTTGACGCGCCAGGCAGCGCGGTTGGACGTGAACCGAAATGATCGGGGCGCGGATGACTGAGCCATGGCGCGGTGGCGGTCTCCCTGCGCGCGGCGCTTCTGCGAACCGATGGTCCTCCGTCGTGCGACCTCGAAAACCGCGCGTCGGGTTATCCCGCCACGCTCGAGGGGCGGAGCGGCTCTGGCACGGACACGACACAGGGCACGCGGAGACGAATGGCCTTCTCGCCCTTCGTTTCGGTAGTCGACGAGGTCTACACCGAGAACGTCAATTGCGGGAAGCGCACGTCGAAATGAGTCTGGTCCGCAGTGAGCCAGTCGTCGCTGACGATTCCGTGCACGACTGACAGCGGCACAGGGTCCATCGCAACTAAGGCTCGCGCTAACGCTTGCTCCATCAGCGGCAGACTACCGAGTGGCCTGAGGGTCGAACGCGGGTACCGCGTGTGCCAACACGCGGTCCGCGACACGTGGAAGTCTCAACTCGCGCCCGCCCGGTTTCTTGGCCGGTGAAACGCGAGGTCGGGTGTCACGATGGCCGAGTGGCAGGCGAGCGGCGCGCAGTGGCGGCTGTTCCGAGTTGACGCGCCACCCTGGCGGTGGTCCCGAACAATGGTGGCGGCATGTTGGCGCGAGATGGCGACGGCTGGCTGGCCAGCGGTCGTGATTGGCTCGCGGAGCGGCGCAGAATGCGGAGCGGCTTGAATATCGCCCGGCATGCTGACTAACTGGGGAAGTCGTCGGCCGGCGCAGCGGGGTCCCGAGTGCCTTGCCGACCGTGGGCGATGCGGTGACTCACGGCGGAGACCGGAAGGTCACGTCCCGTGGAGTGGTGTAAGAGCGGTCGCGTGTCCGCGTGTGGCTCTGTGGTAGCCACTATGCCGTGAGAGCGGCTGTGGGGGCAATGGTTTCGGCACTTTGGTCACTGACGTCGAGCAGAGCGAGGCTGGTCTCGGAGAGGTAGCGCTTGTCGGCGACCTGCCATTCGTCGTGGGCCTCAACGAGTACCGAGCCGGCCAGCCGTAACAGCGCGGCGGGGTTGGGGAACACGCCGACGACGTCGGTGCGGCGTTTGATTTCCTTGTTCAATCGCTCCAGTGGGTTGGTTGACCAGATCTTTTTCCAGTGGGCCACCGGGAAGTCGGCGAAGGCGGTGATGTCGGCGGCGGCCTCGCGCAACATGGTTTCGACCTTGGGGAACTGGCGGCCGAGCATGCCGGCGATGGTGTCGAGTTGTTCGCGCACGTGCTCGGCGTCTGGCTGGGCGAAGACGGTGCGGATCGCGGCGGCGACCATCTCTGCGGAGCCCTTGGGCACTTGGGCGAGCACGTTGCGCAGGAAGTGCACTCGACACCGCTGCCAGGCGGCCCCGATCAGCACGGCGTCAATGGCACTGCGCAGTCCGGCATGGGCATCGGAGATGACCAGTTGGACTCCGGCCAGACCGCGGGATTTCAACGACCGCAAAAACGCGGTCCAGAACGCCCCGTCCTCGGAGTCTCCGACCTCAAAGCCCAGTACCTCGCGGCGCCCGTCAGCGGCCACCCCGGTGGCGATGACCACCGCCTGCGACACCACCCGATGATTCACCCGGGCCTTGCAGTAGGTGGCGTCGAGGAAGACATACGGAAAGCGCTGATCACCCAACGGCCGGTCCCGGAAGGCCGCGACCTCGGTGTCGAGGTCTTTGCAGATCCGGCTGACCTCGCTTTTGGAGATCCCGGTATCGGTACCCAGTGCCTTGACCAGATCGTCGACCTTGCGGGTGGAGGTGCCGTGCAGGTAGGCCTCCATCACCACCGCGAACAAGCACTGATCGACCCGGCGACGCCGCTCCAACAACGCCGGGAAAAATGACCCGGTGCGCAGCTTGGGAATCCGCAGTTCCAGGTCCCCTGCGACCGTGGACAGCGTGCGCGGACGCGAGCCGTTGCGCTGATTGGAGCGGGTCTCGGTGCGCTCATGGGGAGAAGCCCCGATGAACGCGGTCAACTCCGCGTCGATCAAGGCTTGGTAGATCGTTTCGGCGGCTTGAGTGATCCGCTCACCGGCATCGGCGGTGCGCAGTGCGTCGAGCACCTCCAGCAAGGCAGACTGGTCCAGGGCCATCGCGATGTTCCTCTCGGTAGTGATTCTTGGTCGTTTCACCACAGAGACTCACGCGATGGCCCTCTTACGTCAGGGACCGACACGCCGCCATCACTTACACCACTCCCCGGGACGCTCCCGACCGGAATTGCCGGGGCGCGCCCCCGGATGTTGAAGTCGTCGGTGAATGTCGTTTCCGGTTCTGAAAACGCTGCCGGATCAATGGCTCACTGAATCTCGCGCACGTACGTTTCGGCTTGGTTGGCACTCCACCGGTTGCGGGTGTAGTCCCAGATCTGCTCCAGGGCGGACTGGGTAGCAGGGGACACCAGGCGCTTATTTCATTGGCTTGACGCGATGTCCTGGGCTCATTTCACTGGCTCGGCGCGATGTCCTGGCAACCAGGCAGACATACCGTCTTGCACTCCGCGGTCTGTCTCTTCCCCTAGGGCTGGGCTGCCCGGAGGAGCAGTGTCTCGACAGTGACGGCGCTCATCGAAAATCCCCGGCTGTGCTCGCCGAAAATCCTCACCTGTGAGCAGCGGTCAGTGTAGTTGTTGGCGGGTGCCGGTGGTGGTTCGGCGCAGGGTTTCCGCGGCGGCGTGGTGGTCGCGGAGGCGGTAGGACTCGCCGTCGAGGTTGATGACCACGGAGCGGTGCAGTAGGCGGTCGAGCATGGCGGCGGCCACGGTGGTGTCGCCGAGGATGTCACCCCATGCACCCACCCCGCGGTTGGTGGTGATCACGATGCTGGTCTTCAAATAGCGTTGGGAGACAACCTGAAACAATGCCGAAGCGGCTTCGGCGGGCAACGGAAGGTAGCCGAGTTCATCGATCACCAGAAGGGTCGGGCCGGCGAAGAAGCGCATGGTGGTGGCCCAGCGTCCCTCGATCGCGGCGCGGTGGCAGCGGGCGGCCAGATCGGCGGCGGTGGTGAAGTACGTCCGGTATCCGGCATGGGCTGCGGCCCTTGCCAACCCGACGGATAGGTGCGTCTTGCCGGTCCCGGGCGGGCCGATGAGCAGGATGTTGGTCGCCGATTCCAGGTAGCGGCAGGTGCCCAGCTCGTCGATCAGCTTGCGGTCGATCCCGGCGGCGGCATCGACATCGAAATCGGCCAGGGTGGCCGGGTGGGTATGCAGGCGAACCGCAGCCGCCCGGCCAGTCGGCGGGCGGTGGAAGCCTCGACCTCGACGGCCAGCAGCCGCTCCAAGGCAACGGTCAGCGACAGCCCCTCAGCGGTGGCCTGGTCGAGCACCGCCGGTAGGGCTTCGGCGGCCGCGGCCAGTTTGAGCTCGGCCAGATGCGAACGCAACTGCTGATAGCGGCTCGCCGCCGCCGACGGCGATTCCTCGGTCGTGGTGGTGGGCTTTCCGGTGCGCGGGGTGGGGGTCATTGGATGGTCCTGTTCTGGGCGGCCCGCTCGTAGGCGGAAAGATCGATGACGGTGGAATCGGTTGACGGAGTCGACGTTTCAATTGCGGTGGTGGATGGCTGCTTGAGTGCAAGCAGTTGCGCGGCAGCGGCTTTGGCAGCCGGTCCGGGTGGGATGCCTTCCTTGCGGCGGTGCGGGCGCCCGGTGGTCGCGGTGGCCATTGCCACGGCGTCCAGGGCGATGACATGGCCGCTGTCACGCACCATCACTCCGAGCCCGTCGGCGGCCAGTCGGTGTCGGGCGATCACGATCCCGCTCATGGTGGCGATGTCGCAGAACTGCCCGCCGACGGGATGAGACACCACCACGTTGGCGGCGGCCAACTCCGGGGGCACCGAGTAGCGGTTACCGCGGTAGGACACCATCGCTTGGCGCGAGGCGGTGCGTGCCTCGGCCACGATCACCGGATACGCCTGCGCCGCCACCGGTTGTAGTGGCTCCGTTTCGGCCACCACGGCGACCGAGGAGCGGCCATCAGCGGTGGCCCGCAGCCGGGTATCGCCGCGGACCCGGGCGAAGCGATCCAGGCTCGCTTGCGCCGCCTCGACGGTCACCTCGTCGGCCAGGGTGCGCCACCAGCGTTGCGCAGCGGTGTGATTGACCTTTTCCACCACGCCCTTGCGGTTGCCGCGCCGGGGCGGGCAGATCGCCACCGACACGCCATAGTGCTTGGCCACCCCGGTGAAGGAGGCGGTCACCCGGCCGCTACCGGGGTCGCAGACCGTGGCCATCCGGTCGAAGCGCCACACCCGGGTACAACCTCCCAGGCCGCGGGTCACGCGGTCCAGGCCGGCGACCAGATGCGGCTGGTCCTCGCTCGGCGCCAAATAACCGCGCCACTTGCCCGAGTGCGACAGCGAGCCGACCAGCAGGTGCGCAGTCTTGCCCCAGCCCCACGATTGCGGTGGGTCGGGCAATTCCAGCCAATCCCATTGGGTTTCATCACCCGGTGCATGTGGGATAACCGCGTTTGGGCGCTGCGTGGCGGTCCGGCACGCCTCACACACCGGCCGCAGATCGCGGGTTCGGATGTTGCGGGTCAGGCTCTGATACGACAGGGCGAACCCAAGGTTCTCGAGTTCGTCGTAGAGGGTGCGGGCCCACAGGTGCGGGTCCTCGGTCAGCCGCGCGGTGACGTAGTCGACGAACGGCTCGAACGGATCCGGGTCGGGCCGGGCCCGCACCCCGGGCTTGCCGTCGCCGGCCAGGTACTTGCGGACCGTCTTACGGTCAAAGCCGGTGTGGCGGGCGATCGCCGAGATCGTCCAACCACGTTTGCGTAGGGCATGTACTTCCACATCGTCCTCCCATGTGAGCATGAGAAAGCGGGCCTCCTTCGATGGAGCAACTGGCGTCAGACACCAGAAGCTTCGAAGGAGGCCGGGTCTGCTGCACGATCAGGTGACAGTTTCGGTCACGCGGCCTGACTGGCCGGTGTGGTCATGATTGCTTCGAATTCGATCGGGGTCAACCGCCCGAGGCCGGACTGGCGGCGGCGCCGGTGGTAGGTGCGCTCGATCCAGGTGACGATCGCGATGCGGAGTTGTTCTCGGGTGTCCCAGCGGCGGCGGTCGAGCACGTTCTTCTGCAGCAGGCTAAAGAAGCTCTCGATGGCGGCGTTGTCGCCGGCGGCTCCGACACGGCCCATAGAGCCGACCATCTCGTGTTGATTCAAGGCGTGTACGAATTTCCTTGACCGGAACTGAGATCCGCGATCCGAGTGCAGAATGCACCCCGCGACATCTCCGCGTCGGGCTACCGCGCTGTGTAGTGCCCGGATGGCCAGTTGTGACTTCATTCGGGAGTCGATGCTGTAGCCGACGATCCGGTTGGAGAACACGTCCTTAATCGCACAGAGGTAGAGCTTGCCCTCACCGGTGCGGTGCTCAGTGTAGGGGTCGGACCGGGGCGCGGTGTCGGCATTTCTACCGATCCGTTTCCCCGGCCCGCCCTCCGAACCCGCCGAGCGAATTTCTCCGCAACGGGCTCTCCACGGATTCAGGCCACTGGTGCAGTGATGTCCGTCGGCCTCGCTGTCCAAGGGGTGATGATTTTCGTGCCCCGGTAGCGGTATCGGGTGACCTCTACCTTCTGCGGCCGAAACATCGCCGTCTTGCCTTCGCGGATTTGCCAATTGGGCAGGAACCGTCGATGGAAGACGCCCCACGCCAGCCCGTGGTGCCGTTTGCGCATCCAAGTCACCACCCGCCACCATGTGAAGTGGTCGAGGTAGTCGAAGGTGCGTTTGGACACCCCGTGCTGGAAGTAATTGCACCATCCCCGCAGGACGGGGTTGAGTTGGCGCAGCAGATCAGCGAGCGTTCGATGTTTGTGTCGCCGCGTCAGATTCCTGACTTTGTCGGTGATGGACATAAGTGCCTTCTTCGACGGCCAGGTGTAGACGTAGTGCTTGGTCGTGCCCCTTTTGATCTGCCGTTGGATGCGGAAGCCGAGGAACTCGAACCCCTCGTCGACGTGGCAGATCCTGCTCTTCTCGACCGACAGGCGCAGGCCCATCGGCGCGAGCACTGCTGCGATCTCGTCCCAAAGCGCTTCGGCATCAGCGCGAGTGCCGTGGACCATGACACAGAAATCGTCTGCGTAGCGGACGATTTTCATGGTCGGAACTCCGGCGCGTCGATGCTTGGCACGTGTCCATTCCGGGCCGAGCGCCTTCCACTTCGCGGCGAAGTGCTCGTCGAGAACGGACAGGGCGACATTGCTGAGCAGTGGTGAGAGGATTCCGCCTTGCGGAGTGCCGGTGATGGTGTCCCGGTAGCCGAGATCTTTCGAGAGAATCCCGGCTTTGAGGAACGACTTCACCAGGGCCAGAACGCGTTTGTCCCCGACACGTCGCCGCACCCGGCCCATAAGGGCCGAATGCGAGATTTCATCGAAGCACGCCGTGATGTCTCCCTCGAAAACCCAGTGATAGGCCCGTGAGCCGCTGGCGAGGTGATGGATCTCAGCGATGGCGTCCTGGGCTCGCCTGCCCGGCCGGAACCCATATGCGCACGGATGAAAGTCCGCCTCGAAAATGGGCTCCAGCACCAGCTTCAGCGAAGCTTGCACGACCCGGTCGGCGACGGTCGCGATACCCAGGCGGCGGAGCTTGCCGTTCGCCTTCGGGATCATCACCTCCCGCACCGGATCCGGCCGGAATATCCGCTCCTTGAGTTCCTCGCGGAGCCGCTGAAGCAGTCCGACCGCCTCTGCCGCACCGACAGACCGCGGTGCGGTCCCATCGGCACCGGCTGAGCGCGCACCCTTGTTCGTCCGCACCCGCTCCCACGCGAGGGTGAGGAATGCGGGGTCATAAACGAGGTTGTACAAATCATCGAAACAGCGGTCGCTTTCATCAACCGCCCAATGGTGCAGTTTGCGTTGCATCCTGCGTACCCGCAGCTCGGCCGTGTCCGGGTCGGGCCACAAAGCACTCGTATTCACAAGTGACCTCCACAGTCTGCGTACTCGCCGCGAACCCGCTGGAGCCCTTTGCCATGCGACCGGCTTTCCCGGCCTCGGACTACTACGGCTCCTCCGCCCCACCACACCGGCATCAGCCGACGACTGCCTACCCCTCCAGCCCGGCTGGCTGCCGGATCTGACCGGGGACCGGCGCGGTGGTTCCCGTGTTCACTGTCAACCGTTTGACGGGTGAGGTGTCCAGCTATGCCCCTGCGACCTCGTCACGGCTACGCCGCAGTCCTTCACCGTGACCTCCCGAACCGGCGACATCAACCGGCCCACGAGTTCCCCGCCCTCAGGGCGGGTGCGCGTCGCTGCCCAGCCCGCATCCGCCAGGTTGGAGCTGGTGGTCTTCTCTTAAGAGGCGTTCAGCCGCTGGTTCCTCGCGTACACCTTCCCGTCTCGCTAGCCGGACCCGACCCGTCTGGCAGTACCAGGCCGTCCCGGCGTTGTCGGGGCTGCTTCCCACCCTCACCAAAGTCTCTTTAGATCAGGCTGCCCCCAGCTTCTACCGGGCCACTGCGATGGCTCGGCGACGGTGGTCTCTCACCTCCGTTCGGTTGAACAGCGCCTCACGGCGCTCGATGTCACTGAGCCACAACTGATTTGGCCCTTCAGCGGTGAAGTCACGCTCGACAAGATCGTCGTGCACCGGCGGCCCGACTTTGCCGTTCTTGCCGCGTTTCTTACCAAACACGCTCCACAGTCGATTCTGCGAGCAGATCCGCCATGCGGTGCGCTCGGCCATCGGCTCGCCGGCATCGCGCGCCTCCTCCACGAGGTAGCGGTAGCCGAACTCCGGATCGTCTGCGTGCGCGTCGAACAGCGCATTGGCGCGGTAGGCCTCGATGAGTTCGGCCTCGGTGATGGGGTCGGCCAGCCAGCGGTAATACGGTTGGCGGGAGAGCTTGAGTACCCGGCACGTCACCGCGACGGGGATCCCGTCGGCGGCGAGCTCTTTCACGAGCGGGTAGACCCTTTTCCCGGCAGATTGGCCTGCGATAAATACGCTGCGGCCCGGCGCAGCACCTCGTTCTCTTGCTCTAGCAGTTTGATCCGCCGTCGGGCTTCGCGCAGCTCACCGGACTCGCTGGCGCTCTTGCCGGGCTTGGTGCCTTCGTCGATGTCGGCCTGACGGAGCCATTTCTGCAGCGTCATCGGGTGCACTCCGAAATCGGTGGCGATCTGCTCGATCGTTACACCGTCATCGCGGTTGCGAGCGACCCGGACGACGTCGTCGCGGAACTCGCGGGGGTAGGGCCTTGCCATGGGGACATCCTTCCAGCCCGCCCATGCTGGGCAAGCCAACTCAGATGTCACCTATTCGTGCAGCAGACCCGCCCGCCCTTCTCGGCGGAGCCACACGGGTGGGGAATTTCGATGAGCATCAGTGGGGAATTTCAGTGAGCGCGGTCAACAGCTACAGCTGAGTGTGCCGAACGGATTCGGGTCAGCACTGGTCGGTGGGGCTTGTCCGACGGAGGCGACAGCGATTGCAGCGCTAACCAGTATCCTGATGATCACCTGGGTTACCCCTCATCTACCGGTGATTTGTCATCGCATCTGCGACTCGATGCGACCCGCAGGCCGTCGAGCTATACGCAGGCCATCATCTGTAGCCAGCGGATACAGTGGCATCGGATAGACGTCTCTCGGTGTGATCTACACCACCCCCGTAGGGTACCTCCGGTCAATCCACGGCTTCACGCGCCAGGTATAAAGGCGCGCCGTCATTAGGTCTGCGCGCGGGCCGTGTGACCCGCCACGGGCCGCCCCTGGTGTTCCCGATAGGCCCCAGTCAGTTCCGATCTCGTGCCGGATTGGCACTGCGAGGTGGTGAGCCATGATCAGTGCCCGTCGTTCGCCTTCGCCGGCCCGCCAATGCATATCGTCTAAGCCGGAAAGCTTCCGCTGTGGGTGCCCCGGGAGGTCGGGTAGCCATCACCGCCGCTTTCGTCGGGGTGCCAACGCACCGACTTGAGCTGGTGTGGCCTCGCTGGAGGTAAGGATCGCGTGGGGGACATGATCGCTTACGCATCGCCCTGACTGTATGTAGGCGCCGAACCGTGCTGCGGCCCACCAACAGCCGGCCGCTCAGGTGGGCAAAACGTCAGAGTGGGCGGGCTGCAGGCGGTGGGTCCGGTCCAGGCGGTGTAAGGCCACAGCGGCGACGATTCCGACGAGAACCATTCCTGCCCATGCCAGTTCGCCCAGGCCCATTTGTCGTGCGGAACCCATGACCGCGCCCGTGGCCAAATTACCGACGAGGATTCCGGCCCCGATGATGGTGTTGTACAAGCCGTAATGGGTGGCGACCAGTCGGCCGCCCAGCGAGACCACAATGTCCATCTCGAACGGGAAGACGGCGGCCGAGCCGATGGCCAGCAGGCCCGCAGACATCAGAAGCGCCGCGATCGCCGGAAGAGCACCGAAGCGTTCGCGGTCTGGGACGACGATCAACGGCAGGAACGACGCTGCCATTATGGTCAGGCCCACGGCCAAACTGCGTCTGGTTCCCCACCTCTCGGCGAACCAGCGGGTGATGCGTAATTGTCCACCAACCGCGGTGAGCCCTGAAACGGCGAAAAGTGCTGCGACTAGTAATGAATGAGATCCTGGCGCCAGCATCGACGCCTGCAACGGCAGTGCGAGATTGATCTGAAACGAGAGCACATAGGAACCGGTCATCGCCGCGGCGAACAACAGGAAAGAGCGGTTAGCGACGACGACCCGCCAATCTTGCAGTATCGAGGTCTTCTCCGGCGCTGGGTCGGCGCGGCAGCGAGGCAACGCCAGTAGTTGCACGACTGTGAGCACGGCGAAGACGACTGCCGCGCCGGCCGCGGCGACCCGAAAGTCCATGGCCATCAGGGCAAGTCCAACAATTGGGCCAAGCAAGATGCCGGCGTGATTGAAAATGTTGAACATCGCGAACGCCTCGACACGGCGGACGCCGACGTCGGCGGCCAGATACGCGCGGATCGCTGGGTTGAACAATGCACCGGCGAAACCGGTGGCTGCGGCGGCGATCGACACGACGGGCAAGGACTGGCCCGTCACCAGTAGTGCGAACCCACCGGTGCGCAGTAGACATCCGGCCACGATCAGCCACTTGTAGCCCAGCCGATCGGCAAGGGTGCCTCCCACGATGAACATGCCGAGCTCAGAGAAATCCCTGGTACCCAGGACCAGCCCGACAGCCCACGCCGCCAGCGCGAGCGGGCCGGCCAGGTAGCCGGCCAGATAGGGCATCAGCATGTAGAAACCGACGTTGATGCCGAACTGATTGATCAGCAGAATCCGGCTGGCCGTGTCGAACCCGCGAAACCGCGCCACAAAACCCACTGACCGCACCCTATACGTCAACTCCCGCTATCAAAACGCAGACGCCGGTCAGACTGCTTGAGGCAGATCCTTGCGGAACCGTCGCAGCAGCAGCGCCGCCGTCGCGGCGAAGCCGGTGCTGAGCCCGATCCACACTCCGGCCCCATGCAATTGCGCCGGGAATGTCAGGAGCAACATAGCGGGCAGGCCAACCAACCAGTACCCGATCGTGGTTGCTCGCAAGCCGGCTTTGGTGTTGCCGATGCCCCGCAGGAGTCCCACGGCGATGTTTTGGGTGAAGTCCACGATTTGCTGGATTATCGCGAAGAAGAGGAAGAATTTGGCGATCACAATAGTGGCCGAATCGGCGGGGTCTAAAAATGGCCGTAAAACCCAGTAGGGGGCTACCACGTAGAGCAGTCCGAGTGTCACCGTGCTAATTACCCCCAGGAGAAGCGCGACGACCGCTATCTGCTCGGCCTGCCCTTTATCACCTTTGCCGGTCGCACGGCTGATGAGGATGGATGATCCGTGTGATAAGCCGATGCTGATTTGGAAGGCGATGCGGGTCAGCTGAGTCACCACATTGTGCGCAGCCAACACGATGGGGCCGAAGGTTCCCATCACCACGGCGGCCAGCGACGTGATCCCCGCCTCCGAGCCGTACGTCAATGAAATAGGGACTCCCAACCGCAGGATGTGGCGGGCCATTTCAGCGTCGGCATTCCAGCCGTCGATCGACAGCAGCGGGGCGAGGTGATTGTCACGGCGCAGGATGAAATAGAAGGCCGCAACGGTGAGTACCTGCACCAGCGTCGTTGCCAGTCCGATGCCTGCCAAGCCCAGCCGGGGGAGGCCCAGCAGTCCGTAGATGAACACCAAGTCCAGCGCCGCGTTCAGTGCGATGGAGGCGATGCTGACCGCCAACAGGGGACCGGGGCGGCGCATACCAACGGAGAACTGCCGCAACACATTCAGCCACACCATCGGGACAAGCCCTGGAGCTAAGGCAATCATCATGGGTCGCGCGAGGGCCAGCACGTCTTTGTCCACCCCGAAGACGGGCAATACATAGCCCAAGGCGATCAGTGCGGCGCCGAGAAGGACAGCCGTCATGGTGGCCACCAAGAAGGCGGATCGGTTGATCTGGCGGATCTCCGTGTGCGCCTTGGTGTCTGGGCGGTCGCTTCCGGAACGTGCCTCCCCTTGAGCGGCTGCAGTGGCGACCAGATTTCCCACCGCGGTGACTACACCGACGCACATGGTGCGCATCAGGTTGTACAGGATCGCGGCAAGCCCACCGGCGGCGATGGCTTGCACTCCGATGAGGCCCATCATGGCCAAATCGGTGGTGGTCAACGCAACTTGGGCGAATTGCACACCCGCGATGGGTGCGGCCAAAGCGGTGAGCTGCCGGCCGGTGCGCATCAGGGGAGCAAGCCGCACCCGGCGGTTTTCACCCACGGGCGCCCGGCTCACCAGCGATCGCCATTCTGGTCGGGGCGCCAGCGAAACCGGCCCTCGTCGTCGCAAGTCACCTCGAGTTTCGGCGGCAAGGGGAGTCCATGGAACTCGGATTCGTTCTTGTCCATCTGGTAGCCAGCGGTGTTGGGGTAGATCAGCAGGTCACCATAACGCGGCTGCCGCGGTAGCTCCACTTTTCGCCAGGTCAGCATGTCATAGTCCAGGCAGCTAGCCCCGCCGACGCAGCATCGGACCGGGCCTGTCGACTGCAGCTCGTCCGAGCTTTCTTGCGGCCACAGCGTCGGATCCGGGAGGAACTCGCTGGATTTCCACTGCTCCGACAAGCTCATGCTCAGCCCGAGAACGGTGATGATCCCGTAGTCGCCGCGCCGCTTGAATCCCTGCACGGGAAAAACGGTGAATCCTGCCCCGTTGAGCAACGCGCGGCCGGGCTCGAGCAGGAGCTTGGTTCCCGTCGTGGCGAATCGGTCGCCGACGGTGCCTTGGCCGCCGGCGTCCTCGCTGGAGAGGATTGCGGCCAACATGTCGGCCCCGGTCGGCTCCTGATGATAGGGGTAGAAGTGGGTGAACGTTTTGCCGGCGTGAAAGTCGCTTTCGGTGCTGTCGCGCAAGAACCGATCCCACGTCTCGGCGTCGAGGTAGCTCACTGCGAATCCGCCGCCGATAGAAATGGACGTTGCCGCCAGCCCTTGCGCACGTGCCTCAACGACACGATCAACCAGCTGGGCCGCCAGCTGCGCACGTGGCGCGACCTCGTATCCGTTGAGGTGAAACGAGAATCCTTCCATTGACACACGCGACCGCTGCTGGGCGCATTGTTGTAGCGCGGCATCCAATTCGGTGGGGTTTAGACCAAATCTGCTGTGCGGGTTCACCTCTGGAAGCACCGCAACATGATCCGGACGCTCTCGCCGCGATGGGCCAGCGCGATAACCCTGTCGAGCTCGTCGAGGGCGTCCACTGCGATCAAGCAACCGTGGCGGGCGGCTAGCCAGAGCAGATGTTCGCTTT